>QHRX01000212.1 GCA_003221455.1 Candidatus Rokuibacteriota bacterium
AGCCTGTCGGCGGTGATCCGCGAGGCGGGGGCGCTCAACCTGGGCGGCATCGAGTGCCTGGTCGGGATCCCGGCGACGATCGGCGGGGCGCTGGCGATGAACGCCGGCACGCCGGACGGCTGGATCGGCGACTTCGTGTCGGCCGTCTACTTCCTCCACCCCGACGGCACCCTCGGCGAGTTCAAGCCGACCGAGGGGGCGTTCTCGTACCGCCAGTTCGATCACCCGCCGGGCGCCACCTTGATCGGCTGCCGGCTCCGGCTCCATCGCCGTCCGCAGGCCGAGATCCAGAAGGACATCAAGGCACGCCTCAAGCAGAAGAAGGCGACCCAGCCCCTCGCGCTGGCCTCGGCGGGCTGCGTCTGGAAGAACCCCCCCGGCGACACCGCGGGGCGCTTCATCGAGAAGGTCGGGCTCAAGGGCAAGCGGCTGAGCGGCGCGGAGGTCTCCTCGAAGCACGCGAACTTCATCGTCAACCGCGGCGGCGCCACCGCCGCCGACGTGCTCGGCCTCATGGACATGACGCGCGAGCGCGTCCACGCCCAGTTCGGGATCACGCTCGAGACCGAGATCCGGATCATGGGGGAGTAGCGTGCGCGTCAAGCCGGCCGAGCCGAGATTCGGGGGGCCGCCCGCCCGCGGCGGGGCCGCGCGCGAGTGACCGGAGCCGCGCCGATGCCGCCGAGAGGGCAGGACGGGCGCGCGTGAGGGCCACCCGACTCTTGTCACCGCGCGGGATTCACCGAGCCTACGAAGACATCAGCGAGCGGCCGGCGCTGATCGTGTCGCAGCGCGTTCGCCGGGCCGCCGCGCGCCGCGCCGGCCGTCGGATCGCGGCGACGCTCACGGGACTTGCCGCCGCGGGCGCGCTGGCCGCGGGCGCGCTCGCCGCCCACTTCGTCCTCACCGCGGCCCGCTTCGGCGTGACCGCCGTGGACGTTCGGGGGGCGAGCCGGGTCGCGCCCCGGGCGATCGCTGAGGCTGCGGCGATCGCGCCCGGCACCAATCTCCTCCGGCTGCGCACCGACGAGGTCGAGCGCCGGGTCGAGGCCTTGCCCGCGATCCGCCACGCCGAGGTCGTCCGCGCCTGGCCGAACCGGGTGACGATCGTGGTCGAGGAGCGCCGGCCCTTCACGCTCGTGCACGCGGGCCGGCTCCACTGGGTCGACGAGGAGGGCGTGCCGGTCGGCGTCGAGCGCGAGGCGGTGGCGCCGCGAGCGCCCGTGATCAGCGGACTCACCCCGGACGAGCTGGCGGTGATGCGCGAGCGGCCGTCGCCGCGGGCGCAGGAGGCGATCGCGCTGATCCGCGTGCTCCTCCGGAGCGGGAGCTCGCTCGTCGACCAGATCTCGGAGATCGACGTGAGCCGGCCCGACGACCCGGTGCTCTACACCGTGGACGGCGTGGAGGTCCGGCTCGGCGCCGACAACTGGGACGGCCGGCTCGCCCGCCTCGAGGGCGTGCTCGGCCAGCTCGCGGCGGCGCCGGAGCCGGTGACCTCGATTGACCTGCGCTTTCGCGACCAGGTCGTCCTCAACGGGGGCGGGTCGCGGTGAGACGCGGGCGGGAGCCGAGCGTGATCGTCGGCCTCGACGTCGGCACCACGAAGATCTGCGCGATCATCGCCGAGGTGAGCCCGGTGGGGCGGCTCGACGTCGTCGGCGTCGGCGCCGCGGCGTCGCGGGGCCTCCGCAAGGGGGTCGTCGTCAACATCGACTCCACCGTCGAGTCGATCCGGAAGGCGGTGGCGGAGGCAGAGCAGATGGCGGGGGTCGAGGTCGCGTCCGTGTATGCCGGGGTGGCCGGCGGGCACATCCGCGGCCTCAACAGTCGCGGCGTGGTGGCGGTCTCCGGCCGCAACCGCGAGGTGAGCGCCTCCGACGTGGAGCGCGCGCTCGAGGCGGCCAAGGCCATCAACCTCCCCCAGGACCGCGAGATCCTCCACGTGCTGCCGCAGGCCTTCGTGGTGGACGAGCAGGACGGGGTGCGGGAGCCGCTCGGTATGTCGGGCGTGCGGCTCGAGGTCGAGGTGCATATCGTCACCGGCGCCGTGACGTCGATCCAGAACGTGGTGCGGTCGGTGAACCGAGCCGGCCTCACCGTGCAGGACATCGTGCTCGAGCCGCTCGCCTCCGCCGAGGCCGTGCTCTCGCCCGACGAGAAGGAGCTCGGCGTCCTCCTGATCGACATCGGCGGCGGCACCACCGACGCCGCGCTCTTCCGCGAGGGCGCCATCTGGCACACGGCGATCCTGCCGCTCGGCGGCGACCACATCACGAACGACATCGCCGTCGGGCTGCGCACGCCGACCGGGGAGGCCGAGGACCTCAAGAAGCGCTACGGCTGCTCCCTCACCTCGCTGGTGCGGGAGGACGAGACGATCGAGGTGCCGTCGGTCGGCGGGCGCAAGCCGCGGCAGCTCTCCCGGCAAATCCTGTCCGAGATCGTCCAGCCGCGGGTCGAGGAAATCTTCACGCTGGTCGCCCGCGAGCTGTCGAAGTGCGCGCTCCAGGACGCGGCGACCGCCGGCGTGGTCGTGACCGGCGGCACCTCGATCATGGAAGGCGTCCCCGAGCTGGCCGAGCAGGTGTTGGACCTGCCGGCGCGACGGGGCGTCCCCGGGGCGCTCGGCGGCCTCGCCGACGTGGTCCGGAGCCCGATCTACGCGACCGGCGTCGGGCTGGCGCTCTGGGGAGCCCGCGGGCGCGCCCCGGCCACGGCGCCGTTCGACGGCGGCGACGGCACCCTCTTCGCGCGCATCTCGCGGCGGATGTCCGAGTGGTTCGGTGAAATCTTCTAAGTCGCAGGGGGAGCTGCCCCTGAACCTGCGTCGCGCCGCCGGCAGGTCCGGCGCCGACGCCCGCAAGGAGGCGCGAATGGAGGGGGATCGCGGACGGCGGCCGATGTTCGAGCTCGAGGAGGTGCGGCAGGGGGCGAAGATCAAGGTCATCGGGCTCGGCGGCGCCGGCGGCAACTCCATCAACCGCATGGTGGAATCGAAGTTCGGGGGGGTCGACCTGATTGCCGCCAACACGGACGCCCAGGCCCTGCGGGCGTCGCTGGCCCCGATCAAGGTCCAGCTCGGCGCCAAGCTGACCCAGGGGCTCGGCGCCGGCGCCAACCCGGAGATCGGGCGCAAGGCGGTCGAGGAGGACCCGGAGCAGATCGCCCGCCTCCTCGAGGGCGCGGACATGGTGTTCATCACCGCCGGGCTCGGGGGCGGCACCGGCACCGGCGCCGCCCCCGTCGTCGCCTCGCTCGCCAAGGACCTCGGCATTCTCACCGTCGGCGTCGTCACCAAGCCCTTCCACTTCGAGGGGCGTCGGCGCATGCAGCAAGCCGAGGCCGGTCTCGACGCGCTCCGCAGCGTCGTCGACACGCTGATCACGATCCCGAACCAGCGCCTCTTCGCGGTCGTCGAGCGCGGGACCGGGATGCAGGAGGCGTTTCGCATCGCCGACTCGATCCTCCAGCAGGCGGTCCAGGGCATCTCCGATCTGATCCTGGTGCCGGGCCTGATCAACCTCGACTTCGCCGACGTGCGCACGATCATGTCGGGCATGGGCATGGCGCTCATGGGCGCCGGCAGCGGCCGCGGCGCGCACCGAGCGCTCGAGGCCGCGCAGAAGGCGGTGGCGAGCCCCCTCCTTGATGAGACGTCGATCGAGGGCGCGCGCGGGATCCTGATCAACTTCACGGGCGGGCCCGACCTGTCGCTCCACGAGATCGACGAGGCCGCCCGGATCGTTCAGGAGGCGGCGCACGACGACGCCAACATCATCTTCGGCGCCGTGATCGACCCGACCCTCCAGGACGAGATCCGCATGACGGTCATCGCCACCGGGTTCACAGAGAAGCGGGAGGCGAGCCAGCCGACGGGCAAGGTCGTCGATCTCCCGAAGGCGCCGCGCCACGCCCCCGCGAGCTCGCCCGCGTGGCGGCGCCGGCTCGCCGAGGTCCGCGGCGATGACGCGCCCGGCCCGGCCGACGCGGCCGAGGAGGATCTCGACGTCCCGGCCTTCCTCCGCCGACAGGCCGACTAGCCGCGCCGGCGCGGGCGGGGCGGCGATCCGCTGGCACGGGACGCCGCCGACACACCTCGGCTTCGAGGCGCTGACGGCGGCCGGGCTCCCGCACGCGACGACCACCCGGCACTGCCCCACCACGCCCGCGGGGGGGGCGCCCTTCAGCGCCGAGGCCCGCACCGCCTTCGCCATCGACGGCGCCGTGCCGGCGGTCGCCTTCGCCCGCCAGGTGCACGGCGCCGCGGCCGCCCGCGCCACGGGCGGCGGCTCGGCCGGCGAGGCCGACGTGCTCCTCACGACGACCGCGGGTCTGCCCGCCGCCATCGTCACCGCCGACTGCCTGCCGGTCGTCCTCTACGACCCCCAGGTTCGCGCGCTCGCGCTCGCCCACGTGGGCTGGCGCGGCACCGTCGGGGGCACGGCGCGGGCGGCGGTGCAGGCGCTGGCCGCGCGCGGCGGCGCGCCGGCACGGATCGTCGCGGCGATCGGCCCCTCGATCGGCCCGTGCTGCTACGAGGTCGACCAGGCCGTGCTCGATCCGCTCCGCGCCGCCCTGGGGCCGGTGGAGCCCTGGATCACCCCCCGCGGCGACGGGCGGTGGCTGCTCGACCTGTGGGCGGTCAACGAGGCCGAGCTCGCCCGGGCCGGCGTCGATCCCGGGCGCATCGCGAACGCGCGCCTCTGCACCGCTTGCCGCCCCGATCTCTTCCACTCGCACCGCAAGGGCAGCCCTGGCCGCCTCGTGACGCTCGCGATGCTGCCGGCGGCCGGCTGACCCGCCGGTCACGCTACCCCCGGTAGAGGCCGCGCGCGACCGCCGGGACGAAATCCTCGAGACCGGCGTCGGGCAGGGTCACGGTCTGACCGGTCTCCGCGGACTTGTAGAGCGCCATCAGCAGCTCGACGACCGCGACGCCGTCCTCGAAGGTCTCGAGGGGGCGCTTACCCTGGCGGAACCGCTCGACCATGTGGCGGTCCTCGAGGGTGTAGCCGTAGACGCCGGCCTCGTCCTCGAGAATGGGCATGAGCCCCTGCTCGGCGTTCTGCTTCTCGACGAGGTCCTCGCCGGCACTGCCGGAGACGGCGCGCGACATGAAGACGCGCAGGCCGGTGTTCAGGCTGTTGAACTCCATCGCGTACTCCGGACCGAGCAGCTCCATCTGCAGGCGGAGCCCCGGGCCCACATACGACCACGACGTCGTGGCCTCGATGATCAGCCGTTGCGTCCGGTCGTCCTCGAGCACGATCGTGCCGCGTGCGAAGTCCTCGGCCGGCGTCCGCGCGTAGTCGACCTCGGGCCCCATCAGCTCCTGGAGCCGCCGCACGTATTCGGGCCGCGTCCACTTGAGCGTGGCGATCGTGCCGCTGGCGCTCAGCGGGCGGAGGCTCGACCGGGGCTTGTCGGGGTCGGTCAGCAGGAAGCGCGCCACCTCCAGGCTGTGGCACATCATGTCGGAGAGCACGCCGCCGCCCTGCTTGCTGCCGAGCCAGAACCAGGGTCGGTGCGGGCCGCTGTGCTCCTCCGCCGCGCGGGCCAGATAGGGCCGACCGGCGTTGGCCGCGCCGCGCCGCCAGACGATCTCCTTGCCGCGCTGGATGGCCGTGGAGAAGATCTGGTTCTCGAGGTAGCCGGTCAGGAGCCCGGCGTCCTCGGCCAGGCGCAGCATCTCGCGCGCCTCCTTCAGGTTCCGGGCCAGCGGCTTCTCGCAGGCCACGGCCCGGACCCCCGTGCGGCCGTCCTTGGCCGCCCGGTGGAGGACGCGCATGTGCTCGAGCCGGGTGTGGTTCGGGCCGAGAATCCAGACCGCGTCGATCGCCCGGGAGCCCGCCAGCGCCTCGACCGACGGAAAGGTAGCGCAGGGCCCGAGCCCGAGCAGGTCGGCCTTCGCCGCCAGCGCGTCGCGGTGGGCGGCCGTCGGGCTGAAGACGCCCGCCACCTGGACGTCGCGCACGCCGAGCAGGGCCTGGAGGTGGAAGTGGGCGATGAACCCGCTGCCGAGCAGGCCGATCCGCAGCGGACCGGCCGACGGTGAAGCCATGTTCGTCCTCCTCGCGCCGTCTCCGGCTCGCGCACCCCCGAGCGACCGAGAGGCCCGCGGCCGCGCCCCTCCCGGTCCGGTGGCGAGACTCTCTGCCGAGGGCGCGGAGTTGTCAACGCCGTTCTGCCTCTCGGGTCATCGGCGCCGGGCAGCCCCGGGACCGTGTGCTAGAATCGGCGGTACGGCTCATGGACGATGTGCGGGCCAATCTCGAGCGCGTGCGCGAGCAGATGGCGCGCGCGGCGCGCCGGGCGGGGCGCCGGCCGGAGGACATTCTGCTGATCGGGGTCTCCAAGACCGTCCCCGCCGAGCGCCTCCGCGCGGCCCTCGAGGGCGGCCTGCCGGCCCTTGGTGAGAACCGTGTCCAGGAAGCCCGCGACAAGGTCCGGGCGCTCGGGCGCCCCGTGCCCTGGCACCTCATCGGACGCCTGCAGACCAACAAGGTCACGGACGCCCTCGAGCTGTTCGACGTCATCCAGTCGGTCGATCGCCTGCCGCTCGCGGCCGAGCTCGCGCGGCGGGCCCGTCGGCCGGTGGCCGTGCTGGTCGAAGTCAATCTGGCTGGCGAGCCCTCGAAGGGGGGCTTCGCGCCGGCCGAGGTGAAGCCCGCTCTCGACCTGCTCCGGACGCTGCCGCGCCTCGAGGTACGCGGGCTCATGGCCGTCCCGCCCGCGACCGCCGATCCGGAGCAGGCGCGCCCCTGGTTCCGCGCGCTCCGCGAGCTGCGCGACGCGGCCGGGCTTCCGGAGCTGTCGATGGGCATGAGCGCCGATTTCGAGGTGGCGATCGAGGAGGGCGCGACGGCGATCCGCGTGGGGACGGCGATCTTCGGCGAGCGAGGCAAGGCCGCGTGAGCATCAAAGGCAAGACGGTCGGCTTCGTGGGGGCGGGCAACATGGGCGAGGCCCTGATCAAGGGGCTCCTCACCGCGGGCCTGGTACCGTCGGCCGCGATCGTGGCGACCGACGTGCGCGCGGAGCGGCTCGGCCAGCTCGAGCGGCAGTACGGCATCCAGATGTGCCCCGACATCCGCCAGCTCGTCGGCCGGGCCGACGTGGTCATCCTCGCGGTGAAGCCGCAGGTCATGACGGCCGTGCTCCGGGAGATCGCCCCCGGCGTGACCGCGCGCACGCTGCTCGTCTCGATCGCCGCCGGCGTGCCGACCGCCCGCCTGCGCGCCGAGCTCCCCGCGGGGGTCCGCCTCGTCCGCGTGATGCCGAACACCGCAGCCCTCGTCCTCGAAGCCGCCACCGCGATCGCGAAGGCCGACGGGCTCCACGCGGGGGACCTCGAGACGGTCCAGGAGATCTTCGGCGCCGTGGGCAAGGTCGTCGTCCTCGACGAGGAGCTGATGGACGCGGTCACCGCGCTCTCCGGGTCCGGTCCCGCCTACGTCGCGCTGGTGATCGAGGGGCTGGCCGACGGCGGCGTCAACATGGGCCTGGATCGCGCGACCGCGATGACCTTGGCGGTGCAGACGGTGCTGGGCACTGCCCGCCTCCTGCTCGAGACGGGCCTGCATCCCGGCCAGCTGAAGGACATGGTGGCCTCCCCGGGGGGGACGACCATGGCCGGCGTCGCCGCCCTCGAGGACGGCGGCCTCCGGCGCGCCTTGATCGGCGCGATCGAGCGGGCGACCCGTCGCTCGCAGGAGCTCGGACGGAGTGGATAACGTGGTCGCAGTCCGGCTCATCGGCTTCGTCGGTTGGCTCCTCGACCTCTACTCCTGGGTCATCATCGCCGCCGCGCTGATCACCTGGGTGAGCCCGGACCCGCGCAACCCGATCGTGGTCTTCCTCCGCCGGGCCACCGAGCCCGTGCTGGAGCCGGTCCGCCGGCTGCTGCCGCCGTGGCGAACGGCCGGGCTCGATCTGTCGCCGGTGATCGTGCTGATCGCGATCCAGTTCGTGCAGCGGGTGGTCCTGCCGTCGCTGTACTGAGGAGGTCTCCATGCGCATCACGCCGCTCGACGTCCGGCAGCAACAGTTCACGGTCCGCATGTTCCGTGGCTTCGACGTGCAGGAGGTGGACGCGTTCCTCCAGGATGTCGCCGAGGACTACGAGACGATCCTGAAGGAGAACGCGCTCCTCAAAGAGCAGCTGGCGGTCCTCGAGGAGCGGGCGCGCGGCTTCGCCGACCTCGAGCGGGCGCTGCAGGACACCCTGGTCACCGGCCAGCGCATGAGCGAGGAGCTCAAGGCCACCGCCCGCCGGGAGGCGCAGCTGATCGTCGACGAGGCCCAGCTCCGGAGCGAGAAGGTGCTCGACGCGGCGCGGGCGGAGGAGGCGCGGATCCGGGCTGACATGCACTCCCTCAAGCTTCTGCACCGGCAGCTCGCCGAGAGCGTGAAGGTCGCGGTCGAGCGCTACCTCAGGCTGGCCGACGCGGACTTGGGCGAGGCCGGGACCGAGTGACGGGGGCGGCTCCTCCCGCGGCCCGGCTCCGCGTCCGCGTCGAGCCCCGCGCGTCGCGCGACGAGGTCGTCGGCTGGCGGGAGGAGACGCTCCGTCTCCGGGTGAGCGCGCCGCCGCTCGAGGGCCGAGCCAACGCGGCCGTGGTCGACCTGATCGCCCGCGCCGCCGGCGTGGCCCGCTCGGCCGTGAGCGTGGTCGCGGGCGAGCGGAGCCGCGACAAGCTCGTGCGCGTCGCCGGCGTGAGTGCGGCCGCGCTCCGCGCGCGGCTCGGGGCATGATCGCGCCGGTCCGCTGGCAGGGCGACCGCCTGCACCTGCTCGACCAGACGCGGCTCCCCCGCGAGGAAGTCGAGCGGGCGTGTGCGACCTGGGAGGAGGTCGCCGCCGCGATCCGCACGCTCGTCGTGCGCGGTGCGCCCGCGATCGGCGTGGCGGCAGCGTTCGGCGTCGCTCTGGCCGCGCGCACGAGCCCCGCGGCGACGTTCGACGCGTTCCTCGCCGACCTCGAGACCGCGATCAAGGGCCTGGCGGCGACGCGGCCGACGGCCGTCAACCTCTTCTGGGCGCTCGACCGCGTGAAGCGCGTGGCGGTCGGGGAGCGCACGGCGCCGCTGCCGGCGCTGCGGGCCCGGCTGCTCGCCGAGGCCCAGGCCATCCTCGAGGAGGACCTCGCCGCCAACCGGGCCCTCGGCCAGCACGGGGCCGTGCTGGTGCCGGCCGGGGCCCGGATCCTCACCCACTGCAACGCGGGCGCCCTCGCCACGGCCGGCTACGGCACGGCGCTCGGGGTCGTGCGGGCGGCGCACGAGCAGGGCAAGGTCGCGCTCGTGTGGGTGGACGAGACGCGCCCCGTCCTGCAGGGGTCCCGGCTCACCGCGTGGGAGTGCGTCAGAGACGGCATCCCCCACCGGCTCATCGCCGACGTCGCCGCCGCCGCCGTGATGGCGCGGAGCCAGGTCGACCTCGTCATCACCGGCGCGGACCGGGTTGCCGCCAACGGCGATACCGCCAACAAGATCGGCACCTACTCGCTCGCCGTGCTCGCCCGGTACCACGGGCTGCCGTTCTACGTGGCGGCGCCCTCCTCGACGATCGACCCGACCATCCCGTCGGGCGCCGGCATCCCGATCGAGGAGCGGGACGCCGCCGAGGTGCGCCGGGTCGGAAGCCAGCAGACCGCGCCCGACGAGTCGCCGGTCTTCAACCCGGCGTTCGACGTGACGCCGGCCGCGCTGATCGCCGCGATTATCACGGAGCGCGGCGTCTACCGCCCCCCCTACCGCTTCTCCTGACTCGGCCCCGCAGGGCTCCCACCCGAGAATGGCCGGGACGAACCGAGACATCGAGGTCGCTCGCGCGTTCCACGATCGAACCGCGCACTCACCGGCGTCGGTCCGGTCGAGCGGCCACGCTCTCGACTGGGCGGTGAGGCCGCTCCCGTTCAAGGTCTATCCGGATCTCCCAGAGGTCCCGCTCCCCACCGCCTTCGATCCGCTGGCGGGCGACGCCCTGACCGCGCTCGCGGGGCCGGCGCCGGACGCCGCCGGCCCGCTCACCCTCGGGACGCTCGCCGCGGTGCTCTTCTTCTCCGCCGGTCTCACGCGGAAGAAGACCTATCCGGGCGGAGAGGAGACCCGCTTTCGCGCGGCGCCGTCGACGGGCGCCCTGTACCAGACCGAGGTATATGTCGTCGCCGGGGCGGTCGAGGGGCTCGGCGCCGGGGTCTATCACTTCTCGCCGGGCGACTTCCGCCTGCGGCGCCTCCGCGACGGAGACTATCGGGGGGCCCTCGCCGACGCCGCCGCCGAGCCCGAGCTGGCGCGCCGGCCGTCGACGCTCGTGCTCTCGGCGATCTACTGGCGCAACACCTGGAAATACCAGGCGCGCGCCTACCGCCATCTCTTCTGGGATTCGGGGACGATGCTCGCGAACATGCTGGCGGCGGCCGGCCTGCTCGGGCTCGCGCCGCGGATCCTGACGGCGTTCGTCGACGCCGACCTCGGCCGGCTGCTCGGCCTCGATCCGGCGCGGGAGGCCGCCCTCGAGCTCGTGGGGTTGGGGCTCGCGCCGACGGGCGTCGGCCGGGCCTCGGCCCGCCCCTCGCCGGTCAACCCGGCGGGCCCCCCGGGCGCCTCGGGCGTCCCCCCGATCAGCCACCCGGTCCTCCCGCTCTCGTCTGCGGAGGTGGACTACCCCGCCCTCCGCGAGGTGCACGCCGCGTCGATGCTCGACACGCCGGAGGCGGTGCGCGCCTGGCGGCAGGGCGGACCCTTGCCCGCGCGGACCCCGCGCGGGCAGCCCGTCCTGCTGCCGCCGCCGCGGCCGGCGGCCGGGCGGGGCCTCGGTGAGACGATCCTCCGCCGCGCGTCGACGCGGCAGTTCGCGCACGAGCCGCTGACGGCGGTCGAGCTGTCGACCGCGCTCGCCGCGGCCACGAGCCCCATGCCGGCCGACGTCCCGGGGCCCCTGGTGTGGCTCTACCTGATCGTCAGCGCCGTCGAGGGGATCGCGCCGGGGAGCTATGGCTACTGGCCCGGGGAGCCGCGCCTCGAGGCGCTGCGCGCCGGCGACCACCGGGCCCGGTCGGCGTACCTCTGCCTCGAGCAGCCGCTCGGCGGCGACGCCGCCGCGGTCATCTACTTCCTCGCGCCGCTCGATCCGATCCTCGGGATCTGGGGCAATCGCGGCTACCGGCTGGCGAACCTCGCGGCCGGCTGGGCCGGCGGCCGCGCCTACCTCGCCGCCTACGCGCAGGGGTTCGGCGCCTCGGGCCTCACGTTCTACGACCGCGACGTGACGGACTTTTTCTCGCCGCACGCGGCTGGGCTCGACGCGATCTTCGTGACCGCCCTCGGTCGTTCCGTCCGGGGCGCCCCGCGCGCGGCCGGGCTTCGCATCCGCTGATTTTGGGGTATCATGACGGAGGTGCGCCGCGGGCGCGGCTCGGTCGTCGCGGCGTTGATTGCGGCGCACGCGACGTGGAGACTCGCCGATGAAGAAATACCAGCTGATGGCCCCCGGTCCGACGCCGGTCCCGAGCCAGGCGCTGCTCGCCATGGCCCAGCCCATGATCCACCACCGGACGCCCGAGTACGAGGCGCTCTTCACGGAGGTGCGGCGCGGGCTCGCGCGGATCTTCCAGACGCAAACCGACGTCGTGCCGCTCGCCTGCTCGGGGACGGGGGCAATGGAAGCCGCCGTGGTGAACACACTCTCCGCGGGCGACACGGTCGCGGTCGTGCGGGCGGGGAAGTTCGGCGAGCGCTGGGTCGAGATCGGCAAGGCCTACGGTCTCAACGTGATCGAGCTGGCGGCCCCCTTCGGGCAGACCGTGCCCGCCGAGCGGGTCGCCGAGGCCCTCGGCAAGACGCCGTCGATCAAGGCCGTGCTCACCCAGCACAGCGAGTCGTCGACGGGCGTGCTCCACGACGTCCGGGGCTTCGCGGCCGTGACCCGGCCGACCGACGCGATCCTGATCGTTGACGCGGTCTCGAGCCTGGCGATCGCGAACCTCGAGACGGACGCCTGGGGGGTGGACGTGGTCGTCGCCGGCTCCCAGAAGGGCTTGATGCTGCCGCCCGGGCTCGGCTTCTGCGCGCTCTCGGAGCGAGCGTGGGCCCGGGCGAAGACCTCCACCCTGCCCAAGTACTATTTCAACCTCATCCAGGAGCGGGCGTTCGTCGTGAAGAGCGAGGCGCACTTCACGCCCGCGGTGTCGATCATCGTGGGGCTCCGTGAGGTGCTCCGGATGCTGGAGGCGGAGGGCCTCCCGCAGGTGTTCAAGCGCCACGACCGGCTCGCGCGCGCGACCCGCGCCGGCGTCGAGGCGCTCGGCCTGGAACTGTTCGCCAAGGCTACGCCGAGCCCGGCGCTCACCTCCGTCCACGCGCCACGGGGCGTCGACGCCGAGAAGATCGTCGCCGCGTTCTCGAAGACGCACAACATCACGATCGCCGGCGGGCAGGGGGAGATGAAGGGCCGGATCTTCCGCCTCGGGCACATGGGGTACGCGGCCGAGTTCGACACGATCTCCGCCCTGGCGGCGCTCGAGCAGGTGCTGGCCGAGCTCGGGGTGCCGGTCGACTTCGGGGCGAGCGTGCGGGCCGCCCAGAAGGTCTTCGCCGAGAAGCCGTGAAGCGGGTCCTCGTCACGGACGGGCTGTCCCCCGTCGGCGTGGACTATCTGCGGAAGGAAGGCCTCGAGGTCGAGACCGTCCCGACCCTCGCCGAGGCCGAGCTCGTCGCGCGGCTCCGCGGCCTCCACGGCCTGATCGTCCGGAGCGCGACGAGGGTCACCCGCGCGGTCGTCGAGGCCGACCCGGACCTGGTCGTCATCGGCCGTGCCGGCGCCGGCGTCGACAACATCGACGTCGACGCGGCGACCGAGCGCGGCGTCATCGTGATGAACACGCCCGGCGGCAACACGATTGCGGTCGCCGAGCACACCATCGGGCTCCTGCTGGCCCTCGCCCGCAATCTCCCGCAGGCCCACGGCGCGCTCAAGGCGGGCCGCTGGGAGAAGAGCCGGTACGCCGGCGTCGAGGTCTACAACAAGGTCCTCGGCGTCGTGGGCCTCGGCCGGATCGGGTCCGAGGTCGCGCGCCGGGCGCTCGGCCTCAGCCTGAAGGTGATCGCCTACGATCCCTATCTGCCGCGGGAGGCCGCCGAGCGCCTGGGCGTCGAGAGCGTCGAGCTCGACGATCTGTTCCAGCGGTCGGACTTCATTTCGATTCACACCCCGCTCAGCAAGGACACGCGGAACTTCCTCGACGAGGCGCAGTTCGCGCGGATGAAGGCGGGGGTGCGGATCATCAACTGCGCGCGGGGCGGCGTCGTCAACGAGGCCGCGCTGGCGGCGGCGATCCGGGCCGGGCGCGTGGGCGGGGCCGCCCTCGACGTCTTCGAGCAGGAGCCGCTGCCGGCGGGGCACCCGCTGCTCGGGCTCGACCAGGTGATCGTCACGCCGCACCTGGCCGCGTCGACCGAGGAAGCCCAGTCCACGGTGGCGCTGGCCATCGCCGAGCAGGTCGCGGCGGCGCTCCTCCGCGGCATGGTGCTGAACGCCGTCAACATGCCGTCGGCCGACGCCGAGACCTTGCGCGAGCTGGCGCCCTACTTCACGCTCGCCGAGCGTCTGGGGTCCTTCCTGGCCCAGCTCGCCGAGGGCCGCATGGCGGAGGCGCGGCTCGCCTACGGCGGCGGGCTGGCCGAGCACCCGACGGACGCGCTCACGCTCGCATTCCTCCGGGGGCTCCTGAACGTGATTCTGGAGGAACGCGTGACCGACGTGAACGCCGCGCTGGTCGCCCGGGCTCGCGGCCTCCGCGTCGTCGAGACCTCCACCCCCGACAGCGGCGGCTTCGCGAGCCTGCTCGGCGCGACGCTCGCCACCGACCGCGGGGAGTGGAGCGTCGCCGGCGCGCTCTTCAACCACCGGGAGCCGCGGATCGTGCGGATCGACGGCTACCCGTTGGAGGCGGTCCCGCAGGGCTGGATGCTCGTGTTCGCCAACCTGGACGTCCCCGGCGTCGTGGGCCGGATCGGCACCCTGTGCGGCCGCCATCACATCAACATCGCGGGCATGCAGCTCGGCCGCGAGCGCCGGGGCGGGCGGGCGGTCTCCATCCTCAATCTGGACGACCCGGTGCCCGAGGCGGTGCTCGACGAGATCCGCGCCATGCCGGACATCGTGCTCGCCAAGCTCGTGAAGTTGTAGGCCGGTGAGCGCCGGGCCGAAGTAATCCGCTACAATATCCGTTCCGTGAGTTCCTTTCGCCTGATCCTCGTGCGTCATGGGGAAACCGCGTGGAATCGCGAGCGCCGGTTCCAGGGATGGCGGGATGTCCCGCTCTCAGCCGACGGGCGCGTGCAGGCGGAGAGGACCGCCCGCGCCCTCGCCGGGTCGGGCGCGGCCCGGGTCTACACGAGCCCGCTCGGGCGTGCGCGCGAGACGGCCGCCGAGATCGCGAAGCCGTCCGGGCTCGGGGTGATCGCGGACGAGGCCTTCAAGGAGATCTCGTTCGGCGCGTGGGAGGGGATGACCCTCGACGAGGTCGAGGCGCGGTTCGGCGGGCTCCACGCGGCGTGGCGCGCGGAGCCGCACACGGTCCGCTTTCCGGCGGGCGAGGACCTCGCGACGGCGGGCGCGCGGGCGCTCGGTGGGCTCGCCCGGCTCGCGGGGGCTCACGCCGGGCAGACCGTCGTGCTGGTGACCCACGGCGTGATCGTGCGGTTGATCGTGCTGCAGGCGCTCGGCCTCGGGCCGGAGCGCCTGTGGGTCGTGCACGCCACGCCCGCCGGAATCAGCGAGATCGAGTATCGGCCCGACTCCGCGACCGTGCACCGGATGAACACGCTCGGGCACCTGGAGGCGCCCCGTGAGCCCTGACCCGGGGGGCAACATCCAGCTGCCGAAGGGCGCCAAGATTTACCTCCCCGACGAGGCCGCGCGCAAGCGCTGGGTCGAGGAGCGCCTGCTCGGCGTCTTCACCGCCTGGGGCTACCGCGAGATCGTCACGCCGTCGTTCGAGTACTTTGACGTGCTCTCGCTCGGCACAGACGTCGAGCTCCAGGAGAAGATGTACAAACTGGTCGACCGGGAGAGCGGGCGGCTGCTCGCGCTGCGCGCGGACGTCACGCCCCAGATCGCGCGCATCGTCGCCACCCGGCTCCGGGACGAGCCGCGGCCGATCCGCCTCGCCTATCTGACGAACGTCTTCCGCTACGACGAGCCGCAGGTCGGGCGCTACCGCGAGTTCTACCAGGCCGGCGTCGAGCTCGTCGGGCTCGAGAAGCCGGAGGCCGACGCCGAGATGATCGCGATGACCGTGGAGGGGCTGCGGGCCCTCGGGCTCGAGCGCTTCCAGCTCGACGTCGGCCATGCGGAGTTCCTGCGCGGCCTCCTCGACGAGATCAAGGGGGACCGCGCGCGCGCCCGGGAGCTCCAGGCGGCGCTCTCCCGCAAGGACGCCTCCGCGCTCGCGCGGCTCGTCGGCGAGCTCGCGCCGGCCGCCCACGTCGGGGAGGCGCTCCTGGCCCTGCCCGCGCTCGTCGGCCGCGACGACGCGCTCGCGCGCGCCGGCCGCCTCGTCCGCAACGCGCGCTCGGAGCGCGCGCTCGAAAACCTCTCCGAGGTGTACCGTCTCGTCCGGATCTACGGCCTCGCCGACTCGGTGATCCTGGACCTCGGCGAGGTCCGCGGCTTCGACTACTACTCGGGGGTCCACTTCGAGGCGTACGTGACCGGTCTCGGCGCCTCCATCGCGGGCGGCGGGCGCTACGACCAGATGCTCGGGCGGTTCGGCTACGAGTGCCCGGCCACGGGCTTTGCCTTCGACGTCGGCCGCGCGCTGCTCGCGATGGAGACGCAGGGCGTCACGGTGCCGCTCGCGGGCCCCGAGTTCTTCATCATCGACTTCACCCCCGAGAAGACGGCCGCCCTCTCGCTCTCGCGGCGGCTCCGTGACCTCGGCGCCTCCGTCGCCCGCGACATTATCACCCGCGGGCTCGAGGAGTCGATCGGGTACGCGCGCGCGCTGCGGGCGCGCCGGGTCCTCGTGGTGGGCCGGCCCGACATCGCTCCCGGGCACCTGCGCGCGATCGAGCTCGGCGACGGCGCCGCGCGCGAGCTGCCGATCGCCGCCGTGCTCGAGGCGCCCGCGCGGTACTTCGATGTCTAACATCGTCGTGCTCGGCACGCAGTGGGGCGACGAGGGCAAGGGCAAGGTCGTCGACGTCCTCACGCCCTACGTCGACGTCGTCGTCCGCTACCAGGGCGGCAACAACGCCGGCCATACGGTGGTCGTCGGGCGCGAGAAGTTCGTCCTCCAGTCGATCCCGTCGGGCATCCTCCACCCCGGGCGGCGCTGCCTCATCGGCTGCGGGGTGGTCGTCGATCCGGCGTCGCTGATCCAGGAGATGGAGTCGCTCGTCCAGCGCGGCATCGTGCTGGACGGCAACCTCTTCATCTCCAAGAACGCCCACCTGATCCTGCCGTACCACCCGGCGCTCGACCGCGCCTCCGAAGCCAAGCTCGGCAACCGGCGCATCGGCACCACCGGCAAGGGCGTCGGGCCCGCCTACGTGGACAAGGCCGGCCGGGTGGGCATCCGCATGGCCGACCTGCTCGACGAGCGCCTCTTCCGCGAGAAGCTCGAGTACAACGTCACCCAGAAAAACCGGCTCCTGCGGGACATCTACGACGCGCCGACCTTCAGCGTCGAGGAGATCCTGATCCCCTATCTCCGCTTCGCCGGCTGGCTCGCCCCCTACATCACGGACACCGCGCTGCTGCTGGCGCGCTGGATCGACGCCGGCTACTCCGTGCTCTTCGAGGGCGCCCAGGGGACGATGCTCGACGTCGACCACGGCACGTACCCGTACATCACCTCGTCGTCGACGACGGCGGGCGGCGCGTCGACGGGGACCGGGGTGCCCCCGACCAAGATCGACGGCGTGTTCGGCGTCTCCAAGGCCTACACGACGCGCGTGGGCGGCGGCCCCTTCCCGACCGAGCTCCACGGCGAGGCCGCCGAGCTGATCCGGGTGCGCGGCAACGAGTACGGCGCGGTCACCGGGCGGCCCCGTCGCTGCGGCTGGTTCGACGCGGTGGTCGGCCGCTATGCCGTGCGCCTCAACGGGTGCGAGGCGCTCGCGCTGACGAAGCTCGACGTCCTCGACCAGTGCGATGTCATCAAGGTCTGCACGGGATACCGGTACGAGGGCGAGCTCCTGACGGAGTTCCCGGTGGAGGAGCGGATCTGGGCCGCGGCCGAGCCGGTGTACGAGGAGCTGTCGGGCTGGCAGACCTCGACGGCGGGCGCGCGGACGCTCGGGGATCTCCCGGCCAAGGCGCGGCAGTACCTCGACCGGCTCTCCGAGCTGGTCGGCGTGCCGTTCGGGCTCATCTCCACCGGTGCCGTGCGCGACGACACGATCCTCTGCGAGGACTCGCCGCTGACCGGGTGGTTTCCGGCGCTCCGGTCCTCCCTCCGCTAGCCGACCGATGCCGAGCGCCCGCTCGATCCGGGACTCGCTCCGCGTCCGGCGGGGCGGCGCCAGACGCGGGCGGAGGCGGGCGGCGGACGATCGAGGCCTCACCGCGCCCCGTCGGCCCACAGCCGGCCCGGCCGGCCGTGCTCTCCCGCGCCCGGCGGGCGAGCGGACGCGGCCGTGACGCGTCCCGGGCCGCGGGAGGAGCCTGTCGCCACGATCCGGCGCCCGGCGGCCGGGCCCCGCCCCCCCCGCTTCGCCGCGCTCGGTCACCGCAACTTCCGCTTGCTCTGGGGTGGCCTCATCGTCTCCAACGTCGGCACCTGGATGCAGCTCGTCTCCCAGGCCTGGCTCATCCACGAGATGACCGGCCGCGCCACGGACCTCGGCATCCTCGGGCTCGCGCGCGCGCTTCCGCTGATCGCGCTCTCGCTCGTCGGCGGGACGATCGCGGACCGGGTCGACAAGCGCCGCCTGCTCTACGCGACCCAGGCTCTGGCGGCCGCCTTCGCGCTGGTCCAGGGGTTCCTGACCCAGGCCGGCTGGATCCAGGTCTGGCACGTCTGGCTACTCGGCTTCCTCTCGGCGACCGTGCTCGCCTTCGACCAGCCCTCGCGCCAGGCGCTGCTGCCCCACTTGGTGCCGCGGGAGGACTTCCTGTCCGCGATCGCGCTCATGTCGGTCACCTTCAACGGGGCCGCCGTCCTCGGGCCGGCGCTGGCCGGCCTGCTCGTCCCCGCGGCCGGCTTCGCCTCGACGTTCTATCTCAACGGCGTCAGCTTCGGCGCCGTCCTGGTCGCGTTGGCCCTCCTCAGGCTGCCCGCGGCGCCGCCGCGCGCCGCGCATCCCCCCGTCTTCCGCCAGGTCGCGGACGGACTCTCCTACATCTGGGGTCACCCGACGCTCCGCGCCCTGACCCTGCTGGCGGCCGCCTTCGGCCTCTTCGGCGCGCCGTACAACCAGATGCTGCCGGTCTACCGGGTCGTGCT
>QHRX01000069.1 GCA_003221455.1 Candidatus Rokuibacteriota bacterium
CACGTCGGCGCGCGGGTCAGGGGCGGAGAGAGCGTGATCGGAGTGCTGCGCTGATGCGCCGCCGCGGTCTCGGCCCCCGCCGCCGGCGGTGGCAGGAGCTCCGGACCCAGCGTCGCCGCGGGATCTTCCTGCTGCCGAGCCTGCTCACGACCGGGAACCTGTTCTGCGGCTTCCTCGCCTTGATCCTGAGCGTTCAGCTCCGGTACGACCAGGCGGCGCTCGCGATCTTCGTCGCGATCGTCATGGACATGCTCGACGGGCGGATCGCGCGCCTGATGGGGGCCACGAGCCAGTTCGGCGTCGAGTTCGATTCGCTGGCCGATGTCGTGTCCTTCTGCGTGGCGCCGGCCTTCCTCCTCTACACGACGGCACTCTCCTCGCTGGGTCGTCCGGCGTGGCTCGGCGCCTTCCTGTTCGTGATCTGCGGGGCGCTGCGGCTCGCGCGGTTCAACGTGCACACGGGCACCGGCGACCGCCGTTTCTTCGTGGGCCTGCCGACGCCGGCCGCGGCGGGTCTGGTGGCCGCCACGGTCCTACTCGTGGGCGGGGAGCCGCCGCGCTGGGCGCTGGTGAGCATCGCCGCGGCGACATACCTGGTGGCCCTCCTCATGGTGTCGACGGTCCGCTACTGGAGCTTCAAGGAGGTCGACTTCGCACAGCGGCGCCCGCTTCAGACGCTCCTGATCATCGTGCTGGCGGTGATGATCATCGCCACGCACCTCGAGATCTTCTCGTTCGCGCTGTTCTCGTTCTACGTGCTGTCGGGCCCGGTGCGCCGGCTCATGGTGGGCCGGACGGAGTCGACGCCCGCGGAGCCCGAGCGGAAGGAATCCAAGGGGGTAAGCCACAATGAGTGACAGCCGGGTCATCATCTTCGACACGACGCTGCGGGACGGCGAGCAGGCACCCGGGTTCTCGATGAACACGGTGGAGAAGCTGGAGATGGCGCGGCAGCTCGCGCGCCTGCAGGTGGACGTGATCGAGGCCGGCTTCCCGATCTCGTCGGACGAGGACTTCGAGGCCACGCGCGAGGTGGCCAAGCAGGTGGGGACGCTCGAGGGGGCGCCCGCGATCTGCGGCCTCTCCCGGGTCGGGCTCGCCGACATCGACCGCTGCTGGGAAGCCGTACGCTACGCACGGCGGCCCCGGATCCACACCTTCGTGGCGACCTCCGACCTCCACCTCAAGTACAAGCTGCGCAAGTCGCGCGCCGAGGTGCTGACGGCGGCCGTGCAGGCCGTGCGGCACGCGCGCGGGTACTGCGCGGACGTCGAGTTCTCTCCGGAGGACGCGTCGCGGTCGGACTTCGACTACATGTGCGACGTGCTGTCGGCGGTGATCGACGCGGGCGCCCAGACGGTCAACATCCCCGACACCGTGGGCTACGCCGTGCCCCAGGAGTGGGGCGAGCGGATCGCCCGGATCCGGGAGCGGGTCCAGGGCATCGACCGCGTGGTCCTGTCGGTCCACTGCCACAACGACCTCGGGCAGGCCGTCGCCAACTCGCTGACCGCGCTCCTGCACGGCGCCCGCCAGATCGAGTGCACGGTCAACGGGATCGGCGAACGCGCCGGCAACGCTTCGCTGGAAGAGATCGTGATGGCGCTGCGGACGCGCCGGGACTTCTTCGGCCTCGAGACAAACGTGCGCACGGAGGAGATCTTCCGGGCCTCGCGGCTCCTCTCGCACATCACCGGCGTGCACGTCCAGCCGAACAAGGCGGTGGTGGGGGAGAACGCCTTCGCCCACGAGGCCGGGATCCACCAGGACGGCGTGCTGAAGGAGAAGCTGACGTACGAGATCATGCGGCCGGAGGACATCGGCCGGCCGTCGAACAAGCTCGTGCTTGGCAAGCATTCCGGGCGGCACGCGCTGGCCGCGCGCCTCAAGGATCTGGGCTTCGACCTCGCCGGCGCCGAGCTGGATCGGGCCTTCAAGAAGTTCAAGGAGCTGGCGGACCGGAAGAAGGAGGTCTACGACGAGGACCTCGCGGCCATGGTCGCCGACGAGGCGACGCAGATCCCGGAGACGTACACGCTCGACTACCTGCACTCGATCTCCGGCACGGGCCTGATCCCGTCGGCGACGGTGCGGCTCGTGAAGGACGGCCAGACCTTCCAGGACTCGGGCGTGGGCGACGGCCCGGTCGACGCGGCCCTCGCGGCCATCGACGCGATCACGGGCCTGAAGGGCCGGCTCCTGGACTACGCGCTGCGCGCGGCGACGGGGGGCAAGGACGCGATCGGCGAGGTCTCCGTGAAGGTGGAGTTCGACGGGACCGTCGTGTCGGGCAAGGGCTCGTCCACCGACGTCATCGAGGCGAGCGCCCGCGCCTACCTCAACGCGCTCAACCGGCTCGCCCACCCCACCGGCCAGAAGGTCAAGGAGATCGGCCCATAGTGGGCATGACCATCACCGAGAAAATTCTCGCCGACCACACGGGGAAGCCGGACGTCCATCCGGTCGAGCTCGTCGAGTGCCGGCTCGACATGCTCATGGGCAACGACATCACGGCCCCGATCGCGATCCGCGAGTTCGAGAAGGTCGGCGCGAAAGGGGTCAACCTCGGGCTCCCGCTGTTCGCGACCACCGACGCGTCGCGGATCGAGCAAGACGACGTGCTCGAGCTGAACCCGTCGACCGGCGCGATCAAGAATCGTACGAGGAACGAGAGCTACCGGGCGACCCCGTTGCCCCCGTTCGCGCAGGAGATCATGGCGGCGGGTGGGCTCATGAGGTACGTCGCGAAAAAGAAGGGGCTCGTCGGGAGGCCGAGCTGAGCATGCCCACCTGGCGGATCGCGGTGCTCCCGGGCGACGGCGTCGGCGTCGAGGTGACGCCGGAGGCGGTGAAGGTGCTCAAGACGGTCGGGCGGGGGGCGCGCGTCGGCTTTGAATTCACGGAGGCCTTGGTCGGCGGCGCGGCCATCGACGCGCTCGGCGAGCCGCTGCCCCCGGCCACCCTGACGCTCTGCGAGCAGTCGCACGCGATCCTCTTCGGCGCGGTCGGCGGGCCCCGGTGGGACCGCGCACCGCACGAGAAGCGCCCGGAGCGCGGGCTCCTGGCCCTCCGCAAGGAGTTCGACCTCTACGCGAACCTGCGCCCCGCCCGGTGCTTCCCGATGCTGGTGGACGCCTCGCCGCTCAAGCGGTCGGTGGTCGAGGGGACCGACCTCATGGTGATCCGCGAGCTGACGGGGGGGCTCTACTTCGGCGAGCCGCGCGGCGTCGAGCACTTCGCCGATGGCGGCTCGCGGGCGGTGAACACGATGGCCTACACGTCCCGGGAGATCGAGCGGGTGGCCCGGATGGGCTTCGAGGTGGCGCGCAAGCGCCGGCGCCGCCTCACGTCCGTGGACAAGGCCAACGTGCTCGTCTGCTCCCAGCTCTGGCGCGAGGTCGTCGACCGCCTGGCCCCGGAATACCCGGACGTCACGCTAGACCACATGCTGGCGGATAACTGTGCGATGGCGCTGGTCATGCGGCCGACCCAGTTCGACACGATTGTAACCGAGAACACCTTCGGTGATATTCTGTCGGATGAGGCCGCGATCCTGGCGGGCTCGATGGGGATGCTGCCGTCGGCCTCGATCGGCGGCCGCGTGGCGCTCTACGAACCCGTGCACGGCACCGCCCCCGACATCGCCGGCAAGGGGATCGCCAATCCGATCGCGGCGATCCTCTCTGCCGCGATGCTGCTGCGCTATTCGACCGACATGCCGGCCGACGCCGAGCGGGTGGAGACGGCGGTGACGAGGGTGCTGGAGCACGGCTACCGGACGGCGGACGTCCGGCAGGAGGGCACGAAGGTCGTGGGAACGGTGGAGATGGGCGACCTGATCGTCCGCGAGCTCGAGGGGCTCTACTAGTGCCGGGCCCGGCGTCGCCGGACGTCGCCGGCGGCCGTCGCCGCTCCGGGCGGCTGACCGACCGGGGCCTGGCCTCGCGGCTTCCGCCCCGGGGGACGGCCGGCGGCCGCGGGCGGCCGTCGGCGGAGGGTCGCGCCTAATGGCGGCGGGATACCGGGTCGCGGTCGTCGGCGCCACCGGCGCCGCCGGGCAGGCGACGCTGAAGATCCTCGAGGAACGGAAGTTCCCCGTGGCCGAGCTGCGCTGCTTCGCGTCCGAGCGGTCGATCGGCAAGCCGGTCGTGTTCAAGGGGGAGTCGCTCCAGATCCGCCGGATCGAGCCGGCGGAGTTCCAGGGCGTCGACATCGCCTTCGGCGCGGCGGGGGCCGCCCAGTCAAGGGAACTCGCGCCGATGATCGTCCGGGCCGGCGCCGTGCTGATCGACAAGTCGAGCGCCTTCCGGATGGATCCCGGGGTGCCGCTCGTCGTGCCGGAGATCAACGCACACGCGGCGAAGAAGCACGCCGGAATCCTGGCCTGCCCGAACTGCACGACGATCGTGACGGTGATGCCGCTCAAGCCGCTCCACGACGCCGCGCGCCTGCGGCGAGTGATCGCGACGAGCTATCAGGCGGTCTCGGGCGCCGGCGTCAACGGCATCGAGGAGCTCCGGCAGCAGACGCTCGCCTGGGCCCGCGGCGAGGCCCTCGTCGCCCGCCACTTCCCGTACCCGATCGCCTTCAACCTCATCCCGGCGATCGACCGCGTCGGCGACAACGGCTACACGGGGGAGGAGATGAAGGTCGTCAACGAGGCGCGCAAGATCCTCGAGGCTCCCGACCTCCGGCTGGCCGCGACGACGGTGCGGGTTCCGGTCTTCACCTCGCATTCCGTCGCCGTCAACGCGGAGACCGAGTCGAAGGTGACGGTCGAGCAGGCGCGCGAGCTCTTCGCGCGGTTCCCCGGCCTGCGTCTCTGGGACGAGCCCGCCGAGAACCGGTACCCGATGCCGATCCTCGTGGAGGGCCAGGACGACTGCTTCGTCGGCCGGATCCGCGAGGACCTCTCGCATCCACGCGCGTTGAACTTCTGGGTCGTCGGCGACCAGCTCCGCAAGGGCGCCGCCACAAACGCCGTGCAGATCGCCGAGCTCCTGATCCGCTAGACGTGGGCTGGCGCAGGGTCCGGCGCCGCTACTTCCGCTGGCTCAACCGGGGCGGGCGCTTCTACGTGGCCTTCACGTTCACGGTGATCGTCGTCTCGTACGTCGCGGTGCCCTTCGTGGTGCGGTTCATCGACGCCGTCGACGACTACAACCCGATCTACTACGAGCCGAAGGACTTCGCGCGACAGGCCTACCTCGAGGCGCGCCAGGGGGAGTCGCGGAGCCTCCTCGGCTGGGAAGTGCTGTTCAAGCTCGCGCTCCTGGTCGCGGTGGGGGTCGTCTGGCGCGTCCTCATGCCGTCCCGCCCGCCGGACCGGACGTCGCTCCGGCGGTAGCCCGACGGACGTCGTTCGCACGCTGCGCCTCACGCTCGCGTACGACGGCGGCGCGTACCACGGCTGGCAGATCCAGGCGAACGCCCGCACCGTCCAGGGGTGTCTGGTGGACGCGGCCCAGAAGGTCGTCGGGGACGCGATCCGGGTGGCCGGCGCGAGCCGCACCGACGCCGGCGTCCACGCGCTCGGCCAGGTGGTCTCCCTCGTCACCACGACGACGCTCACCGCCGCCTCGCTGCGGGCCGCGCTGAACGCGCTCCTTCCGCCGGACATCCGGGTGCTGGACGCCGACGAGGTCGAGGCGCCCTTCGACGCGCGACGGGCGGCGCGCGGCAAGCG
>QHRX01000070.1 GCA_003221455.1 Candidatus Rokuibacteriota bacterium
AGGAGTTCGCGGACCTCGGCGCGGCAGCCGGCGTAGGAGCGGCCGCCGGGGCCCCGCGGAATCTGCACCCAGCGCGGGCCGAGGCGGACCGTGTTGTCGCGGGCGACGACGCGCGCATAGCGACAGCTGAGGAGACGATCGAGCTCGCGGGGCGGTCGCCGCCAGACGCCGGTCGGGTCGGCCGGGGGCCGGGCGAAGCGGCGGTTGAAGTCGGCGAGGAAGGTGGGCAGGTACGCATTGGCCGCCTCGAGGGTGGCGATCCCGCAGAGGCGCAGCTCGCTGACGAGGCGGTCCTGCAGGGTTTGCCACAGACGCTCGACGCGCCCCTTGGCCTGCGGGGAGTGGGCCTGGATATAGCCGACGCCGAGCTCCTGCAGGAGGCGCCCGAGGTGGGTGGGGTGCTGGGCGCCGTGCAGCTCTTCTTCGAGCGACCAGTGGTCGTCGTTGCGCACGAGGATGTTGAGGCGGTCGCCATAGACCGCGAGCGGCAGGCCGTACTGGCGGAAGACCTGGTCGAAGACGACGGCGTAGCCGTGGAGATCCTCGGTGGGGCGGAAGTGCAGGGCAAGGAGCCGCGAGGTGGCGTCGTCGATGGCCCCCAGGAGTGTCATCGTCGGCCCACGCTCTTCGAGCCAGTCAAAGGGGCTGCCATCGATCTGCACCAGACTGCCGGCGGCGGCTTCCCGCGGGCGCCGACTGCGGTGGAGCCGGGGCCGACGGCGCCGCCGCGTGGGCTGCTCCGCCGCGCGCCGGAGCCGGCGCACCGAGGCCCGGCTGATGGTCAGGTGGTGCTCCTCCTGCAATTTCTCGGTGAGGTGGACATCGTTGAGGCCGGGGTAGGCGGTGGTGATGAGGGCGGTGATCCGCTGCCGCAGGTCCTCGTCGAGGCGGCGCGGGGACGGCCGCCCGCGGCTGCGATGCAGCAAGCCCCGCGGCCCGTCGCGGGCGAAGCGCTTCTTGAGGCGGTGGAATTGTCGAACCGAGAGGCGCAAGGCCGTGGCGCCCTGCTGGTTGGTGATCCGGCCGGCGAGGGCGGCGTGCACCAGGCCCGCCCGGGGCGCTTCCTTCCTGCTCATCGTGAATGTCTCCATGGGGCGACAGTTTCACGGAACAGTTAGACATGACGCTTTCATAGACCATCAGCACCAGACCCCGGGAAGTTGACGCTTCCGATCTCCCCGCATAGCCTTACCACATGCCTGACGGTCTCGGGAGGGGTGGATGAGGGAGCCGGCGGTGCCTCCACGAACGATCGCTGTCATCATGATCTGCGTCCTGGCCGGATTGGGCCCCGGATTGGCGTTGGGGGAGGAGGCCAAGCCCAGCGAATCGCGAACACAAGCCGCGACCGCCGAGGCGGCGGCCCAGGCGCGAGGGCGTGAGTTACTGGAGAGGAAGCTCGCTACGCTCCCTGGTGCCGAGCGGGGGCGGGTCGTCTCGATCCGGGAGGGGCCACTCGGCCGCCTCTTTCCAGGGTATTTATTCTACGTCCTGCGCTTCCGCCAATACCCCGTGGCTCTGAACCCGCCCGCCCCACTGCGGAGCAACAATCTGTTGATCGTCCGGCCAGACGACTCGGTGGCCCTGCTGGCCAATCCGGAGGCCCTAGAAAGCTTCTTTCGGTCCACCCTCCCCGCGGCGACCACGGCGGCCATGGCCACGGAGGGGGCCAAAGCGTGGCTGCGGCTGGTCGAGGAGTTGAACCAGGACGGGTTCCTCCAGTTCGCGGTTCCCGACGAGTCCATTACGGTCACTCGTGTGGTGAGCGGTGGCCAGCGGGTCACAGGAGAGGCCGTCGTCGTTCCGAAGGGTGGCAATCAGGGTGGGATCAGGGCCGTCCTGGTCTTCGACTCGAGCGGCACGCTTGTCAGCGCGTCGGAGACCGCCCAGATCAAGCGCGGCATCCGGCCGATCTGCCAAGCGACCAAACTGCTCGACCCGGACCTCATCGTCCGCGGCATGGCCGAACAGGCCATCCTGGTCATGGGTCGAGCAGCCACGGACTACCTAGCCGAGCAACGCGAGAGCGCCAGCCCGGAACTCCAGGACGCCATTGACCGGATCTGGCACAAGATTGTGAGCGAGGATCGGTAAGGGGTGGCGGTCCTGGCCTCTGGAGATCGCCGCCGCTCGCTCCACTGACCTATGCGCGCAGGTTGTCCCCAGCGCGCCGCGGGCACCCGGCTTGACTCTGTTCGCGCTCGCCAATCGAGAAGGTGCGCGACACTTCGCGCTGACAGTTGTCGCAGAAGACTCGGGGACAGGTATGTGGCGCCCGGCTCCTACTCGGAGAGCCTTCGTCTTCCACCGCGGTTTCCCCGAGCGGACGTCCGCCTCTACACCAGCGCCGCCGCCTCGACGAGAAGCACCCCCGTCCTGACGCCGCTGCGATCAATAGCGGCCTCCAGCCTTGGTTCAGAACGCCGGTCGTACGCGCGGCCAGGCTTCGTCGGCTATCGTCGGGTTTCGCGCGCTCTCGCTGGACTTCGTCGTCGCCCCCACAACCCTTCCCGGCGACCGCGATTCTCGGTCATCCGGTCCCTGGAGCGTGTGGAGTACTTCTGGCAGGAAGTGGGGGGTACTTGAGGGTGAGTCGCAACTGTCCCGCCCTCAGCGCCGCTTCTCGTGAATCGTATGCAGTCCAGTCGCCGGTCCAACAGCCTTCAACGACTTCGCCCCGAACCGTGTCCCAGATCTCCCAGCACCAACAAGAACTCTCGGAGATAGGCCGAACTTCGACGGTGAATCGCTCGCCCCGCTCGGTGTCCATGCGCCTTGCCTCTTGATCCCCACGTGGATCCGCTTCTGGCGAACGCGTGCGAGCTCTTGGATCACGACGTGAACGAGGACCCGTGACCGACGTTAGCCCTTCGCGAACTTTTCCACCTCCCGCTTCGACATCGTTCGCACCCGAGTCAGCAGGGATTTGACCTTTCGCTCAGACGCACGATCGGCGAGGATCAGTTTTTTGGATTTCGTCTTCGCGATATAAGCCACCCAGTCGTCCAGACCGGGGGTGCCGCGCCAGGCGATGATGAGACCACTCACCGGCATCCGACGGCGTCCTTCGAGTTTTGCGAGCGGCTTTCGTCGCGCCTCCATACCGTCCGCTCCTTCTCGGCGGCCTTCGTGGCGTCCACCGTAGACACGGCGTGACGGTATGTCAACGCTCCGTTTGCCGGCATCAAACGGGCGCCTGCGCGCCGGCACGCTTGGCCGACCCCGTCGAAATCGCGGGATTCGACCCTATTCGGCCGCGGCGCGCGGGTAGACCGTCGGTCTTGGGACGTCGTGGTTGCGAAGCCGCGTCAGGCCGTCCGATTCACCCTGTGTGGACAATGGTGGAAATGTAGACAGTGGCAGGGTCGGGTGCCCGACAGCATGGCGAGGATGACGATGCCACTGGGGCTGACTCAAGGGGCCTGACGAAAACCTCTCGGCGGCTCGGCACGAAGCTCGAGACGGCAGAGACGGCGACCGGGAGCGTTTCGGGGTACCGCGCCTTCATGACGGAGCCTCCCTCTAGGTGAGCGACCGCCTGGTCGAGCCCTATGGTGGCGACACTGCGCGCGGCACTAGTTGAGGCCCGAGTCCTCCACCCGTACGACATGCGATGTTCGGGTCTGGACCGATCGAGTATCACTTCATCAGGTGTTGCGTGAGCCAGTTCAGCGCCGGGGTCGCGGCGGATTCGAAGCCAGCCACGTAGGCGTCGAAGTGGCCACCGGGAATGATCACCAGCTGCTTGGGTTCGCGGGCGCGCCCGAAAGCTTCGATGGCCAGGTCCGTGGGTGTCAGCGTGTCGTTCTGCGCGACGATCATCATGAACGGAGTGGGCGAAATCAGGTGGACGTCCGCCGCCGGGTTGTACTCGAGGGCGAGCTCCAACGACCGTACCGTCTGCTCGTTCTTCCACTTGGGTGCACGAATCTTGCCGGTCTGGGTGAACCAGTCGTAGGAGTCCTGCGTGGGCAGCGCAGCCGCCTGGCCCTGCGGCGCCACCACCGGCAGATAGTTGATCTTGCCGGTCTTGTACTGCTCCGCACGGTCGGCGGCGAGCCACGCCTGCGTCGCGGGGAACTGGTCCGCACGCACCAGGCGCCGGAAATTGTCCATCGCGTTGACCAACGGCACCTGGGCGACGACGCACTTCACGCGCCGGTCGAAGGCGGCCAGGTGCATCACGTGCGCGCCGCTGTACGAGGACCCCCAGAGACCGATCCGCTCGGGATCGACCATGGGCTGCATAGTGGTCCAGGTGATCGCGTTCTTGTAGTCCTCATGCTGCATGTGCGGGTCGATGTGGCTGCGCGGCTCGCCTTCGCTATCACCGAAGTTGCGGTAGTCGAAGACGGTCACCACGAAACCGCCCCTGGCGAACTTGGCGGCGAACGCGTCCAGGTACATCTCCTTCACGGCGCTCCAGCCGTGGGCCATGACGATGGCTGGCCGCTTCTCGCCCGTCTTGAGCCCGTCCGGCACGTACAGCCAGCCGACGAGGTTGAGCCCCGCGCTCTTGAAAGAAACGTCCTTCCGCGAGAAGGAGTCCTCAGCGCCGGCGGAGTGCGCAAAACACAAGGCGAGCAGGCTGGCCACGACGGTGAATGCGTAGATCCGGGAACGCATGTCGGTTCTCCTCCTGAAGCTCGTTGGCCCGGTATGTGACGCGAAGAGTGCGCCCACTGTCGCGCCGCCCGCAGGCCTTGTCAACCCACTTCTTGACGATGAACCGATGCGCGCCCTCTTGACGCCAAGCCAAGTGAACGTCAACCTAGATTTCAGTCGCTAACCCGTCTTTGGCTAGCTCTTGCGTCTCCTTCTCGTGCAACCGCAATACCGATCAAGTGGCTGACCGAAGAGCGGGTATTCTGGCTTCGTGCTGATGAGAGAGCTGGTATGAACCCCGTCGCAAAGGCGTTCTGGTTTATCGAGAGCTACTTTACCCAAGAGCTCACTCTGGATGACGTTGCCAAGGCTGGCGGTGTGTCCCGCTACCACATGTCACGTGTCTTCGGCATCGCGACCGGGTGTTCGGTATGCGCTATTGTCCAGCAGCGAATCATGCTGCGAGCGCCACTCGTTCGACCGGGCCGCAACGACATCAATAGCAAACCCAGCAGATTCTCGAGCCCGGTCAGAATCCAGCGTTCGTCAGAGCGCTTCGACACAACGATTGCGGGGCGGGCGAGGCCGGCGCATACCGCAAGTTCGTCTCGCGTCTGGAGCCACGCGATGAGCTGCGACGCGAACGAGATCGGGAGGAGTCGGGGACCTGAGCAGGAGAGCCGATCCCGCCTCCCTCACCCCCGCACCCAACCACTCCAAGTGAAACCATAATTCCGAAGCAGAGGATTTAAGCGATAGCGTGGGTGTTCGAAGTTGGATCATGCGACATTGAAATCCTGGAGATCCTTGCGCTCTGCATGCGGTCAGGCCAGTCTGTGTGTCCTCGTGTCGAGCCGGAAGCTGTCGGCAAGCTTCGGCGGCTGGCTCCAGCTCTCTTGCGGGCGCGGCACCGTGTAGTACTTGCCGGCGATCGCGCCGGGGCCGGCATCGAGGCGGAGGAAGCCGTGGCGATCGTCGACGTAGCTCTCGAGCGTCACGGTGTCGCCCGAGACGGGCATTGTCACGGGCGGCGTCGGCTTCGCGCCGTTTACCTTCGCCACGGCGTGGAGGTTGTGGTAGCCGCCCGCGCCCGCGACCAGGCAGGGGATTTGCCGATTGTTCGAGGCGAGCCTGCGCGTGAAGCGCTGGTAGTCGTGGACATGGCCGGCCAGCACCATATCGGGCCACCGCCCGACCTTGGCGAAGGCGCCATCGAGCGCATCGTGCATTGGCTTCGATCCGCCGTGGTGGTCGTCGGCTGAGTAGGGCGGGTGGTGGAGCGTGATGAGGAGCGGTAGGGAGGCCGGCAGGCTCTTGAGCTCGCCTTCGAGCCAGGCGAGCTGGTCGGGGTGTAAGACCCCGTGCTCCGGGACGTTGCTGTAGAGGCCGATGATCGAAACGACAGGGGTCAGCAGCGTCCAGTAAACGTTGGGCTGGGTCATCGCCGTGCGCGGGGAGTCCTGCGATTCAGGTGTCTTGGTCCCCGGCTTCGCCGCGCAGAAGTTCCGGACAAAGCCGTCGAGCGACTTTTCCGGCGCGACCGGATCGCCGTCATGGTTCCCCGGCACAGCGAAGATCGGCCCGAGGTAGTGCTCGTACGGCTGGTAGTACTGGGCATAATATTCCGAGACCTGCCCATTGAAATAGACGCAGTCGCCGAGCACGTAGAGAAAGGCAGGGTTCACCGCGAGGTCAGAAGGGTTCGCCACGAAGTCCTCCTCGAGCCCCTGTGCGACCCGCTCCTGTGGCACCGCAAAGTTGATTCCGCCCAGATCGCCAGCGACATGGAAGCCTAGGTGCTGCGCCTTCGCGATCGCCGCATAGAGGTCGGGGGGGAGAACGTCCCTCAAGTCGAGACGGAAGGGCGGCTTTCCTGTTGGTTTCGGGAGCGGCTGGAAGGCGCCGCCGGGCTTTGACGGCGGGCCTGTGAAGGCGAGGCTCTTCTGGTTGCGTCTCGGCCGCCCGAAGGCGTGCGTCCCCGTCGTCGTGGCGAGCTTCTTAGACGGGCGCTTGGATGGCTTCTTCGCTGCCATGGGACCTCCGTTGCCAGATACGGACTATGTTCGCTTCCCCATCGCGCTGAGGAGCGCACCCGTGGCGCCACCACCCATTCTAACCATTCATGAGAGATGTCACGAGCCGTTCTCGCGGCGACCCTGGCCCTTGATCGCGCGCAGCGTCTCGAGCAAGCATGAAGGAACCGGGCTCGGGCTGACGCTGGCCAGGAAGTTCGTCGAGCTGCACGACGGTCGCATCTGGGTTCACAGCGAGGTCGGCATAGGTTCGACGTTCACCGTCTCGCTTCCGCTGAGGCCGTGGCCGGCGAGCTGATTCTGATCGCGACGTCCTGCAGTTCAAGGGCTACCAGACGGTCGAGGCGGAGACAGGCGACGAGGCTCTGCAGCTTGCCCGCACGCTCCACCCGGCGCTGATCCCGGGGATGGATTATCGCGCGGGACCTGTGCCGCGATGGGTGCGGGCGAGGCCCAACGAGCCCCAAAGCGGCGGCTGGCGTCTGAAGGGTGCGGGCGGCCTCTTCGTCCCCCCGGGTCGGGCGCGCGCTGTCTCCCCACCGGCGGCAGTGTGGGTCACTTTTCAAGCATTTTCTTGACCGTCTGTAAGCCTGCCTGATACGCACCGCTGATTAGTTTCATGGTGCCGGCGTCGCTCTCCGCTTCGGGAACGTTGTCGCGCGGATTCTTGCGCTTGAACGTCCCGATCCAAGTCACCGTCGACCCACCGGCGGTGTTCGCCTTGACTGTCAGGCTTGCCTGGTAATGATCGATCGGCAGAGGCGATTTGACGATGCCGTAGGTGTACGTCATGCCTTGCTCGTTGAAAGCGATCAGTTCTTCGGTAAAGGTGGGGCCGTCCTTGAGCGTCAGCGCCCTCACCGCCCCCACCTGACCGTCTTTGCCTTT
>QHRX01000213.1 GCA_003221455.1 Candidatus Rokuibacteriota bacterium
AGGGACGCCAGCACGAAGCCGCGCCAGCCGTCGAGAAAGCCCCGGTGGAGGACGTACATCGACAGGAAGCGCCCCAGGGGGCGGAGCCAGAGGTCGGCCGGCCCGACCCGGCCGCCGCGGCGCAGCAGGTCTTCGGCGGCGAGCGTGGCGTAGCGGTCGAAGCGCGCCAGGCAGTCGGAGAGGTCGCGGTAGCTCGCGTGCAGCAGCGGCGCCGCGAGCCGGCCCACCGGGCCCTCCACGCGCACGGACTCGTGCACCTCGAGGTCGACGAACCGGCCGCGGCCGTGCCGGAAGAGCCGGAGCTGCCAGTCCGGGTAGAGCCGCCCGTGCCGGATCCACCGCCCCCAGAAGATGTTGCGCCGCGGGACGGAGTACCCGACCGCGGGGCCGCCCGCCCGCAGCACCCGCAGGATCTCCTGCCGGAGCTCCGGCGTCACCTGCTCGTCGGCGTCGAGCGAGAGGATCCAGTCGCCGGTCGCCTGCTCGATCGCGAAGTTCTTCTGGGCGGCGAACCCCGGCCAGGGGCGGACCAGCACGCGGTCGGTGAACTCGCGGGCGACCACCACCGTCTTGTCGGACGACTCGGCGTCGACCACCACGATCTCGTCGGCCCAGGCGACGCTCTCCAGGCACGGGCGGAGCCGCTCCTCCTCGTTCGACGTGATGACGCAGACCGACAGGTGCGGCATCAGAGGAACTCGACCGCGGTGTCGAGGACGGCGTCGGGCGCGATCGACGCCATCAGCCCGTCCGGGCTCTGCAGGCCGCGGCCCCGCGGCCCCCACGGGCGGTTGCGCTCGGCGGGCGTGGGTCCGAAGAGCCCCACCGCCGGGGTGCCGACCGCCGCCGCGAGGTGGAGGGGGCCGGTGTCGCCGGCGATCAGGACCGAGCATCGACGCAGCAGCGCGCCGAGCTCGTCCAGGTCCGTCGGCGGCGCGAGGACGGGTCGCGACCACAGTCCGGTCGCGATCCCCCGGGCGAGGTCCCGCTCGCCGGGCCCCCACACCACGAGGGCGCGCGCCCCGGTGTCGCCGCTCAGGCGATCGGCCAGGGTCCGAAAGTGGTGGACGGGCCAGCGTTTGTTCGGGCGCCGGGCACCGGGGCAGAGCGCCACCACATGCTCGCGGGGCGTGAGCCCCTGCGCCGCGAAGAACTCGTCCATCCGCGCTTCGGCGGCGGCGCTCGTCGGGATCCTGAAGGACACCGCGCCCGCGCTGACGCCGAGCGGCGCCAGGAGTGACCGGTACTGGTCGATGACGTGCCGCGCCCGCGCCGGCGGCCGGACGCGGCGGTTGGTGAAGAGCGCGTTCAGCGGCTCCCAGCAGCGCGTGGCCGCGAACCCGATGCGGAGCGGCGCTCCCGTCAGCGCGGTGAGGAGCCCACTCTTGATCAACCCCTGCAGGTCGATCGCGACGTCGAAGCGCGCCTGCCGCATCCGTCCGCGCAGATCCCGGAGGTCACCCCCGACGCGCGCCAGGCCGCGCGGCGACAGGAGCATCCCGCGCCAGCGCCGCGTGTCCACCGGAATGACCGCGTCCAGCTCCGGATGGTCCCGCAGGATGGCGGACTCCCGTAGCTCGACGATCCAGGTCAGCCGCGCCTCGGGCCGGGCCGCCCGCAGCGCCCCCAGCACCGGGAGCGCGTGGATCACGTCGCCGAGGGAGGAAAGCTTGACAATCGCGATGTTCACTCGCGGGACTTCCCAAACCGCTCGAGGACCAGCCGGATGAGATCGCGGGTGGCGTGAGTCTTGGGGTCGCCGGCGATTGCGACCGACCCACCCGCCGCCCGGACGGTCTGGCGCTCCGGCACGGTCGTCAGGGCGTAGTCGGTGCCCTTGGCGTGCACGTGGGGCCTGAGCCGCCGGACGAGGTCGTCGGCCGTCTCCTCGTCGAACAGGACCACGTGGTCCACGCACTGGAGCGCCGCCAGGATCTCGGCGCGCTCGGCCGCCGGCACGAGCGGGCGGCCCGGCCCCTTGAGGCGCCCGACCGAGGCGTCCCCGTTGAGCCCGACGAAGAGCACGTCGCCGAGCTGCCGGGCCGCGGCGAGGTAGCGGACGTGGCCCACGTGGAGGAGGTCGAAGCACCCGTTGGCGAGCACGATCCGCTTGCCCTCGGCGCGAAGGCGCGCGGCGAGCGCGGCCGCCTCCTCCGGGTCGAGCAGGGCAGCGGCGCGGGCGCGGACCTGGCCCCGGGGCGGGCGCGCGAGCCGGTCCCGGGCGGCGAGGCTCACGGGCTCTCCGGCACCAGGCGAGCGATCAGGCGTCGTGGCCCGGCCTCCGCGGCCGCCCGTGCGCGAGCGCTTCCAGCAGCTCCCGGCGGTCGACCGTCGCGGTGCCGCGCTTCATCACGACGATGCCGCCGGCGATGTTGGCGAGCTGCGCCGCCTCGACCGGCCGGGCGCTCCCCGCGAGCGCGACCGTGAACGCGCTGATCACCGTGTCGCCGGCCCCGGTGACGTCGGCGATCTCGTCGCTGCCGAAGACCGGGATCAGCGTGGCCCCGCCTTCGCGCTCCATGAGCGCCAAGCCCCGGCTGCCGCGCGTCACCAGGAGGTAGCGCGTTTCGAGCCGGTCGAGGAGCTGGCGGCTCGCCTTCTCCAGCGTGAGCTCGTCGTCGACCGCCATGCCCGTGAGGGACTCGACCTCGGGCTCGTTCGGCGTCGCCGCCGTGGCGCCCCGGAAGCGCGGCAGCTCGTACCGGCTGTCCACCGTCACGATCGCCCCCGTCTGCCGTGCGAGGGCCTGCACCTCGTGGTAGAGCCGTGGCGTCACGGCGCCGTAGCCATAGTCCGAGACGATGATGGCGTCGGCGCCGTGCGCGAGCGCGGCGAGCCGCGCGCAGAGCGCGTCCTCGGTGGCGGGCTCGGGGCCCGCGGGCGGCTCGCGATCGACGCGGACGACCTGCTGCCGGGTGGACCGGTAGCCGCCGGCCATGATGCGCGTCTTGATCGGCGTCGGCCGGCCGGGCTCGCGGGCGACGCCGTCGGTCGGGATCCCCGCCGCCCGGAGCAGCGCGAACATCTCCTCGCCCGCAGCGTCGCTCCCCACGACCCCGATCGGGACGACCCGCGCGCCGAGCGTGTGCACGTTGTGGGAGGCGTTGGCGGCGCCGCCGAGCCGCGCCTCGCGCTCGGTGAAGCGCAGGATGAGGACCGGCGCTTCTCGCGAGATCCGCGCCGGCTTGCCGTAGAGATACTCGTCGACGATCAGGTCGCCCACCACGACGACCGACTTGGACGGAAAGCGGGTGATCGCCTCCCGGAGGCGCGCGCGGTCGGAGGTCACGCGCCGGCCGCTCCGAGGATCCGGCCGACGGCATCGAGCAGGTCCTCGGCCACGCAGTCCGGCGGGACGGGGAACGCGGCCCGACGGTATTCCCACTCGCCGAGGCCGTAGCCCGTGAGGACGAGCGCGGTGCGGGCGCCCGCGCGGTGGCCGGCAAGGATGTCCGAGGGCTTGTCGCCGACCATCCACGAGCGGCCGAGGTCGATGTCGAGGTCGCTCGCGGCGCGGACGAGGAGCCCGGGCTCGGGCTTTCGGCAGTCGCACTCGGCCCGGAAGGGCGGCGAGCCCTCCCGCGGGTGATGCACGCAGACGTAGAGCCCGTCGAGGTACGCGCCCTGTCCCTTGAGCGCGGCGACGAGCGCCGCGTTCACCGCGGTCAGCACCTCCTCGCTGAAGTATCCGCGCGCCACGCCGCTCTGGTTCGTCACCATCACGGCCGGAACTCCCGCGCGATTCAGGCGCCGGATCGCCTCGGCCGTCCCGGACAGGAGGCGGAGGCGGCGGGGATGATTCACGTAGCCGAGCTCCTCGGTGAGGGTACCGTCGCGGTCGACGAAAACGGCCGGCTTTCCCACTGATCGAGAGTGTAATGTGCACGGCCCGATTGATCAACGAAAATCCTGCTTTGCGGCCGGGATTTCCCGGTAAACCCGCTCGTAGCCGGCGAGCTCCGCGGCGTAGGTGAAGGGCTCCGCGCTCTGGCGGGCCGCCAGGCTCAGCCGGGGCCACGGCTGGCCGCGGAGCTCGTCGAGGGCGCGCCCGATCGCCGCCGGGTCCCCGGGCCCGGCGAGCGCGCCATTGCGGCCGACCTCGATCACCTCGGCGCCGCCGGCGACCGTGCTCGCCACGACCGGCACCCCCGAGGCCAGGGCCTCGAGATGCACGTTGCCGAACGGCTCGTAGAGCGACGGCACGGCGACGGCGTCGGCGGCTCCGTACCAGCGCTCGACGTCTGACCGCGGGCCCGCCCAGACGACCCTCGACGCCACGCCGGCCCGCTCGGCGAGCAGGCGGTAGGGCCGCGGGTCGCCCTTGCCGACGACGATCAGCCAGCTCCTGGCCTCGCCGCGCCCGCCGAGCGCCTCGATGAGAAAGCGGAGCCCCTTGCGTTGGAACCCGCTCCCCACGAACAGCACGACCCAGGCCTCCCGCGGGACCCCGACCTCGGTGCGCGTGCCCGCGCGGTGGCGCCCGCGGTTGTCGGGATGGAAGCGCTCCAGGTCGACACCGTTGTAGACGACCCGGAGCCGCGCCGAGGGCACGCCGTAGAGCCGCGCGATCTCGTCCCGCCCGCACCGCGCGATCGAGACGATGCGCGGCGTCCGCGCGAAGATGCGGCGCTCGAGGGCCATGACGAGCCGATGGTAGGGGCTCGCGCCGGGTCCCCCGCGGGTGGCGAGGTACGCGCGGTGGCATCCCTCCCCCGCCCGATAGATGTCCTGTGACAGCGTGCGCTCGTGGCTCTGCACGACGTCGTAGTCGGCCGCGCGCACCGCCCGCGCCACCGCGAGCGGCAGCCAGAGCGCCCGCGCCAAGGACGGCGCACGCACGACCGGGAGGCGGTGGCCCACGACCCCCGGCAGCGGCAGCTGCCCCGGCGGGCTGTAGAGATGCACGTCGTGACCGTGCGCGACGAGGGCGCCGACGAGCCCGGCCGTGGCCGTCTCCACGCCGCCGTGGTAGACGAACGGACGCGAGATGAGCGCGAGCTTCACGGGCGCCCGGAGGCGGCGACCCGTTCGACGAGCGGGAAGAGCCGCGCGCGGGCGGCGGCGAAGCTATACAGCGCCTCGCAGCGGACGCGCCCGCGGGCGCCGAGCTCGCGGGCGAGTGCCGGATCGTCGAGCAACCGTCCGATCGCCGCCGCGAGCGCCGGCGGGTCTCCCGGCGGGACCACGAGGCCGCAGCCGTCGAGGACTTCGGGGATCATCGAGACGCGCGTCGACACGACGGGACGGGCGAGCGCGAGCGCGTCGAAGATCTTGGCCGGCACCTGACCCACGGTGTCGCTCGTCGCGCGCTGGGGGACCGCGACCACGTCGGCGGCGGCGAGGTAGCGCGGGACGTCGTCGAAGGGGATCGGGTCGGTCGCGATCACCTCTGACCCCTGGGCCCAGCGGCGGCCGGCACCGACCAGCGCCAGCACGACGTCCGCGCGTCCGAGCAGGCGGACGGCCGCCACGAGGTCCTCCACCCCCTTGTACGCCCGCGCGGTGCCGAGGAACATGACGATCCGCCGGTTTCCCGCGCCGAGCGCCGCCCGCCCCGCCGCGGCGTCGAAGCGCCCGGGCGCCCAGAGCTCGGTGTCGCGCACGTGGGGGAGGAGCGTGCCGCCGAAGCGCGCCTCGAGGAAGCGCGACGCGACCGTGAGTCCCGAGGCCAGCGGGACGAGCCGTTCCATCAGCCAGGTCCAGGGAAGCCCGTTCGGGTTGGCGAGGTTCAGGAAGCGGCCCAGGCGCCCCCACGCCCCGGACCGGTAGAAGAAACCGAGCTCCCAGTCATCGATGTCGAGCAGCAGCGGCCGCCGCGCCACGAGCCGCTTGAGGAGCCCGAGGCCGAAGCTCGTCGGTCGGGGCTTCGACGCGTAGACGAGGTCGCCCCCGATCGCGCGGAGCAGTGCCGGCAGCCGCGCGGCGAACACGGGGTAGCGCGCCCCGGGCACGGACCGTTGGGGGATCAGACCCGCCTGCGCCGGCTTCCACACGTCCGGGCCGAAGCGCGGGCCGACGACCTCCACCTCGTAGCGGCCCGCCAGGAGCCGCGCGAGCAGGTCGGCGCGCCCGGTGGCGTTGTCCGAGAGATCAAAGGCGAGGACCGAGATCTTCAGACGCGATCCAGCACGGTCCGGTAGATCCGCTCGACCGCGTCGACGTAGCGCGCGGGGGTGAATTCCGCCTGGGCGCGCCGTTGCCCCGCCGCACCCATCGCGCGCGCCCGCCCGGGGTCCCGGAGCACCGCCGCGAGGGCGCGGGCGATCGTCTCGGGCCGGTCGTCGTCGAGCAGTAGGCCCGTCTCGCCGTGCACGATCGTCTCCGGCAACGCCCCGACCCGGCGCGCGACGACGGGACAGCCCGCGGCCATCGCCTCGAGGACGGCCCGGCAGCTCTCGTCGGAGCCGGCCGCCATGAGCACGAAGCAGTCAAGTGCCGCCAGGACCCCCGGCAGGTCGCGATCGCGGTAGCCGGCGAAGAGCACGCGGTTGGCGAGCCCCTGAGTCGCGACGTCGGCCTCGAGCGCGGAGCGCGACTCCCCCTTTCCGACCAGCAGCAGGCGGGCCTCGGGCAGCTGCCGTAAGAGCTCCTGGAACCCGGCGATGAGCGTCGCGTGCCCGCGCTTCGGTGCGAGCCGTGCCACGCAGCCGACCAGCGGGGTGCCGCCCACCTTGAACTCCTCCCGGATCGCCCGGCCGTCGCGCGGCCCCGCGAAGCGGGCGACGTCCGTGACGCCGGGCACGTGCCAGAGCCGCTCGCGCGGCAGCCCGGCCAGCAGGCAGCGCGCCTCGATCGACGCGCTCACCGCGATCGACCCCGCGGTACGCGCGTGGAGCCAGGCGCTCGGCAAGCCCGCCCGGACCCCCTGCGCGTTGTGGAACGTCCGGACGAGCGCGGCGCGCGGCCGGGCGACCGCCGCCAGCCAGTGATCGTGGGAGTGGTGGGCGTGCACCAGCTCGACGCCCTCGTCGCCGATCAGCCGCCCCAGGGCGAGCACGTCCTGCACGATCCCGACGGGCGACCGCTTGGCCTCGAGCGTGACCGCGGTCAAGGGCTCGATCCCCGCCTCCCGCGCCTTCGCTTCGAAGCGATCGCCTCGGATCATCGCGAGCATGACCCGGTGCCCGCGCTCGCGGAGCCCGCGGCAGAGCGTGACGATCGAGTCCGCGCTTCCCGTCCACCAGCGGTTGGCGGCGAGCTGGAGGATCGTCACCCGAGCTCTCCGTAGAGGGCGAGCAGCCGGTCGACGCAGCCGTCGCGGGAGTACCGCCGCGCCACGAGCGCCTGCGCCGCCGCCGCGCGCCGCCGGGCGGCCACGGGGTGCCGCAGCACCGCGCCAAGCGCCGCGGCCAGCGCGGCCGGATCCTCGGGGGGGACCAGGAGCCCCGTCTCGCCGTCCGCGAGCACCTCCGGGATGCCGCCGACCGCCGACGCCACGACGGGGACGCCGACCGCCATCGCCTGGAGCAAGGACTGCGGCACGCCCTCCGTCCGGATGGACGCGAGGACGAAGCAGTCCATGAACCGGAGCAATTCCGGCACATCGCGACGGAAGCCGGGGAAGCAGACGGCGGGCGCGAGGCCGCGCCCCCGGGCGAGCTCCTCGACCCACGCCCGCCGGATCCCGTCGCCGACCAGCACGAGCCGGGCCTGGGGGAACTCGGGCCGGAGCCGCTCGAACGCGTCGAGGAGATGCGGGTGCCCCTTCGAGCCCCGGAACATCGCGATCGAGCCGATCACCGGACGCGCGGGACCGAACTCGCGCAGCAGCGCCTCGCTTCGCTCCCCCGGCGTGAACCGGGCCAGGTCGACCCCCGCGGCGACCGCGCGGACGGCCTCGGGGCGGACGCCCCCGGCGAGTACGAGCGCGCGGATCGCCTCGCCGCTCGTCAGGACGCGATCGGCGAGCCAGGTGTAGACCGGGTTGAGACCGGCGCGGATCGGGATCGACACGTGCCGGGAGCGCACCACGGGCACCCGCGCGAGCCGCGCCGCCGCGCCGCCCACCCACGCGTCGACCGAGCTGTGGGTGTGGACGAGGTCGACCTTCTCCCGCCGGATGACCCGCGCGAGCCGGAGGACAGCGGGCACGTCCCACGCCCCCCGCATAGCGACCTCCGCCGTCTCCAGGGCGACCCGCCGGGCCTCCTCCCGGACCCGGCTCCCCGGCTGGGCGGCGAGCACGACGCGCACGCCGCGCTCGCGTAGCCAGGTGGCCTCGGTGACGATTCGCACCTCCTGCCCGCCCCAGCCCAGGGAGGATTCGGTATGGAGAACCGTGAGCGGCACGAGACTAGCCGTCGCGCGGCCGGAGCCAGTCCCGGCCCGCGGCCCGCCCGCCCGCGTCGCCGTCCGCCCCTCGGGTCTCCGATGCCAGCGTCGCGGCCGGCGCCCGTAATCCGAGGCGCGCGAGCACCGCGTCGGCGACCTCGTCGACGCCGATCGCCCGCATGCACACGTGGTCGATCGGGCAGCGGCCCAGGAAGCAGGGCGCGCACGGGACCTGCTTGGCGATGATGGTCGCGGGGCCCCGTGGGGCCGAGAGCGCGGGGTCCGTGGGGCCGAACAGCGCGACCACCGGGGTGCCGAGGGCGGCGGCCAGATGCGCGGTCCCGGTGTCGCCGCTCACGAGGGTGTCCAGGCGGCCGAGCAGCGCGGGGAGGAGTGCCGGACGATCTCGACCAACGAGCGACGGAATCGCCGAGCCGGCGCCCGCCTGGACGCGACGCTCGAGGGCTAGGTCGGCCGCCGTGCCGAGGAGCAGCGCGGTCACCCCGTGGCCGGCGAGCCGGGCGCAGAGCGACGCGAGACGGTCGGCGGACCAGACCTTCGAGGAGCCGGAAGCGGCACCGAGATGGACGCCGACTCGCGGCGCCTGGCTGGCGCCGCACCGCACCAACAGCTCCGCCACCTCGGTCTCGCTCGCCGCGGCGGGGAGCCGACGAAGCGCGGGCTCCGCCCCGGCGGGCGCAATCCCGAGCGGCCCCAGGAGCCCCAGATACTCGTCGATCTGATGGCGCCGGGGCGAGGGAAGCGGCAGACGGTCGGTGAGCCAGATCCCGCGGCCGGAGGTGTCGTAGCCGATCCGCCGTCGCGCGCGCCAGTAGCGGGCGGTCAGCGCCGACTCAAGCGAGTTGGGCAGGAGGAGGGCCAGATCCGGGCAGAAGGGCCGGACGGCCTCGAGGGCGCGCAGGCGCCCCGTCCACGCCCGCGGATAGCCGACCCACGTGTCGGCCAGCTCCTGTCCGGCGACCAGCCAGGCCCACGGGCCGATGGCCACGATCCGATCCGACGGCGCAAGGCCGGCCCGGAGCGAGCGCAGGAGCGGCAGCGCCATGACGGTGTCGCCGAGCCAGTTCGGGAGGCGCACGAGAACGTTCATCGGCGCGGGCGCGCGAGCGCTTCGCGCCAGAGGTCGGCGCCGGCGCGCAGGACGAAGCGGACGCCGAGGGCCCAGAGGGACAGCCGCGACGGGGGCAGGCTGCTCAGCCGGACCCAGTCCTTCTCCGTCGTCACGAGCCCCTCCGCGCCCGCGGCGACGGCGCGCGCGGCGAGCCGGTCGAGATCCCCGCGCCCATACCAGCAATGGTCGGGGAACGCCGCGAAGCCCGCAAGGTCCACGCCGAGGGCCGCGAGCGTCCGACGGAAGTCGTCGGGCCAGGCGATGCCGGCGAAGCCCAGGAGCCGCTTGCCCGTGAGCGTTCGCGCCGGCTCCGGCGCGAGCCGCCGTGCCTCCCAGCACTCGACCGGCTCGTATTCGGCGGCGAGGACGGGCACCCCCGGCGCGTGCCGGGCGGCCACGGCGGCCACTGACGCGACCGCATCGGGTCCGGCGGCGCCGCTCACGACGATCAGGTGGGCCCGCGCGAGAGCGTCCACCGGCTCGCGCAGGGGGCCAGCCGGGAACAGGCGTCCGTTGCCCCACGGGTTCTCGGCGCGGACGAGGACGATCTCCAGATCCTTCACGACGCTCCGGTTCTGGAAGCCGTCGTCGAGGACGACCGCCGACACGCCGAAGCGGCGCAGGGCCAGGCGCGCCGCCTCGTACCGGTTGGCCCCGACGACCACCGGCACCCCGGGGAGCCGGCGCGCGAGTAGGAAGGGCTCGTCCCCCGCGTCCCGCGGCTCGAGGAGGACCGAGCGACCGTCGGCGACGACCCGGACCCCCGTCGAGCGGCGACCGTAGCCGCGGCTGACGACGGCCGGGCGCGCGCCGAGCGCGGCCAGCGTGCGCACCGCGTACTCGACGGCGGGCGTCTTGCCCGTGCCGCCGAGCGTGAGGTTGCCGATGGAGATCACGGCGCAGGGCAGCGGCCGGCTCGTGAGGATCCGCCGATCGTAGAGCCACTCGCGTGCCCGGAGGAGCCCGTGGTAGCCGCCCGCGAGCGCCCGGGCGCCGCCCGCGCTGCCGCCACGCTCCCATTCGTGGACGAGGCGCGCCCGCACCGCGCGAGTCAGGCTACTCACCCGCGCCGCCCGACTGGACGAGAAAGCGGTCGATCAAGGCGAGCGTCTCGCGAACCGCGCCCTGCCGGGCGGCGACCGCCGCCAACCCGGCGTCGCCCATCGTCGCCCGGAGCGCGGGATCGCCGAGGAGCCGCGCCAGCTCGCGCTCGAGCTCGGCCGCGTCCCGGACGACGAGGCCGCCGCCACTGCCCGCCAGGAGCTCGGCGCTCTCGCGGAAGTTCGTCGTGTGGGGACCGAAGAGCGCGGGCTTCCGCCGCAGGGCGACCTCGACCATGTTGTGGCCCCCCGACGGCACCAGGCTTCCGCCCACGAACACCACGTCGGCGAGCTGGTAGAGCTGGGCCAGCTCGCCCACGGTGTCGAGGATGATGGTCGCGCCGTCCGTCCGGCCCTTCGGCAGCTCGCTCCGCCGCACGACCGGGAGGCCCCGCTCGCGGACGAGCCGCTCGACCTCAAAGACACGCTCCGGGTGCCGGGGGGCGACGATCAGGACGAGGCCCGGGTGGCGCTCGCGCAGGCGGGCGTGGACGTCCAGCACGATCGGCTCCTCGCCGCGATGCGTGCTGCCGGCGATCCACACGGGGGCACCGGGCGCGAGGCCGAGCAGCCGCCGCCAGAGCGCCGGCGCGGCGCCGTCGTCCGCGGGCGCGTCGTTCTTGACGTTCCCCGTCACGAACACGCGTTCGGGCGCCGCGCCGAGGCCGATGATCCGGCGCGCGTCCTCGTCCGAGCGCATGCCGAAGACCGCCACCGTCTCGAGCAGGCCCCGCATGAACGCCCGCGCGAGCCGGTAGCGCCGGTAGGAACGGTCGGAGATACGTCCGTTGGCGATCATGACGGGCACGCCGCGAGCGGCGAGCGCGCGGAAGAGGTTCGGCCAGAGCTCCGTTTCGAGCACCACGAAGAGCTGCGGCCGGTTGTGGGCAATCGCCCGCCGCACCGCGCCCGGCAGGTCGAGCGGGAAGTAGCGATGGATCGCCAGGCGCGCCAGCCGCTGGCGCGCGACCCCGGCGCCCGTCTCGGTCACGGTCGTCACGAGGATCGGCAGCTCGGGGTGGAGGCGGCAGAGCTCCTCGACGATCGGCACCGCCGCGAGCATCTCGCCGACCGACACCGCGTGCACCCAGGCGGTCCTGGGGGGGTCGGGGACGTCCCGATAGAAGCCGAGGCGCTCGCGCAGGTGGATCGGGACGCCGCGCGCGAGGCGCCGCCAGACGGCGACCGGCACGTAGCCGAGCAGCAGGAGACGGAGGGCCAAGGTGTAGGTCACGTAGGCGAGCCGCCTCACCGCCGGCCTACCGCGTTCCGCGCCGCCTCGCCGAGTTGCGCGAGCGCCGACTCGAGGTCCTTCCGCGCCACCTCGCGGTCACGTCCCCGTACCGGCAGCGGCGCCCCGAACGCGAGCGCGCCGCGCCCGAACGGCCGCGGAATCTCGAAGCCATCCCAGCTCCCGAGCCGCCAGGCGGGCTCGGCGACGAAGGCGACCGGGACGAGCGGCGCACCCGTCAGCTCGGCGAGCACGATCACGCCGGCCTGCGCCCGGGCGCGCGGGCCCCGGGGCCCGTCGGGCGCGACGACGACGTCGACGCCCGCGCGGACCCGTCGCGCGAGCTGGCGGAGGGCACTCGCGCCGCCCCGGCTCGATGAGCCGCGGATCACGCCGAAGCCGAAGCGGCGCACGAACTCCGCGAGGAGTTCGCCGTCGGGCGAGGCGCTGGTCAGCACGTGGACGGGGCGGGCGCCCCAGGCTTGGCGTAGCCGTTCGGTCACGAGCGGCATCATCAGAATCTGGCCGTGCCAAACCGCGTAGATGAGCGGGCGTGCGGTCGCCCAGAGCGGCGCGACCTGGGGATCGCCGAGCACGGTGATCCGCATGGTGCGGCCGAGCAGGCGGACGAGGACGGCCCCGAGCGGGGCGAGCGCGCGCGCGATGAGGCGATCCCACCTGGAGACGGTCACGGACCCGCGCCCGCGGCCTGGAGCACGGACCGCGCCGCCCGCAGCCCGACGCCGGGGGGCCCGAACCGACCGTGGAGCTCGGCGAAGGCGGCCCGCTGCGCGGCGAGCGCCGACGGATCCGAGAGCAGCCGCTCCGCCTCCCGCGCCAGGCGCGGGCCGGTCACGGTGTCCTGATAGAGCTCGGGGGCGACCGTGCGGGCGAGGGCAATGTTGGGCAGCCCGATCCACGACACGCGGATCAGCAGTAGAGACAGCCGGAAGGAGAGCTGGGAGAGCCGGTAGCAGATGATCATCGGCGTCCCGAGGAGCGCCGCTTCCAGGGTGACGGTGCCCGACGCCGCCAGGAGCAGATCCGCGGCCGCCATCACCGCCCGGGCGTCGTGCTCGACGATCTCGATCCCCGGCGCGCCCCGCAGCAGGCCGGCGACCCGCGCCCGGTCCACCGTCGGCGCCAGCCCGACCAGGCAGCGGACGCCGGGCCGCGCGCGCGTCAGCTCAAGAGCGGCGTCGCGCAGCGCGGGCAGGAGCCGCTCGACCTCCTTCGCGCGGCTGCCGGGAAGCAACCCGAGAACGACCGCGTCCGTGTCAAGACGGAGCCGCCCGCGGGCCGCCGCGCGCGAGGGCGCGCCGCGCAGGCTGTCGACGAGGGGGTGGCCGACGAAGTCGACGGGCACCCCGGCCGCGCGGTAGAGCGGGACCTCGAACGGAAATACGGCGAGCACCCGCGTGACGAGCCGCGCGATCGTCCGGACGCGTCCCGCGCGCCACGCCCAGATCTGGGGGGGGATGAAGTACACGACGGGCACCCCGGCGCGGTGGGCGGCGCGCGCCAGCCGGAAGTTGAACTCAGGGAAGTCGATCAGCACGAGCGCCCGGGGTCGTGGGGCGGTCTCGAGCCGGCGGACGAGGCGTCGGTAAGCGCCGTAGAGCATCGGCAAGCGCCCCACCGCCCCGCTCCCGCCCACCACGGCGTGGGCGGTCACGTCGACGAGCACGTCCATGCCCGCCGCCGCCATGCGCGCCCCGCCCATGCCGAAGAGCCGCCAGCCGGGCGCGAGCTCGGCGAGGGCGCCGCAGAGGGTTGCCCCGTGCAGGTCGCCCGACGCCTCGCCGGCGACCAGCATGATCCCGGGCCCGTCGCTCCCCGCCGGCGCCGCCGCCCCGGCCCTGCTGGATTCCCTGGCCGGGTCCCGCAACGGCGCCGCGCTCGACGGCCCCCGTCTCATGCCTCGCCGTCCCGATCACCCGCCACGCCGACGAACGCCATGCCATGGCGATCGGCGATCTCGACGGCGCGCTCCCGCTCGAGGACGAGCACGCGACCCGCCTCGATCGCGAGCGCCGTGGCACCCCCGGCGGCCATCACCTCGAGCGTCTCGGGCCCCACCGAGGGCACGTCGAACCGATAGTCGTTGTCAGGGGCGACGGCCTTTACCACGACCGCGCCCGGCCCCGCCAGCCCGAGCCCGCGGCGGATCGTCTCCGTCGTTCCCTCGCTCGCCTCGACGGCGGCGGCGCGGCCCCGCCGCACCACGACCGTCTGGCCCACTCCGGACTCGGCCAGCCGCCGCGCAATCCGGAAGCCGCGGGCGACGTCGACCTCCTCGGCCGCCGTCGCGTCTCGCCCTCCGAGGGGACCGGCGCGCGTGATCCAGTCCCCGTAGAACGGGCGCTGGTCGAGCACCTCGATCCCGAGGTCCGTGAGGGTGCCGAGCACGCCCTGGAGGAGGCCGGCGTCGCTGAGCCCGCCCCCGCCGCGCGCGACGATCGCCTCGCCGGCCGCGTCGCCACGCGCCTGCAGCAGCTCCTGCGCGGCGAGCCGCCCGCAAAAGACGGCGGCGGAGACCCGCTCGGCCCGGAGCCCGGTGAGGACCGCGGCGATGTCGGCGACGCTCGAGGGGACGAGGCGGTCGACCGCGCCGTCGAGCCCCGGCGTCTCCCCGAACGCGAACGCGACGATGCGGAACCCGCGCCGCTTCGCTTCCCGGGCGACGCGGGCCGGCAGGGCGCCGGCCCCGCACATCAGGCCGAGCGCGCGCTCCACGGAAGGTGCTGCGGCCAGGCCAGCTCGCCCTGCCCCTCGCGGATCATCCGCTCAATTTCGAGCGCGACCGCGAGCGAGCGGATGTCGTCGCTCTCGGGCAGCTCCACCGTGCCCGTCTCGCGGGCGCGGCGCATGGCGCGGATCAGGTGGAGGATCTCGAGCTTCAGGGGGTTGTCCTTGTGCACGAACAGGTGCTCGACGAACGACGCTTGGCGGTAGCGGATGGACTCGCGGTTCAGCGTGTATTCCTGCGCCGCCCGCCGGTGGATCCGGATGTCCTGGTCGGCGTAGTCCAGCACGATGTACGCGTCGGGCTGGGTGATGGCGAGCGTGCGGATCTTCTGCTCGGTGGCACGGCTCGCGGTGATGATCGCCAGTGTCCCCGAGCCGAACTGGATCTGGACGTTGGCGACGTCGGCGACGTCGGAGTGCATGGAGCTCCCGAGGGCCACGACGCGGCGCGGCTCGGAGTCGACCAGCCCCAGCACGATGTCGATGTCGTGGATCATCAGGTCCATCACGACGGTGTCTTTCTGGACCCGCGGCACGAAGGGGCCGAGCCGTCGCGACTCGATGAGGATCGGCCGGTCCACGATGTTGCGGACCTCCTGCACGGCGCCGTTGAAGCGCTCGACGTGTCCGACGTGCAGGACGGCCGCGCTCGCGCGCGCGATCCGGAACAGCTCGCGCGCCTCTTCCAGGGTCGGCGTCATCGGCTTCTCGACGAGCACGCTCACGCCCGCCTCGAGCAGGTCCTTCGCCACCGCGAAGTGCGCCTCGGTGGGGACGGACACGCTCGCCACGTCGACCCGGCCGATCAGCTCCCGGTGGTCCGAGAACGCGAGCGTGTCGTACTGGGCGGCCACGCGCCGCGCGCGCTCGAAGTCGGTGTCGACGACGCCGACGAGGTCGACGTCCCACAGCTCGGCGTAGACGAGCGTGTGGTACTGCCCCATGTGGCCCGCCCCCACGACCGCCGCGCGTACCCGCTCTGATTTAGCCATCAGAAGACCCGCTCTCCCTCGCTGTCGGGCGCGTCGTCCGGGACGGCCGCCCCGGTCCGGGGCGGGCCGCAGATGCCGCGCTTCGACGCCTCGATGAACTGCAGGAGCCGGACGATGTACGGCGTGGCCGGCAGCTCGTCGCGGATGCGCTCGACGCCCGTGCGGGGCGCGAGCCCGGACCGGTAGAGGATGCGGAACGCCGCCTGCAGCAGGCGCCGGTCCGCCGCGCCGATGCCGCCGCGGCGCAGTCCGACGACGTTGATGCCGCGGGCCAGCGCGGGCGCGCCGTCGACCGTGGTGTACGGGGGAACGTCGGCCACGACCTTGGAGCACCCCCCGACGTAGGCGTAGGCGCCGATCCGGCTGAACGGGTGGACGCCCGTCAGGCCGCCGACGGTCGCGTACTCGTCGATCTCGCAGTGCCCCGTGATGCCGGCATAGTTGATGACGATCACTCCCTCGCCCAGCCGGCAGTCGTGCGCGACATGGCACATGGACATCAGGAGGCAGTGGTCGCCGATGCTGGTCCATCCGTCGGGCCGCGTGGCGCGGTGGACCGTGGCGTACTCGCGCAGCGTCGTGCCGCGGCCGATCCGGACGCCAGACGGCGTCCCCTCCTTCCACTTCAGATCTTGCGGCGGGGCGCCCACGACCGAGCCGTGGCCGATCCGGCTTCCCGCGCCCACGCGCACGCGCCCCTCGAGCACGACGTGGTGCCCCACCTCGACGCCGTCTTCGAGGGCGACCTCCGGGCCGACGATCGTGTAGGCACCGATCCGGACCCCCGCCCCCAGCAGGGCCTTGGGGTCGACGACCGCGGTGGGGTGGAGGCTCTCACCCACGCTCAGGCGACTCCCCGCCCTCGGCGGTGGCGCCCCCGGCGCCCCGCTCGAAGCGTTCGAGGCGCCGCTCGAGCTCGCGGACCCGACGCGCCAGCTCGGGGAGCTTGACCGTAACGGCCCAGACGCGCCTCGTCTCGCCGACCGGCCGCGCCGGGGTGCCGAGGTACGTGCCGGCCTCCCGCAGGTCGCCGATGACGCCGGCCTGGGCGGCGACCACGACGCCGTCGGCGATCGTGACGTGATCCGCGACGCCGACCTGCCCGCCTAGCACCACGCCCCGCCCGAGCCGGCTCGAGCCCGCGACGCCCGACTGGGCGGCGATGATCGAGTCCGCGCCGACGTGAACGTTGTGGGCGATCTGCACGAGATTGTCGATCTTGGTCCCCCGCCCGATCACGGTGTCGCCGACCGTGGACCGGTCGATCGTCGTATTGGCCCCGATCTCGACGTCGTCTTCGATCACGACACCGCCGATCTGCGGGATCTTCCGGTAGCGGCCGGCATCGGGAGCATAGCCGAAGCCGTCGGCGCCGAGCACGGCGCCCGCGTGGACGATCACCCGCCGTCCGATCCGCACCCGATCCAAGACGACGACGCGGGCGTGGAGAATCGTCTCGGCGCCGACCTCGGCGCCGCGCCCGACGTACACAAAGGGCCCGACGCGCACCCCCGCGCCCAGGACGGCCTTGGGCTCGACCACCGCGTAGGCGCCGACGCTCGCCGACGGATCCACGTGGGCGCCCGCCTCCACCACCGCGGTCGGATGGGTTCCCGTCGGCGCCGGCTCCTCGGCGGCGAACAGCTCGAGGAGCCGGACGAGCGCGAGCCTCGGCGCCGCCGCGCGGAGCACGGGCGCCGGGAGCGGGGGTGCGTCAACGGCGACCAGGAAGGCGCCCGCGCGGGACGCCCGGGCCGCGGTCGCGCGGCGACGGTCGATCAGGAACGAGATGTGCTCGGCGCCCGCGCTCTCGAGCGGAGCGACGCCGCTCACCACGACGTCGGGATCACCCTCGAGGGGCACCCCGAGCGCTTGGGCGAGCGCGCGCAGCGTGTACCGGGCCCCGTCGCCCATCGCCGCTACGGCTTCTTGCCCCTCCCCGAATCCTGGTCGTAGGCCTTGATGATCTCGTCGGTGATGTCGGACTCGGGCGCCGCGAAGACCACGGCCGCGCCCCGCTTCTCCACGATCAGGTAGTACTTCTTGTCTTTGCCGAGCTTCTCGATGATTCCCGAGATGTCCTGCAGCACCTTCTGCAGCAGGCCCTGTTCCTTCTTCTCCAGCTCTTTCTGGAAGTCGTCGACCAGGCGCGCCGCGTCCCGGCGCTTGCGCTCGAAGGCATCCTGCTTCTGGCTCCGGGCCTCGGTCGTCATGAGCGGCCCCTTCTTGTCCAGCTCGTCCTTCAGGGCTTCCAGGTCCTTCCGGCGGGTATCGACCTCCTTCTGCATCGTGGCCTTCTCGCGCTCGAGCTGCTCGCGCGCCGCCACGCCGGCCTGCGACTTCGCCAGGATGCGCGCGACGTCGACGACGACGATCTTTCCGCTCGGCGCCGCCGGGCCCTGCGCGGCCGCGGGCCCGGGCGCCGCGACCGCACCCGCCAGCACCAGCATCGCCGCGATTCTGATCGCCCCCCAGTGCCCCATGTCGACGCCTCCTAGAACGGCGAGCCCACCGAGAACTGGAATGCCCCGGGCTTTTCTCCCTGCCGTCGATCGGGGTTGATGGCATAGTCTATCCGAATCGGACCGAACGGCGAGATCCAGCGGAGGCCGCCACCGATCCCGTACCGCAGATTGGTCAGATCGACCTTCGTGCTAAAACCGTAGACGTTGCCGATGTCGGTGAAGGCGGCCAGCCGGAGGTTGAACGGCAGCGGGATGAGGTACTCGACGTTGCCCAGGACCTGGGTGGTGCCGCCGGTCTTCACGCCGCTGGCGTCGACCGGCGACAGGGCGCGGAACTTGAAGCTCCGGAGCGAGTTCGGCCCGCCCAGGTAGAACCGCTCGAAGAGGGGCACCTTCTGGCCCTCGTAGCCGAAAATGTGGGCCGCCTCGAGGTGCATTGCGAGGATGTGGTTGAACCAGATCGGCAGAAACTCGCTCGTGGCGCCGCTGAACTTCACGAACTTGGAGTCGCCCCCGAGCCCGGCGAAGTCCATGCCCACGCTCGAGAAGTTGCCCCGCGACGGGGTGAACACGTTGTCCCGCGTGTCCCGCGAGACAGAGGGCGAGATCGCCGACGTCACCCGGCTGCCTTCCTCGCTGCCCAGGCTCAGGACCGCCTCGCCCTGGAGGTTGCTGATCCGGTCGTTCGTCAGGCGGTAGTTCAGGTACCAGCGGGCGTAGTCGAGGAACGGATGGCTGAAGCGGACGTCGGCGCCCGTGCTCTCGAAGTCGTAGTCGCTGAAGATTCGCCGCGAGTCGAAGAGGTCGAAGCCGGCCGAGAGGGGGCGGTCGAAGAGCCAGGGCTCGGTGAAGCTCAGCGTCCCCTGCGTCCCGGCGGCCCCGCCGCGGAACCGCGTCGAGACCTCCCAGCCGCGCCCGAGGAAGTTCCGCTGCGACAGGTCGACGGTGCCGACGAAGCTGTCGGCCGACGAGTAGCCGCCGCCGACGCTGAACATCCCCGTCGGCTTCTCGACCACGTCGATGTTGACGAGGATCTTCGATTTGTCCGATCCCCCCAGGTTAGTCAGTCGTTGCTTGGCGCGCTCGAGCTTCGAGCTCGTGAACAGGTCGCCCTCGGCGAAGGGGATCTCCCGTCGCAGGATCTTCTCCTGGCTGCGGACGTTTCCGCTGATGTTGATCCGCTCGACGTAGACCTCGGGGCCCTCGGTGATCTCGAGCCGGATGGCCACCGTTCGGTCTTCGAGATTCTGGCTGACCAGGGGCGCCACGTCCGCCGAGGCGTGCCCCGCCGAGCCGTAGAGCCGCGTGATCCCGTCCACGGTCTCGTGCAGCTTCTGCCGGGAGAACACGTCTCCCGGCTTGAGCAGGACCTGCCGCCGGATGTCCTCGAGCGGCAACACCCGGTTGCCGGTGATGTCCAGGCTCTTCACCTTGAACTGCGGTCCCTCGACGACCTTGAGGGTGATCGTGACCCGCGCCGTCTTCCGGTCGACGGTAATGTCGTGCGACTCCACCCGCGCCTGGAGGTAGCCGTGGTTGTTGTAGAGCGCGAGGATGCGCTCGACGTCGTCCTCGAGCTTCTGGCGCTGCACCGTACCGCGCAGGATGAAGTACTGGCGCTCCTGGGTCTCCATGACCCCCTTGATCTGTTTGGCGGTCAGCCCCTGGTTACCCGTGATGACGATCTTGTCGATGGTGATCCGCCGCCCTTCGGTGATGCCAAACGTCACCCGCACGTCGCCGTCGGCGAACTTCTGAATGCCCGGCGTGATCTTGACCTCGAAGTAGCCCTCCTCCTCGTACTGCTCCTTGAGACGCTGGGCGGCCTTCTCGACCTCGACCGGGTTGTAGACGCTCCCGAGCTTCAGCTCGGCCTTCTCCAGGAGCGTGTTCGTGTCGACCTTCTTGTTGCCGACGAACTGCACGTCACGGATGAAGGGGCGCTCGACGACGACGAACGTGACCTTGACGCCGCCCTCGAAGTCCTCGACGCGCATCTGGACGTCGTCGAAGAACCCGAGCGTGTAGATCGCCCGCAGGTCCTCGCTCAGGCGGTCCGGGTTGAAGGGGGCGCCGATCGGCGTCTGCACCCGGCCGAGGATGACGGCGTCCTGCACGCGGCGGTTGCCCTCGACGGTGATGTCCTTGATGACGATCGGCCGCGCCGGCGACGCTTGGGCCCAGGTCCTCGCCGGTGCGACGGCCGGGAACACAAAAAAAATGGAGAGAAAGATCCTCCCCGGCCTGGTCAACGAAGTGGGCTCGTGCGCTCGGCTGACTAGTGCTGTGCGAGCTCAAGGGGGGGTTCCGCCGGCTGGACCTCGCGGAACACGAACTTGTCCCCTTCGATATCAACCTCGATCCGCGCCCGGGGGGGCACCTGGCCGCGCACGATGGCCTCGGCCAGGGGATCCTCGATGTGCTTCTGGATCGTCCGTCGGAGCTGGCGGGCGCCGTAGGTGGCGTCGTAGCCCTTGTCGACGAGCGAGGTCTCGGCGGCGGGCGTCAGCGCGAGCTGGATGTCCTTGTCCAGGAGCTGCTTGTTAATCTTCTCGATCATGAGCCGCACGATCGACTTGATGTGGTCGAGCGAGAGCGGGTGGAACACGATGATGTCGTCGATGCGGTTGAGAAACTCCGGCCGGAAGGCGCGCTTGAGCTCCTCCATGACGCGCCCCTTCATCTTCTCGTAGTTCTCCGGATCCGACTCCTGCAGGAAACCGGGCGACGTCCGCTTGCCGATCAGGCTCGTGCCCAAGTTGGACGTCATGATCAGGATCGCGTTCTTGAAGTCGACCACGTGCCCGATCGAGTCGGTCAGCCGCCCGTCGTCCAACACCTGGAGCAGCATGTTGAAGATGTCCGGGTGCGCCTTCTCGATCTCGTCGAACAGCACGACCGAGTACGGCCGCCGGCGGACCTTCTCCGTGAGCACGCCGCCCTCCTCGTAGCCGACGTAGCCGGGCGGGGCGCCGAGGAGGCGGGACACCGAGAACTTCTCCATGTACTCGGACATGTCCACACGGATCAGCGCGTTCTCGTCGCCGAACAGATACTCGGCGAGCGCGCGCGCGAGCTCCGTCTTGCCGACGCCGGTCGGGCCCAGGAAGACGAACGAGCCCACCGGGCGCTTGGCGTCCTTGAGGCCGGCGCGCGAGCGGCGGATGGCGCGCGAGACCGCGACGACCGCGTCGTCCTGGCCGACGATCCGGCCGTGCAGGGCCTCCTCCATGCGGGCGAGCTTGGCCGACTCCTTTTCCTCGAGCTTCGACAGCGGGATCCCGGTCCACCGGGAGACGATATACTCGATGTCGTCCTCGCCGACGGACTGGGTGCCCTTGCCCTTGGTCTTCTCCCACTCGCGCTTCAGCTCCTCCTCGCGGTGACGGAGCAACTTCTCTTTCTCGCGGAGGGAGGCCGCCTTCTCGAACTCCTGCGCCTCGAGGTACATGTCCTTTTCGCGGACGACGCGCTCGATCTCCTTCTCGATCTCCTTGATCTCGGGCGGCGGCGTGAGCGCCATGAGCCGGGTCCGTGACGAGGCCTCGTCGATCACGTCGATCGCCTTGTCCGGAAGCTGCCGGTCGGTGATATAGCGGTCGGCAAGCTTCACCGCCGCGTCGATGGCCTGATCGGTGATCTTCACCCGGTGGTGGGCCTCGTACTTGTGCCGGAGCCCCCGGATGATCTCGATCGACTCGGGCACGCTCGGGGCTTTGACGATGACCGGCTGGAACCGTCGCTCGAGCGCCCCGTCCTTCTCGATGTACTTGCGGTACTCGTCGAGCGTGGTGGCGCCGATCGTCTGGATCTCGCCGCGAGAGAGGGCGGGCTTCAGCATGTTCGAGGCGTCGATGGCGCCCTCGGCGGCGCCGGCGCCGATCAGCGTGTGGAGCTCGTCGAGGAAGAGCACGACGTTCTCGGACTGGCGGATCTCCTTCATGACCGCCTTGAGCCGCTCCTCGAACTGCCCGCGGTACTTCGTTCCCGCCACCAGCGCGCCCAGGTCGAGCTGGAGCAGCCGCTTGTTGACGAGGACGTCGGGCACGTCGTGGGCGACGATCTTCTGCGCGAGCCCCTCGACGATGGCCGTCTTCCCCACCCCGGGCTCCCCGATCAGGACTGGGTTATTCTTGGTGCGCCGAGCGAGGATCTGGACCACGCGCTCGATCTCGGTTTCGCGCCCGATCACGGGGTCGAGCTTCATCTCCCGGGCGAGCTGGGTGAGGTCCCGGGCGAACTCGTCGAGCACGGGGGTCTGCGAGCGCTTCTTGGGCCGCGGGTAGTACTGGTCGCCGAGCAGCGCCAAGGTCTCCTGGCGGACCTCGTCCAGGCGGGCGCCGAGCGACTCGAGGATCTTCGCCGCGATCGACTGGCCTTCCTTCATCAGCCCGAGGAGCAGGTGCTCGGTGCCGATGTAGTTGTGGCCGAGCTGGCGGGCCTCCTCAATCGAGAGCTCGAGGACGCGCTTGGCCTGCGGGGTGAAGGGGACCTCGCCGAACGTCAGCGTCTTCGGGAACCCGGCGAGCGCCCGCTCGACCTCCGCCTTGACCGTCTCGAGGCGGAGCCCGAGCCGCTGGAGCACCGCCGTCGCGATGCCTTCGCCGTCCCGGATGAGCCCGAGGAGGATGTGCTCGGTGCCGACGAAGTCGTGCCGGAACCGGCCCGCCTCCTCACGTGCCAGGATGATGACCCGCCGCGCTCGCTCGGTGAACCGTTCAAACACTGATTTCCCTCGCCGGTTGCCTGCCCCTAGCTGAACACTTTTTCTTTCCCGGACAGCTAGTTACTCGACCCCCAGTATAGACCACGGGAGGGGGCTCCGCTAGCGTTTTATTTCACTTGGTCCGGAAGATTGTGAAACTGCGCGTCAAACGGGCGGGCGTGCCCGTCGACCAGCCGGTATCCCCGGTCGGCCTTGCGGGCCAGCTCTTGGTTATGGGTGGCGATCAGGAAGGCGATCCCGCGCTCGGCCTGCAGGCGGAGGAAGAGATCGTAGATGACCTCGCTCGTCTTCGGGTCGAGGTTGCCCGTGGGCTCGTCGGCCAGAATGAGCCGCGGCTCGTTGATCAGGGCGCGGGCGATCGCCACCCGCTGCTGCTCGCCGCCGGAGAGCTCGCCCGGCCGGTGCCCGAGCCGGTCGCCGACGCCGACGGCCTGGAGCGCCTCGGCGGCGAGGGCGCGGGCCTCGCGCGCGGACTTGCGCAGGAGCAGTGCGGGCAGCATCGCGTTCTCGAGGGCCGTCATCTCGCCGAGCAGGTTGTAGAACTGGAACACGAAGCCGATCTCCTGCCGACGGAACCTCGCGAGGCCGGCCTCCGACCTGGCGAAGAGATCCTCGCCCCCGAAGCGGACCCGGCCCGCCGTCGGGCGGTCGAGGGCGCCCAGGATGTAGAGGAGCGTCGTCTTGCCGATGCCCGACGCCCCGACGAGGGCGACCACCTCGCCGGCCCGGAGCGTCAGGTTGACCCCCCGCAGGACGCGGACGACCTCGGGGCCCGTGCGGTATTCCTTCTCGAGCTCCTCGGCGACCAGCAGCGGGTCGGCGACGGCCATCACCGGCCCGCCGGGCGGGGGCGGCCGGTCGACGGCCGAGTCCCGGGCGGCCTGCCGCGCTGGCGGCACGGGGCCCCGCATGCGCGCCCCTTACTCGTAGCGGAGCACTTCGGCCGGCGCGAGCCCGCCGGCCCGCCGCGCGGGAAAGATCGTGGCCAGGAAGGCGATCGCGAGCGTCGCCGTGACGATGAGCGCGAAGTCCGAGCCCGACAGCTTCATCGGCAGATAGTCGATCTGGTAAACGTCGCCGGCGAGCCGGATGATCTTGTACGTGTTCTGGATCCACATGAGCCCGAGGCCGACCAGGCTGCCGGCGACGGTGCCCACCACCCCGATCGTCATGCCGACCGTGAAGAACACGGTGGTGATGCTCCGCCCCGGCGCGCCGAGCGCCTTCAGGATCCCGATTTCCTTGCGCTTCTCGGCGACCAGGAGCACCAGGTGCCCGATGATCGCGAAGGCGGCCACGAGGACGATGATGGTCACGATGACGAAGAGGGCGAGCTTCTCGAGCTGGAGCGCCGCGAACAGGTTCTTGTTCATCTCCATCCAGTCGCGCACCCAGTAGGGCCAGCCGAGTCGGGTCGCGATCGCCCGGCCGATCTGCCGCGCCGCGAACGGGTCGTCGAGCTTCACTTCGACGCCGGTCACGCGGTCGCCCAGCCCCGCGAACTCCTGCGCCACCGGCAGCGCGACGTAGGCCGTCGTCGAGTCGTACTCGTACATGCCGATCTCGATCGTCCCCGCCACGCGGTAGCGGCGCATCCGCGGCAGCATGCCGACGGCCGTCAGCGCCCCCTGCGGCGAGATCGCGGTGATCAGGTCGCCCGGCACGACCCCGAGGTTACGCGCCAGCTCCCGGCCGAGCAGGATGCTGGGCTCGCCGCGCGCGAGGGGCGCCAGATTCCCGACCCGCAGCTGCGACCGGATGTCGGCGGCCATGCCGGCCGCGTTGAAGTCCACGCCGCGCAGCAGGCCGCCCTGAGCGGCTCCACCCGGCGCGGTGAACAGGGCCTGCTGGAGCACGAACGGCGTGACCGCCTTCACCCCCCCCATGCCGCGTACGCGCGCCGCCAGCGCGGCGGCGTCGCCGACGCCGCGGCCGCTCGACTCGAAGATCAGGATGTGCGGGTTCGCGGCAATGATCTTGTCGCGGATGCCATCCTGAAAGCCGGTCATCACCGCCAGCACGACGATCAACGCCGCCACGCCGAGGAAGACCCCGCCGATCCCGATCCAGACGAAGAGGGACAGGTTCGTGCGCTGTCCCCGCGCGCGCAGGTACCGGAGGCCCAGAAAGAGCTCGAACGGCAGCCCGTTCGTCACGGGTCCCCGGGCGCCGGCTCCGCCCCTCCCGAGTCGGGCTCGGCGTCCTCGGGGGCGAGCCCGGCCTCGGGACGCAGGTGCGGAAAGAGGATGACCTCCCGGATGGAGGGCTGGTTCGTGAGCAGCATGACGAGCCGGTCGATCCCGATCCCCTCGCCCGCGGTCGGCGGCATGCCGTACTCGAGGGCGCGGATGAAGTCCTCGTCGAACCAGTGCGCCTCGTCGTCGCCGCCCTCGCGGCGCGCCGCCTGCTGGAGGAAGCGCTCGCGCTGCTCGATCGGGTCGTTCAGCTCGGTGTAGGCGTTCGCGATCTCGCCCTGGGCGACGAAGAGCTCGAAGCGGTCGACGAGACGCGGATCGTCCCGCTTCCGCTTGGACAGCGGCGACAGCTCGACCGGGAAGTCGACGACGAAGGTCGGCTGGACGAGGGTCGGCTCGACGAGCGACTCGAACAGCTCCGGCCACGCCTCCCAGCGTTCGGCCGCGGCCGCGAGCTCGACGCCGCGGGCCGCCCCCAGCTCGCGGAGCCGGCGGCCCGGCGTCTCCGGCCCGACCTCCGCCCCGAGGGCCTGCGTCAGCGCGGCGAAGAACGGCAGCCGCCGCCACGGGGGCGTGAGATCCAGCTCGTGCTCCTGGTAGGTCATCCGCGTCCGGCCGAGCAGCGTCTGGGCCAGGTGCAGGAGGAGTGTCTCGGTGAGCTCCATCAGGTCGCCGACGTCGGCGTAGGCCTGGTAGAACTCGAGCATCGTGAATTCGGGGTTGTGCTGCGTCGACATTCCCTCGTTGCGGAAGGTGCGGTTCAGCTCGTACACCCGATCGTAGCCGGCGACCACGAGCCGCTTGAGGTACAGCTCCGGCGCGATCCGCAGGTAGAGGTCCACGTCGAGGGCGTTGTGGTGCGTCACGAAGGGCCGGGCGGCGGCGCCACCCGGGATCGGCTGCATCATCGGCGTCTCGACCTCGAGGAAGCCCCGCGCGTCGAGGAACTCACGGATCGCCTTGATGAGCCGGCTTCGGAGCAGGAAGACCGCGCGGCTCGCCGGGTTGACGATGAGGTCGACGTACCGGCGCCGATAGCGCGTCTCCACGTCCTTGAGGCCGTGCCACTTCTCGGGCAGCGGCCGGAGCGACTTTCCGAGGAAGGTGAAGCTCTTGACGGCGATCGTCAGCTCGCCCGTCCGCGTCCGGAGCATGTCGCCGGTCACGCCGACAAAATCGCCGAGGTCGACGTCGGTGAAGTGCGCGAAGTCGTCGCCGAGTTGGTCGGCCCGGGCATAGAGCTGAATCCGGCCCGTGTAGTCCTGGAGGTGGGCGAAGCACGTCTTGCCGTGGTGCCGCATGGACACGATCCGTCCCGCGACGCAGACGGGGCCGAAGCCCTTCAGCTCGTCCTCGCCCGCGCCCCCGAGCCGCGCGGCCAGCGGCCCGGCCCAGTGCGTCACCGGGTAGCGCGTGCCGAACGGGTCGACGCCCCGCTCGCGCAGGGTCTCGAGCTTCTGCCGACGGTGCACCTCGCGGCCGGGCGCCTGCTCGCTCACTCCGCTCGCCCCTGGGCCCAAAGGAGGTAGCCCTTGACGAAGGGCTCGAGGTCCCCGTCGATCACCGCCTCCACGTTGCCCACCTCCACACCGGTGCGGTGGTCCTTGACGAGCTGGTAGGGGTGGAACGTGTACGAGCGGATCTGGCTGCCGAAGGCGATCCCCTTCTTTTCCCCGCCGCGCCTTCAGGATGCGCATGGCGGTGTCCCGGTTGCGGAGCTGGGAGCGCTCGTTCTGGCACTGCACGACGATTCCGGTCGGGAGGTGCGTGATCCGGACCGCGGAGTCGGCCGTGTTGACGCCCTGGCCGCCGGGGCCGGACGAGCGGAAGACGTCGACGCGGATCTCGTCGTCCCGCACCGCGACCTCGACGTCCTCGACCTCGGGGATCACCGACACCGAGGCGAAGCTCGTGTGCCGTCGCTTCTGGGCGTCGAAGGGCGAGATCCGGACGAGTCGGTGCACGCCGATCTCCCCCTTGAGGTAGCCGTAGGCGGACTCGCCCTTGACGGTGATCGTCGCCGACTTGATTCCCGCCTCCTCGCCCGGCTGCAGATCGACGACCTCGGCCGTGAAGCCAGCGCGCTCGCACCAGCGGAGGTACATTCGCATGAGGATCTGCGCCCAGTCCTGCGACTCGGTGCCGCCGGCGCCGGGATGAATCGACACGATCGCGTCCTTCGCGTCGTGCGCCCCGCCGAGCATGATCTTGAGCTCGAAGTCGTCGAGCGCCTGTCGGACCCGCGAGACGCCTTCCTCGATCTCGGGCGTGACGCTCTCGTCGCCGGTCTCGCCCGCCAGTTCGAGGAGCACACCGAGCTCTTCGGCCTGCGTCATGAGCTCTCGGAAGCGTGCGACCGTCCGCGCCAGCTCCGACCGCTCCCGCGTCAGTTCCTGGGCGCGTCGGCCGTCGTCCCAGAAGCTCGGCGTCCCCATCTCCGCCTCGATGACGCGGAGGCGCTCCTCCTTCACCTCGAGGTCAAAGATGCCTCCGCAGATCGGCCAGGCGCCGGTCGATCTCGACGAGGTCCCGCTTGAGTTCACTCAGCATGGCGGTCCGGCCGGGCCAGGGCCACCACGAAGAGCGCCCCCGCCGCCGCGGCGCACACCCAGACCCACCAGTCCCCGAGCCGCGTGTACAGGGTCGTCCGCGTCCGGAGGGCGATCCTGTCCGCGAGGACGCCGCGTTCGAAGAGGGGGGCGACGCGAACGATCCGGCCCGAGGGCGCGACGAACGCCGACACGCCCGTGTTCGCCGCGCGCGCGATGGCCACCCGGTCCTCCACGGCGCGCAGCGGGTACATCGCCAGGTGCTGTAAGGGGCCGCTCGTCTTGCCGAACCAAGCGTCGTTGGTCATGTTCACCATGAACCGCGCCCCACCTCGAACGAACGCCCGAACGAGCTCAGGGAAAATCCCCTCGTAACAGATGACCACCCCGAACGGGGCTGGCGGACCCGGAAACACGACGGGGCCGGAACCCGGCTCGAGGTCGGCGATGAACTCGGCCCAGCTCCGGACGAAACCGATCAGACTCGACAACGGAACGTACTCCCCAAACGGGACGAGGTGCATTTTATCATAGCGTCCGATGATCCTCGGGCCGGAAAGCAAAAACGCGGTGTTGGAGTAGCGGAGAGGAGGGCCGGCGGCGACGTCGATCGAGCCCGCCAGGATCGGCGCGCCGCTTTCGACGGAGATCTGGCCGAGCGCCCGCTGGAGGCCGGGGTCGCGCCGGAGCGGGGTCGGCGCGGCGGTCTCCGGCCACACGATCAGGCCCGGCCGGTCCCGGGCCGCCCGGCGGGTGAGCTCGAGGTAGGTCGCCACGGTCTCCACCTCGTGCGCCGCGTCCCACTTGAGCGCCTGCTCGATCGATGGCTGCACGAGCGCCACCGCGACTTCGGGCGGCCCCGCCGGCTCGCCGAGACGAACCCAGCCGAAGGCGAGGGTGGCGGCGAGGAGGGTCGCGGCGGCCGCCGCCCCCGCCGCGGCCCTCCCGCGAGTCAGGACCAGCAGCCCGGCCATCCCCGCGTTAACCGCGACGACGACGAACGACACGCCGTAGACCCCCGCCAGCTCGGCCACCTGGATGACCGGCAGCACCGAATACTGGGAGTAGCCGATCAGCCCCCACGGGAAGCCCCCCATGAGCCAGCCGCGGAGCCACTCGCCCGCGATCCAGAGCGGCGCCGCCGCCAGGAGGGCGTGGCTCGGTCCGCGGCGCCGCGCGAGCCAGCCGAGCCCGAGCGCCACCGCCCCGAAGTAGAGTCCGCAGTAGCCGGCGAGCGCCGCGATCGGCAGCCACGTGACCGGCCACGGGATCGCGCTGTAGAGGCGGAACGTGTGGTCGAGCCAGTGAAGGAGGACCAGGAAGAAGACGGTCCCGCCGAGCCACCCCACACCGAAGGCCTGGCGGGGCGGGAGTGCCAGCGCGCTCAGGAGCAGCGGGACGAGGGCGACCCAGGCCAGCCCGTGGAGGTCGAAGCGCGGGAACGCGAGGGCCAGCGCGGCGCCGCCCAGCGCGACGAGGGCGGCCGTCGCCCCCGGCGCCCGGAGCCAGGCCCGGCAGTCAGGCGCCACGCTGGAGCCGGTCGGCGAGAAACCGCGGAAGCCCGGCCGCCACGATCTTCCGCCGGGCTTCGGCGAGATCGTACGGCACGCGTCGGATCGCCACTCGCCCGGCGGCGCGGTCCCAGATCGCGTAGGAGGCGCGCGGGTCCCGGTCCCGAGGCTGCCCGACGCTGCCGACGTTCACGATGTACCGGTGGGCCCGGTCCAGCGCAAGGTCGACCGCGCCCACCCGCCGGGCGGACCGCCCGGCGCCGACGGACCAGTAGCCGGGCAGGTGGGAATGCCCGACGAACGCGAGCGCCGTGTCAAACGCCGTGAAGGCGGCAAACCCCTCCGCGGCCGTCAGGACGTACTCCCACGCGTCTGGGTGCCGAGGGCTCGCGTGGACGAGCGTCGCCTCCCCGAGGCGGGCCGTCAGCGGCAGGCCGGCGAGCCAGCTGCGCTGGTCGTCGGCAAGGGTCCCCGCCGTCCATTCGGCGGCGGCGCGCGCGAGCGGATTGAACCACTCCAGCGCGAGCTGGCCGGTCACGCCGTACTCGTGGTTGCCGGCCACGAGGAGTTCTGCGCGCTCGGCCACGAGCTCAACGCACGCGGCGGGATCGGCTCCGTAGCCGACGAGGTCACCCAGGCAGAGCACGCCGTCGACCTGCCCCGCGCAATCGGCGAGCACCGCGCGGAGGGCCTCGAGGTTGCCGTGAATGTCGGACAGGACCGCGTACCGCATTCAGGAGGCGGGGCGGAACTCCTTGCGGATGCGGTCGAGGATGCCGTTGATGAAGCGGCTCGACTCCTGAGTACTGAACTTCTTGGCGACCTCGAGCGCTTCGTTGATCGTCACCTTGGGCGGCACGTCGGGCGCCCACAGGAGCTCGTAGATGCCCTGCCGGAGGATGTTGCGGTCGACGACCGCCATGCGGTCGAGGCTCCAGTGCTCGGTGAACTGGCGGATCAGGTCGTCGATCTTCTGCTGGTGCTCCCGCGTCCCGCGCACGAGCTCTTCGGTGAAGGTCCGGACCTCCGCGGCGGCGGGGTGCCGGGTCCAGAACTCGCCCAGGCGCGACGTGCCCCCCCCGTCGTCGTGGAGATCGAGCTCGTAGAGGAACTGGAGCGCCAGCTCGCGCGACTTACGGCGTCTGCCCACGCTTGGCCACCCGCGCCACGAACTCGGCCATCTCCACGGCGGCCTCCGCGGCCTCCTCGCCGCGGTTTCCCGCCTCGCCTCCCGCGCGATCCCACGCCTGCTCCTCGCTGAGCGCCGTGACCACACCGAACGTGGCGGGCACGCCGGTCCCCAGGGCCACGCGCTGGATGCCGCTCGCGGCCTCCCGGGCGACGTGCTCGAAGTGCGGGGTCTGGCCACGGATCACGACGCCGACGCACACGATGGCCGCGTAGCGCCGGGTGCGCGCCAGGTGCTCGGCCGCCTGCGGCAGCTCGAACGAGCCCGGCACCCAGTAGACGTCGACGCGGCTCGCGGGCACGCCGTGGGAGGCGAAGGCGCCGGCGGCGCCGTCGACGAGGCGCTTCGTGATCCGCTCGTTGAAACGGGCGGCGACGATCGCGAAGCGCGGCGCCGCCGACCCGCGCCGGGGCGCGGCCGGGCGGCCTCGGGGGGCGCGCCCCGCCATCTCAGTCCGACGGGAGCGACGTGAAGCGGTGCCCCAGCTTCACGCGCTTGGTATCGAGGTAGCGGCGATTCGCCTCGGTGGCGGGAATCTCGATGGGAACCTGCTCCACGACCAAGAGCCCGTAGCCCTCGAGCCCGACGATCTTCCGCGGGTTGTTGGTGAGGAGCCGTAGGTTCCGCACGCCGAGGTCGACCAGGATCTGGGCGCCGATGCCGTAGTCCCTGAGGTCGGGTTTGAAGCCGAGCGCGAGGTTCGCCTCGACGGTGTCGAGGCCCTGGTCCTGCAGCTCGTAGGCCCGCATCTTGTTGATGAGCCCGATCCCGCGCCCCTCCTGACGCATGTACACGAAGACCCCGCGCTGCTCGGCCCGGATGATCGAGAGCGCCTTCTCGAGCTGCGACCCGCAGTCGCAGCGGCGCGAGTGGAAGACGTCCCCGGTCAGGCACTCCGAGTGCACGCGGACGAGCACCGGCGCATCGCCCGCCACCTCCCCCATGACGAGGGCCAGCGGTACCCGGCTGTCGACCGTGGTGTCGTAGGCGATCGCGGTGAAGTCGCCGAACTCGGTCGGCAGGCGCGTCGTGGCGACCCGGCGGACGAGCTTCTCCTTGCGGACCCGGTACTCGATCAGATCCTTGATCGTGAGCATCTTGAGACCGTGGGCGCCGGCCAGCTGGACGAGCTCGGGCACGCGCGCCATGCCGCCGTCCTCGTTCATGACCTCGCAAATGACGCCGGCAGGGCTACCGCCGGCCAGCCGGGCCAGGTCGACGGCGGCCTCGGTATGCCCCGCGCGCCGCAGCACGCCGCCCGGCATCGCGCGCAGCGGCAGGATGTGGCCGGGACGCGTCAGGTCGTCGGCGGTCGTGCGCGGATCGACGAGGGTGCGGATCGTCACGGCCCGATCGGGCGCGGAGGTGCCGGTGGTGACCCCCCGGCGCGCGTCGACCGTCACCGTGAACGCGGT
>QHRX01000214.1 GCA_003221455.1 Candidatus Rokuibacteriota bacterium
GGGCCGGTGATGAGGACCATGCCGTAGGGGGAGCGGATCGCCTTTTCGAAGTGCTCGAGGGCATCGGGGTCGAAGCCGAGCTTGGTGAGGTCGAGCTGGAGGGAGTCTTTATCGAGCAGGCGCATGACGGTTTTCTCCCCGTAGATGGTGGGGAGGGTGGAGACGCGGAAGTCGATTTCGTGGGTGTTGTAGCGGAGCTTGATGCGGCCGTCCTGGGGGAGGCGGCGTTCGGCGATATCGAGGTTGGCCATGATCTTCACCCGGGAGATGAGGGCGGGCTCGAGGCGCTTGGGAGGGATCATGATCTCGTGGAGGACGCCGTCCACGCGGAAGCGGACGCGGAAGACCTTCTCGTAGGGCTCGAGGTGGATGTCGGAGGCGCCGCGGCGGATGGCGTCGACCAGGATCATATTGACGAGGCGAACGAGGGGCGGCTGGTCGGCCGACTCCTTCAGCTCGAAGACGTCGATCTTGCTGCTGCTGCCATCGTCGTCCGCCAGGACCTCGATCTGGCTCGACTCGTCCTCCAGTTCGCTGATGATGTCGGTCAGCACCGGGTTCTGCCGGTGATAGCTGCGCTCGATCGCCTTCTGGATCGCGCTCTGCGACGCCACCACCGGCACGACGCGAAGCGCGGTGAGGAACTCGACGTCGTCGAGGGCGAAGACGTTGGTGGGGTCGGCCATCGCCAGCGTGAGCGTGTTTCCGGTTCGTTTGACCGGGAGCACCTCGTACTTGCTGGCCATGTCCCCGGGCACGAGCTTGAGGACGTCGGGATCAACGTCGAGCTGGGAGAGCGTGATCGAGGGGATGCCGTACTGCTTGGAGAGGAAGCCGACCAGCTGCTCCTCGGTCAGGAGCTTGAGCCGGATCAGCACCGAGCCGATCTTGTCGCGGGTCCCCCGTTGGTCGGCGAGCGCGCGCTGCAGTTGCTCGCGCGTGATCAGGCCGTCCTCGATGAGCAGATCGCCCAGGCGCCGGCTCAGCGCCGCCCTCGGCGTGTTACCCATAATTGTCAATGTCTTCACGATCTGTGTCCCTTTCGGGAAGGCAAAGCAAGCGTGGTGCCAGGCTGAACCTGCTGAAAAGTCAGCCGTCGGGACCCGACGTCCCCGACGGCGGACGGACGACAGGGTGGAAAGCTGACGCGCGGACAGCGACGGACCGTCGCCGCGAGGGCCGCTCAGCTCCGGGACTCGGCTTCGACCGGGACGAGGTCCGGGCCACGCGCTTCGTCGGGGCTCCCCGGTCACGGCCTCGACCGAGACCGCGGGAGGGACCCCGGGCGCGTCGGGGCGAACACGGCGTCCCAGCTCCCTCGACCGACGTCGAGCGGGTCGCGGCCGAGCACGGCCGGTCGCCGGGATCACCGCCCGGAGCCGGCGCGCGTCTAGCCCGAGCCCCCCGCCAGTCGCGGCAGCACCTGACGGGCGAAGAGCTCGACGGCTCCTAGATCCTCCAGGTCGAGCATCTGGAGGAGGACGCGTTCCACTCCGACCGCCTCCCAGCGCCGGAGGTCTTCGAGGACCCGGTCCGGCCCGCCCGCCAGAAAGCTCTGGGCCTCCCAGGCAGCCTCGTCGGCCGGCAGCGCGGGAAAGGTCGCCCGGGCCGCGGCGATGCGCCGGGCCACCTCCGCGGGGTCGCGCCCGATCGCCAGCGGAACCATGAGCGAGCGCGCGATGGTCTTCGGGTCCCGGCCGAGCGCGGCGCAGTGCTCGGCCAGCGCTCGGCGCTTCACCGAGTACTCGTCGAGGGTCACGCGCGTGACGTTCCACTCGTCGGCGAACTCGGCGACGATCCGGAGCACCCGCTTCTCGCCGCGGCCGCCGACCACGAGCCGGAACCGGCCGCGGGGCGGGCGCGGGTGGCTCTGGGCGGCCTCGAGCGGGAAGTAGGGCTGGGCCAGCGTCACCGGCTGCCCGCTCTCAAGCGCCCGGATCACGCGGGCGGCGCCCTCCAGGCGATCCAGGCGCTCCCTCGTCGGCGGAAACGGAAGGCCGAACGTCGCGTGCTCGGGCACGTTCCACCCCGCGCCGATGCCGAGGTCGAGCCGGCCGCCCGAGAGCCCGTCGACGGCGGCCGCCATCTTGGCCAGGATCGCCGGATGGTAGAAGGTCAACGGCGACACCAGCGGGCCGAACCGGATGCGGTGGGTGCGGGTCGCGAGCGCCGTGAGCGATGTCCAGGTCTCGAGCGACGGGCGACGCGGATCGCCCCCGAGGCTCGTGAGGTGGTCCGAGCGAACGAGCGACTCGTAGCCGAGCCGCTCGGCGGCCTCCGCGAGCCGGAACCAGCGGTCCCACGTGAGTCCCTCCTGCCCCTCGACCATCAACCCGACGCGCATGGCTGCCCTCTCGGCGTTTCGCGCGGCCTCGGTTCCGCGATCTCCGATAAGATAGCCGATGCCTCATGGAGACGCCACGCGTGCCGGCCCGATGCGTCGACGTCCACGTCCATCTGCATCCGGCGCCGCTCGCCGAGGCGATCCAACGGCACTTCGCACGCGAGAACTGGGTGAACGCCCACCCGTTCGACCCCGAGGCGGTGGCGGAGACCCTCGCCGCTCGGGGCGTCGAGCGCTTCTGTTTCTTCAGCTACGCCCACAAGCCGGGGATCGCGCGCTCGCTGAACGAGTGGCTGGCCGGAATCGGCGCGCGCCTGCCCGGGGCGATCCCGCTCGGCACCCTCCACCCCGACGATCCCGACCTGACGCGGGTGGCCGGCGAGGCGCTGGACGACCTTCGCCTGAGCGGGTTCAAGCTCCACTTCTCCGTCCAGCGCGTCTACCCCGACGACCCCCGCCTCTACCCCGTCTACGAGCGGGCCGAGGCCGAAGGGCGCGTCTTCGTGCTCCACGTCGGCACCGCGCCGTACCGCGATGCCTATACCGGGGTCGGGCGGTTCCGGCGAGTCATGGAGCGCTTCCCCCGCCTCCGAGTCTGCGTCGCCCACATGGGCGCCTTCGAGAGCGAGGCGTTCCTCCAGCTGACCGACCAGTACCCCGCGCTCTACGTCGACACGACGATGGCCCTCTGCCCGCTGGCCGAACGCTACGTGGGCATCCGCGGCGCGTCGATCACCGACGCCCAACTGCTGCGCCACCAGGACCGGATCGTCTTCGGCTCGGACTTCCCGCTGATCCCCTACGACTACGACGAGGAGCGGCGGTGGGCCTGGGACCGTCGCCTGCCGCCGGAGGTCCAGCGGAAGATCTTCCGCGACAACGCGCTCGCCTTCCTCGGGCTCGCGGGCTGAGGGCGCCGCGGCCCGCGCCGCCGCCGCTGTGGTATGGTTTTCGGCGCCCATGGCGTCTCCCCTCTTCGGTCCCGGCGACGTCCTCCGTCTGGAGAAGGCATACGCCGCCCCCGAAATCGTGGAGCAGCGCGCGCGGACGCGCGCGGCGCTCGGCGCGCGCCCCGGCGAGCGCGGGCTCGACGTCGGCTGCGGGCCCGGCCTGCTCGCGTGCGAGCTCGCCCGCGAGGTGGGCCCCGCCGGCCGTGTCGTCGGGATCGACGCGAGCCCCGACATGATCGAGGCGTCTCGCGCGCGCGCGGCGCGGGAGGGGCTGGCCGAGTGCGTCGAGTTCACGGTCGGCGACGCCAGCCGGCTCGAGTTCCCCGGCGAGACCTTCGACTTCGTGGTGGCCGTCCAGGTGTATCTTTACGTACACGAGGTGGAGCGCGCGCTCGCGGAGGCGGCTCGCGTGCTCAAGCGAGGTGGTCGCCACGCGATCGTCGACACCGACTGGGACTCCTGCGTCTGGCTCACGGCGGACCGTGATCGCCACCGCCGCGTGATGGAGGCCCGCGTCGGCCACTTCGCGAACCCGCACCTGCCGCCCCGGCTGCCCGGGCTGCTCCGGGCCGCCGGCCTCCGGCTCGCGAACGCGGGCGTGATCCCGCTCCTCAACCTGCGCTGCGATCCTGCGTCGTTCAGCGTCGGGATCATCGGCGCCACCAAGAACCTGGCGGTCCGCCACGGACTGCCGCGCGCGGAGGCCGACGCCTGGGAAGCGGACCTCCGGAGCCGGACCGAGGACGGGCAGTACTTCTTCAGCCTCAACCGCTTTCTGTTCGTCGCCACCAAGCCCTGATGGCGCGCCTTCCTGGAGGATCACCATGAGCGCACACCGGAACTACATCAACGGAGCATGGGTCGAGTCGGCCGCCGCCCCGATCGTGGACCGGAACCCGTCCGACATCGACGACGTCGTCGGGTCGTACGCGGCGGCCGACGCGGCCCAGACGCGCCGGGCCATCGAGGCCGCCCGGGCCGCCTTCCCCGCCTGGTCGCGGTCGAGCATCCAGGAGCGCGCCGATCTGCTCGACGCGGTCGGCGGCCGGATCCTCGCTCGGGCCCAGGAGATCGGGCGCCTGCTGGCCCGGGAGGAGGGCAAGACCCTGAAGGAGGCAGTAGGTGAGACCATGCGCGCCGGCCACGTCTTCAAGTTCCACGCCGGGCAGGCGCTCCGGATCACGGGCGAACTCGTCGATTCGCCCCGAAAGGGCGTGTCGGTGACGGTGCAGCGAGAACCCCTCGGGGTGATCGGCATCATCACGCCCTGGAACTTCCCGATCGCGATCCCGGCCTGGAAGATCGCGCCCGCGCTCGCCTACGCCAACTGCGTCGTCTTCAAGCCGGCTTCGCTGGTGCCGGGCTGCGCCCACGCGCTGGCCGAGCTGCTGGCCGACTGCGGATGCCCGCCCGGGGTCTTCAACCTGGTCGTCGGCAGCGGCCGGGAGGTCGGCGACGCGATTGTCAACGCCCCGGAGGTCGACGCGATCAGCTTCACGGGGTCCGTCGAGACCGGCCGCGCGCTCGCGGCCCGGGCAGTCGCCGGGATGAAGAAGATCCAGCTCGAGATGGGGGGCAAGAACCCGCTGATCGTTCTCGACGACGCCGACCTCGACAACGCGGTCGAGTGCGCGGTCCAGGGGGCGTTCTACTCGACCGGCCAGCGCTGTACGGCGACGAGCCGCGTGATCGTCACGCCGGGCATCTACGGCCGGTTTCGCCACGCCCTCCTCGCGCGGACGACGGCGCTGGTGGTCGGAGACGCCCTCGACGAGACGACCCAGATCGGCCCTGCCGTCGACGCGGCCCAGCTCAAGACCGACCTCGACTACATCGCGGTCGGCCAGAAGGAGGGTGCCCGCCTGGTGGCCGGCGGCGAGCGCCAGCCGGCCCCGAAGAACGGCTTCTACATCCAGCCGACGGTCTTCGAGGACGTGCACAACCAGATGCGCATCGCGCGCGAGGAGATCTTCGGCCCGGTGGTGTCGCTCCTGCGCGCCCGGGACTACGACGAGGCGCTCGCCACCGCCAACGACACGCCGTTCGGCCTCTCGGGCGGGATTTGCACGACCTCGCTCAGGCACGCCGACCACTTCCGGCGCAACGCCCAGGTTGGGCTCGCGATGATCAACGCGCCGACGGCGGGCGTCGATTACCACGTGCCGTTCGGCGGCGTGAAGGGCTCGAGTTACGGCTCGCGGGAGCAGGGGGCGTACGCGGTCGAGTTCTACACGCGCGTGAAGACCGTCTATACCAACGCCAACATCGCGGGTTAGAGGGACCCGGGGGCGAGCAATAGCGGGGACCCGCCCAAAATGTGCCAGAATCGTCGGGGGGCCGGTCGGCTGCCCGGTCCTGGAAGGGGGGGGTGCGGACGGGTCCGGAGGACCGTGACGAAGAGGCCCGGTTGCGGGCGCTGGCGCATTCCGACGTTCTCCCCACCGCGCCGGAGCCCGCCCTCGACGATATCGCCCGTCTGGCCGCCTGGCTCTGCCGGGCGCCGATCGCCCTGATCAGTCTCGTCGACCGGGACCGGCAGTGGTTCCCGGGGCGCGTGGGCGTCGACGGGGCCGAGACCGACCAGGTGGTCGCCTTCTGCGAGCACACGATCCGGGGACGGGAACTCTTCCTCGTGCCTGACGCGTTCGCCGACGCGCGGTTCGCCACCAACCCTCCGCTCAACCACGAGTTGCGCCCGCGCTTCTACGCAGGCATGCCGCTCGTCGGCCCCGACGGCCACGCGCTCGGGGCCCTCTCGGTGATTGATCGTGTCCCGCGCCAGCTGAGCGACGAGCAGAAGGACGCGCTCGCGGTGCTCGCGAGGCAGGTCGTCACGCAGCTCGCGCTCCGCCGACGCGTCGCCGAGGCCACCCGGAGCGCGGCGGAGATCGAGGCTCGCCAGCACGGCGCCCTGGGGCTCGCGGAGGTCGGTCGGCTCTTTTCCGAGGCGCTGGATCCGGAGGTCGTCGGGCAGCGCGTCGCCGACACGGTCCGGTCGCTGCTCGCGGTCGAGTCGGCGGCGCTGTACGGGCTCGATCCCGGGAGCGACGATCTGACCGTGCTCACGACCTCGCGTCTGCCCCGCTCGAGGTTCGAGTGGAGCCGGGTCGTGCCGCGCGGCGCCGGGGTGACGGGGATCGCCGTCAGCACCTGTGCGGCGGTCGCCTCGCGGGGGGTCCTGGCCGATGCCCGATTCCCCCTTCCGCCGGAGGCGAGGCGCGCCCTCGAGCAGGCCGGGGACCGGGCGATGCTGGCCGTCCCGCTGATCGTCAAAGACCGGGTGATCGGCGCGCTCGCCCTCGCCGATCCGCCCGGGCGGACGTTCGCCGCGGGTGACGTGCGGCTGGCCCAGGCGCTCGCCGACCAGGCGGCGCTGGCCCTCGAGAACGCCCGGCTCTACGCGGACACCGAGCGGCGCCGGCGCGAGGCCGAGATCATGGCGAAGCTCTCGGGCGCGATCAACTCCACGCTCGACCTCGACACCATCCTCCAGCAGGTGACCGAGCGCGCCCGCGAGCTCTGCGAAAGCGACGTGGCACTGATCGCGCTCCGGCCGTCCGGGGGGGAAGGGCTCGTCCTCCGCTACTGGTCCGGCGCCTACTTCCGGCGTCACGCGAGCGTGGGCATCGAGCCCGGCCGGGGCATCGGGGCGCTCGTGGTCGCGAGCGGCCGGCCCTTCCGCACGGACCACTACGCCGGGGACCCGCGCATCCGCCGCGACTTCGTCGACATGGTGCCCGACGAGGGGCCGGTGACCCTGGTCGCGGTCCCGATCCGGCTCGAGGCGCAGGTCGACGGCGTCCTCTACGCGTATAACCGGTCGCCGCGCCCGTTCACGGACCGGGACGAGGCCGTTCTTCTCCGGCTGGGTGAGCACGCGGCGGTCGCCATCCAGAACGCCACCCTGTTCGCCCGCGAGCAGAAGGCGCGCGTCACCGCGGAGGCCTCCGAGCAGCGGTTCCGCGGCTTGTTCGACGGCGTGCCCGTCGGGCTTCTGCGGTCGACGCCCGCGGGGCGAATCACCGACGCGAACCCGACCCTCGTCCAGATGCTGGGTTATCCGGACCGGGAGTTGCTCCTGGCCGTCAACGCGATGGACCTCTACGTCGACCCCGACGAGCGCGCGCGGTTCCAGGCGCTGCTCGAGCGCGACGGGGTGATTCGAGGCTTTGCCGCGCAGATGCGCCGGTACGACGGCACGGCCATCTGGGTCGAAGACAACATCAAGGCGGTGCCCGACGCGGCGGACGGGGTCGTCTACTACGAGGGCAGCATCACGGAGATCACCGAGCGCAAGCTGGCGGAGCAGGCGCTCGGCGAGTCCAACCGGCGCATCGTCACGATCGTCGAGAGCATCACCGACGCGTTCTTCGCCCTCAACCACGAGTGGCAATTCACGTACCTGAACCGGCAGGCCGAGCTATGGCTGCGGCGGTCGCGGACAGAGCTGCTCGGCAAGACCATGTGGGAGGAGTTCCCGCAAATGGTCGGTCTCCGGTTTTCTCCCGAGTACCGTCGGGCGGTGTCCGAACAGATCGCGGTCAGCTTCGAGGAGTATTACCCGCCGCTCCAGACGTGGTTCGAGGTCCACGCCTATCCCTCGCCGGACGGCCTCTCCGTGTACTTCCGGGACATCACCGAACGGAAGCGCAGCGAGGAGGCGCTGCGCCAGAGCGAGCGCCAGTTCCGGCAGGCCCAGAAGATGGAGGCCGTCGGCCAGCTCGCGGGCGGGATCGCCCACGACTTCAACAACCTCCTGACCGTCATCATCGGGCGGGGCGAAATGCTGCTGCGGCGGCCGGAGTGCGCGGGCCCGGCGCGCCACGACGTCGAGCTCATCCAGAAGACAGCGGAGCGCGCCGCCGACCTGACCCGCCAGCTCCTGGCCTTCAGCCGCAAGCAGATGCTCCAGCCAAAAGTCCTGGACCTGAATTCGGTCGTGACCGGGATGGCCACGATGCTTCGCCGCTTGATCGGTGAGCACATCGACCTCGTGATGCAGCCGGGCGCCGACCTCGGGCGCGTCAAGGCGGACCCGGCGCAGATCGAGCAGGTCATCATGAACCTCGTCGTGAACTCCCGGGACGCCATGCCCGAGGGCGGCACCCTCTCGATCAGGACCGGCAACGCCGTCCTCGACGACGAGTTCGTGCGCGGCCACCCCGGGGCGCGCCCGGGACCGAACGTGCTGCTCGGCGTCGCCGACACCGGATCCGGGATCGAGGCCGAGGTGCAGGCGCACATCTTCGAGCCCTTCTTCACGACGAAGGAGCAAGGCAAGGGGACCGGGCTGGGGCTGTCGACCGTCTACGGGATCGTCAAGCAGCACGACGGCTACATCGCCGTCGACAGCGAGGTCGGCCGAGGGACGACGTTTACGATCTACCTACCCCGGGTCGAGGACGCGGTCGAACCCGTCGGCGGCGGCGCGGGGCCGGACGGCTCACCGCGCGGCGAGGAGACCATCCTCCTCGTCGAGGACGAGGGCGACGTCCGCGAGCTCGCGCGGGAGATCCTTGAGAAGAGCGGGTACGCTGTGCTCGAGGCGGCGAACGGCCCGGACGCACTCCGCATCGCCGCCCGCCACGAGGGCGTGATCCACCTGCTGCTGACCGACGTCGTGATGCCGCAGATGAGCGGCCGCGAGCTGGCCCGGCGCCTTGTGCGAAAGCGCCCGGAGGTTCGGGTGCTCTACACGTCCGGGTACATCGACGAGAACATGATGCGCCGGAGCGTGGTCGATCAGGACACGGCCCTCCTGAAAAAGCCGTTTTCGTCCGACGCCCTCGTGCGGAGGGTCCGCGAGGTGCTCGACGGGCGTCCCCCCGTCAGGTGAGCTCCCCCCGGGCCCGCCCCTGCTCGCGGAGCGCCCGCTTGAGGATCTTGCCGGAGGCCGTCTTCGGGAGCGCGTCCACGAAGCGGATCGTGCGGGGCGCCTTGTACACCGACATCTCGGCCCGGCACCAGTCGACCAGCTGCGCCTCGGTCACCGCGCCCCGGGCCTCGGGCTTCAGCACGACGAAGCCCAGCACGTCCTCGCCGCGGTAGGGATCCGGCACGCCCACGACGCCGACCTCGGCGATCGCGGGATGACCGTACATGATCGCCTCCACCTCGGCGGGGAAGACGCTATAGCCCGAAGCCTTGATCATGTCCTTCTTGCGATCCTCGATCACGAAGTAGCCCTCGTCGTCGACGCGCCCGATGTCGCCCGTGTAGAACCAGCCGTCGCGAATCGCCTCCGCGGTCGCGTCAGGTCGCCGCCAGTAGCCCTTCATGATCATCGGGCCGCGGACCACGATCTCGCCCGATTCGCCCGGCTTGAGCTCGGTCCGGCCGTCGTCGAGGCTCACGATCTTCGCGTCCACGAGCGGGAGCGGCACCCCCACCGTCCCGTACTTCGGCCGGTGGGGCGGGTTGATGTGGGTCGGCGCGGTCGTCTCGCTGAGCCCGTAGCCTTCGATCAGCCTGTACCCCGTCAGCGCCTCCCAGCGTCGCGCGATCTCCGCCGGCACCGGCGCGCCACCCGAGAAGCACGCCCGCAGCGAGGAGAGGTCGTATTCGGACGTCCGGGGCCAGTTGACGATGGCGACGTTGACCGTGGCGATGAGGGTGGTGAGCGTACAGCGGTACCGCCGGATGGCGTCGAGACACGTGGCAAGCTCGAATCGGCCGAGCGCGACCAAGGTGGCACCGACGTACGCCATCATGTTCAGCTGGCATTCCATTCCGGTGATGTGAAACCAGGGTAGCACCCCGAGGGGCACGTCATCCTCGGTGAAGCGGATGTAGAGGCGCTGGAGCTCGCAGTTGGCGACGATGTTGCCGTGGGTGATCTCGGCGCCTTTAGGGACGCCGGTGGTTCCCGACGTGTACTGGAGGAGGGCGGTGTCGCCGAGGGCGCGGGGCTTCGGTGCAACCAGCGGCGTCGCCCGGCGTGCGATCACGGAAAAATCCTCGGCCCCGGCGCGCGGCCCCGGCGGCTCGAGGAAGGAGGGCGGTACGGGGAGCGCCGGCGTCGTCGGCAAGAAGTCGCGGTATGCCGTGACGGCGACGGCCTCGAGGCCTGTCCGGTCGCGGATGGGCGCGACCACCGCCCACCCTGGGTCGGAGGTGACGAGGAACCGCGCCCCCGAGTCCTCGAACTCGTGCAGGAGCTCGGTCGCCTTGTGCATGGGGTTGAGGCAGACGTTCACGGCCCCCGCCTTGAGCGCTCCGAAGTATGCGATCGCGAACTGGGGGCAGTTCTCGAGGAAGATCGCCACGCGGTCGCCCGGCTGTAGCCCTCGCGCGTCGAGCCAGCCGGCGAAGCGGTCCGAGGCCTCGTCGACCTCCGCAAAGGTGAGTTCCCGGCCGTAGAAGACGAGCGCGGGCTTACGCGGGACGCGCCGGGCCTGCCGCTTCAGCGTGATGGCGAGCGGCTCCGTCGGGAGCTCGATCGCGGCCTCGTCGAGGCCTGCCGGCCAGTGCGCTCTCCAGATCTTCTCCACAGCTCTCCTGGGCCCTCGGACCTCGGAACTAGGATCCCGTCGCCGTCGGCCCGCTATACCGCGGGGGCCGACCGCGGTCAACCGGCTCGCGCGACGATGGCCACCGGGCGCGTCCGCCTCACGCGCCCGCGGCGCCGCACTCCGACACGGCTTGACGCGCTCGCGCGGTCGGGCATAGCCTCGCCGTGTGCTTCCGCGGCGTGACGGTGTGCACCCCGGCGGTAAGCCTCGCGCGCCCGTGGCGACGGCGGGCGCGGCCCTGCTCCTGCTCATGGCCGGCGCGGGCGGCTGCGCCAGCCGTCAGTGGGATTACGATAAGTCCGGGATTACAGCCATCAAGCTCGACCACGATCTTCGGGAGTGCCGGAGGGAGGCGTACCGGCCGCACACGCTAGCGATCTTCCACCGGGTCGACGATGACGCGCTGAACCGTTGTATGGAGCGGCGCGGGTACAGGGTCACGCCGCTCAACTGACGTCCGGGGCACCGACGACACCGCAGCCGGCGTGTGTAAGAGGCCCCCGCCCGATCGAGACCCGACCCGGGTTCTGCGACGGCGGGAGACCGTCGTTCCGTCGCCGCGCGGCGCGAGTCTCAGGTGTCGCTCGAGGCCGCGACCGACTCCAGGAAGGGTCGCCGCTCACGCCGGACGGGCGTCGGCGGTCCGCGAGTCGGCTGGGGGACCCACCGGGAGTCGCCGAGCACGGGCTCTCGCCCGACCCGGCTCGGGCCATCTATCCGTCGCCGTGACCAGGAGCCACGGCTGCCCAGCCCTGAACTCGGACCTCTTCGTCGGCCTCCGGTCTGGTCCGCCGATCCTTGGTTCGGCGATCGAACGCGGGCGCCCCCTTGACCCGCCGTCGGCGCACGCGCCGGCGGTCGAAGAGGAGTTCAAACCGAGGATTGGTAAAGAAGGCCCGCCTGATGTACGCGTACAAGTCTGGCCGCATGCGAGCCACGATGACGAGGAACGTGGCCACGGCGGGACTAACCCTCGGACCCGGCCGGCCCGTCGGAGTCGCCGGCGCGACGACGCGTCATGGCCCATCCGCGTGCGCGGAGCTCGTTGGTGACTTCCGGCTGCGAACGGCGCTCGGTGCGCCGCCGATCGCCCCCGATCGGGCCGATCCTTTCCCGCCGCTCGACGCGCCGGCGGTCGAGCATGACCTGGATGCGTGGGTATTTGGCGACCAACCGCTTCACGTACTCGTAGAGTCCCGGCTTGTTCCGCGTCACGATCAAGAGGGAGCCGCCTTCTCGCGCTGGTGGAGGAGACAGTGAGACGATCGGCGCCTCGGGCTTCATGAGTCATCCCGTCTGCAGAGGGACACCGCCCGGTGGGTCGGGCAACTGGGCCGCTTGCTGGCTCTGAGGCCCGTAGGCTACGACCCCTGAGCGTCCTCGTCAAGCCGGAACTGACCCGGAACGACTCGCAGGGGGACGCCCGACTCCCCCTCCGGCACGACTCCTCCCCGTGTCGGCTAAGCTGGCGAGTCCGCTGGCTAATTCTCCCACGGGACAACGGACAACAGCGCTTCTTCGTCGACGTCCCATCGGCCCCCGTCCCCGAATCGGGTCATCCGAGCCGTCGCCGCCGGCCTGCTCACTGGGTCCTTGGGGCGGTTCTCTTCGAGAGTCTCCGGCGCAGCGGGCTCCAGGAGAGGACGCTCAGCCGGGAAGGGCCGCACGCAGATCCTCCCTGGAAGCTCCCCGACCGCACGATTCTCCCCGATGCGGGCCTCCTGGTGGTCCGGCGACAGGGGACAGCATGGTTGTGCTGAACCGGGGGCTCATCGGCAGCGCTGAACTCGCTTCCTGCCGGCCCGCCCCCCGCGAGAGGCACGCCGGCACCGCAGAACCGCCGTGAAAGGGAAAGGTCGCCGGCAGACACGGCGGATCGACCGAAGCCGGAGAGAGCTGCTCCTGGTGGCAGCAAAAAGGCGAAGACCAGCCAGTCGGTGCACGGACGACCGTCAAACCTGTCGAGCCTTGTCCACATATCCACGCCTATCCACCGCCTTGTCCACAATCCCCCTTGACAGCGAGAGTCCAACTGCGCGATGGGTAAACGCGTCGGGGGAAGTGGGAACAATGCTGATCCAGCGACTCAGGGTACTGTTACTCCACTCGCCGCGACCATGTCGTCGCGTACTGTCCAACATGCCGTCGGAGATTCAGTCCCAGTGAACTCGGGAGTGACGAGTTCATCGGGCGGAGGTTTCATGTGTGCGGCAGTGCGGGACAGACCTCACCGCCTCCCTCTTGGCGCACGCTCGCTCCTATCGAGCGGGCCTTGCCTAGCTTCTGTCTTATAGTGGTCGTATGACCCGCTGTGTGGAGTGCGGCCACGCCTACTTCGCGGCAAAGAGCACGGGTAACCGGAGCGGGCTGTGTGCCGTATGCAGGCTCAAGAAGGAGGGTCGGCCCGGCCCTTCCTCGGGCGAGGCTGCTCGGCCCGAGGGCGACGACGCGAGGGATCCCCGACGCTGAGTGGGGTAGCCGAGGGAGGCGTACTTTCGGTGTGTCGTGCCCCCGACGAGCCCGCGGCCGAGAGAGAGAGTGCGAGGTCGCGCGGCAGTGGGTCGAGAATCGGCGCGTTTCGTTGATCGCCGCGATGTATTCAACGGGACTCCCCGCCGAAGGAACGGGGGATCTGGCAGGGAAGAATCCGGGGTCGAGGCAGGACTCCTCGCCCCCAAGTGTCATCTGATCGCGGGCGGCGGAGACCTACAGGGCCCGGACGGAGGGGGCTTTCGAGCGGGGATTGCGCCGAGCGCCGCCCGGGGCCGCGCTGGTCGTCTCGTTGCCGGAGGGTTCGTCCGGCGTCACGCGGCAGTTGCCGTGAAATTGCACGCCCTCCGAAATCATGATCACTGGCGCCTGAATGTCTCCGACCATGCGCGCCGTGACCGTCAGCTCCACGCGCTCCTGCACAGTGACGTTGCCTACGACCTCTCCCTCGATGACGACGGAATCGGCGGTGATATTGGCCCGCGCGAGCCCGCGCGGCCCGACGGTCAACGTTCCCCGGCAGAGAATCTCGCCGTCGACCGTACCATTCACCACGGTGGTGCCGCGAAAGATACACTTCCCCGTGATAGTTGACGCCTCGCCGATGAGCACCGCGATCTTACGGCGCCCGCCCCGGCGCCCCCAAAGCTTCACGATCGTGCCCGTCCGGGTCGCACGGCTCGACCGTTGATCGCAGCGCCGCGGCCAGACTGCGGGTTGATCCCGATTGCCAATCGCGTCAGTTCTGGACTGGCCATGGAAGAGACTCGGCGGCGTCGACACGTTGCGCCTTGGCTGGAGCGTGGCCCTTCGCGGGGAGCCGGCTTCGGCGCCGGCGCCGCTGCCCGTCGATGGTCCCGCCGAGCCGACAGGGAACGACAAGCATGACGAAGGCGATTAATCGTGTCCGCCTTACTTTCTACGTGGGGCGGCCTTCTGCTTCGCGGCAGCCGCCTTCCGCTTCGCCCAGTACGCCTTCATCCGACGGCTGATCGCGCCGCGGGCTTCGCCAGTCATGCGCCGGCGACGTCGCGGGCGTCCTAGTGAGTCGACGCGCACGGCACGGCTCTTGGTGCCGCCCAGGCTGCCGAGCAACCCGCGGACGGCAGTCAGATGGCGTTCGATTAACGTCTTCTCAGCTTCAAGTTCGCGAACAGCCTTTCGGAGCGTCGCCATCACGATGACGGGCATAGGGTCTCCCTGGGACACGTAGTCGAAAGACGAGGGCCTTAGACATACCGTGAATGCCGGTCCTTTTCAAGCGCCGTGAGGGGGCGGGAATACGGACCGGCCGATCCCCGTCGGGGGGAGACCGTCGCGGGGAGCGACGACAGGAGGCGCGCTCGCGTTGTCAACGCCTTCAGCGCGCCGGGGCGTGACCGCACGGGGGGCCGTCCGTCGTCTGGTCGGGATGAGGATCCACTCGACCGACCCGGCGGGTTCCTCGGCTGAGCACCTCCGGGCCTCGATCGCCTCGTGGTCAGGCGGCGCGCGGCCGACCCGCCGCGAACCTCATCCGTGGACCTCGACGCGTTGGGGCTCTGGACCCGTGCTACTGCCGCGTCCGAGGCCGACGCCCCCCCATCGGTCGAGCCACATGCGGAGCTGCCTCGGCGCGCTCCCGGTGGATGACTTCCGGCTCGGAAATCTTGCGCGCGTGAGGTGGCAGCGCGGCCATCTCCACCGCCCGTCGTGCTTGGTCCGGAGCGACGCGACGGACGGGTCCGGCCTTGGCCGCATGGCGGGGGCCGGCCACCGTGACCGCTTCGTTCGGGTTGAGCGCCGTCGTGCGCGCGGGGTCAGCGCGGGGGGCGACGAGGATCGGCAGGCTTGCTTCCACGGCCGTTACGTGCGACTGCGGGGCATCGACCGAACCTTCAACTTCGACGACCACCAGACTCCCACGCACTCCGATGATCGCGTTGGGGGTGTAGATCTCTACCACATCGCCCGGCCGCATCAACGCCTTGTTGATCCTGAGCGCCACTCTCCCGCTGTGCAGTTCGACCTGGCTCTGGTTGGGGTCTTCGCTGATCGTCAGTACTGAGAGTTCACGGACGGTCACGGCGGCCTTCCCCCCGAGCAGGAGGCGCACGACCGACTCCTCATGCGTCTGAATGCGATCTCTGACGTAGACGTCGTCACGAAGCGCGAGCGGAGCGGAGTCGGGGGAGCGAGGCATGGTAGATCTCCGCCTGGCCGGCGAGCGCCGTGACGATTCCCGCGCGAGGTTCCTGCGCAGTCGCTACCACCCACGCGGCTCCGAAGACGACCGCGCTCGCCACCGCCCCTGCGATCACGCCAGTCCGCACTCCACGCATAGCGCCTCTCGACGGTCAGAGTTTCGGTCGTCGTTTGGGGCTGCACAACACGTTCCAAGGGCACGATGCCGAAAAGTCGCGAGAACTCATGACGTTCGACGCTCGAGAGGATCTGGCACCGTGTCAATCAGACTCGGACGATCACAGGACGCCGACACAATGCGGACGCGCTTGCGCCGGCCGACTATTTTAATCCGGTCGATCGGGGTCGCCAGTCCGGAGGCCACCCGATCATCCCGACGTGCCGGACGGGAATACCGACACTTCGGGTCTGCCCGCGGGGACCGCCTCGGGTCGCGCACCGCGTCGCGCTGGAGATCGGAAACGCGAGCTCGGCGCGCTGTGCCTCACCCAGCGTCACCCGGACGCGTGACGGCCCGCGTCGACTACGTCGCGGCTCGGCGAAGGCGCCAGGCTTTCTGCTCAAGCGGCGATCGATCGACCCAGGTCGATTTTTTCGGCGGGATCAGCGGGTTGGATGACTGGAGCGAGACGGCGAGGATCAGGCCAGGACTGGAGCGACGGGAAGCGTCCTCACCGGCGGCCAGCCACGCTCGCCGTCCCGAGCGCGAGCGCCAGCCCGGCGGCCGCGACGGTTGCTGACGCCACCGCGACCAGCGCCGTCAACACGGCGCCGGCGACTACGAGCCGACCGAAGAGCTTCATGCCGACGGTCCCGCCGGTCGCGGGTGACCTCGCGCAGGGGAGGGGTCTCGTGGAGGAGAGGTAACGCGATGGAGGACCTCGATCGGGACGTAGACGTTCTCGCAACAGGCGAGACAATAGAAGCAGCACTCGAGATGGCTCCGACCGACTAGGGCTAGGCTGTGGCCACAGTGGGAGTGGACCAGCTCTACGGCTCCGTCTCCGCCATGCCCAGCGGAGACGGGGCACGTCGTAGCCACGACCTGCTCGGCCGAACGCATGACGACGTCGCCCTTCGGAGCTCGCGTTCTGCGCTCTTCGTCCATCCGCAGCCGCGATGGCAATCTGGGCCGCCCGGACTTCACCTTGCACGAAACATAGTGTCGCGTCACCATCTTCATGAGAGCCCGCTCCGGCCTTCTGGGGTTCCTCGGTACCCCTCCCGGTACCCCTCCAATGCTTTCCGTCGGCTCGCTCCCGAGTGCTCTTAGGTTCCCTCGCCGCGAACGGAAGGGAAACCGGGTGAATCCCGGAAATTGAAGGACGGCAATGCCTGAAGGGCAGCCGCGACACCGCAGGGGCTGGGCGGCTTTCCCGGCGCGACGGCGTCGTCGGGCCCTCGATAGTTGGTGAAGCGGAGCGCCGTATCGAGGTCTGGGATGCCGGCAACCGCCCGTCGCTCCCAGTCCGAAGAATCAGTATGTTAGCCGCAGCACCCGCCGACCCTGGTGCACGTTTCCCCTCGGGCTGGATGAAGTCGTGCAAGTCCGGAGGAGTGGAGCCTGGGGCCGTCCCGCGCCGATCGCGCTGATTTGCGATGAGGCGAGCGCGCGCCGGGGCGCCTCTGCTCCTCACGACGTTGTTCCTCTGGAGCAACCCTGCCTGGCCCCAGGGACCCCGCGGCGTGGGCGTGCGCGCTAACCGAGACGCAGAAGGCGCCACGAGAACCCACGATGGGATCTCTCACCTGCCTATCACACAGAGGAGGAAAACAACCGCTGTGGCGGCTGTCACCGCGACAATGTCGGCCCAGGCGGCGGTTGTCAAGAACGCTATCCACGCTGCGGTCATGAGGCCAACGAAAAACCCTACCACCTTGTCGACGTTCATCGGCTAACGCTCTTTCCCATCGATTCTGAGGAGCCGGCGCGTCCCCGCGTCAGCTCGACATCGCAGCGCGCGTGCCGTAGGTTAGTTTCAGCACCGCGTTCGACCACCACGCCCTGAATCCGGGCTCGAGCACCGGCCACGCCGCCGGCAAGAATCCGCCTCTGTGGTCTGGTACGTAGGCCTCCTTCACGTAATCCGACGGGTTCATGATGGCCCAGGCGGCAGAGTGATCGCTGCCATGGGGACTGCGAAGCCGGGCCCGAACCAGAGGGCCGCGTCAGCATGAGCCCGCGTGGCCCAATACCCGAAACAGAGCGTGCGGAGCACCCAGTGGCCTGCCTGTCCGAGTCACGTCTCGGACGCCTGAGAAGCCCGCCCAGTGGGGCGGACAAGCGGGGCCGGAGCGCCCCCGGCAAGGGGACGGCAGTCTACGGCGTGCTGTGGGGGAAGTCAACGGGCAGTCCGTGATATCGTCCGAGCGAAGAATCTAGCGGATCGGCGAGGGGAGAGGTCCCGAGTCCAGTCAGGGGACGCCGAACAGATTTACTGACCGGGACAGGGACACCGTTGAGGGAGGAGCGTCGGTGACGGATCTCACCGGGAAGGTCGCGCTGGTCACCGGGGCCAGTCGCGGTATTGGGCGAGCGGTCGCCATTGCCCTGGCCCAAGAGGGCCTCAATGTGGCGGTCAACTACCGCGCGCGAGAGGGCGAGGCCCAGGAGGTCGTGCGGGAGGTCCAGCTGCGAGGCCGGAAGGGGCTCGCTGTCCAGGCGGACGTGGCCGTTGCGTCCGAAGTCGCTCGGATGGTGGCGACCGTGCGGGACCAGCTCGGGCCCGTCGATGTCCTCGTCAACAACGCCGGCAGCGCCCGTCCCCAGGCCTGGCGGGATACGCAGGAAGCGGATTGGCGTGCGGTACTCGACAACAACCTCACCTCGGCGTTCCTGGTCACCCAAACGGTGCTGCCGGAAATGTGCGCACGCCGCTGGGGAAGGATCGTCAACATCTCGTCAGGCGCGGCGCAAATGGGAGGGGTGGTAGGCGTCCACTACACCGCCGCGAAGGCCGGCATGCTCGGTCTCACGCGAGCCTACGCCAAGGTCACCGTCACCGACGGAGTCACCGTCAACGCCGTGGCGCCCGCCCTGATCGACACCGAGATGCGCCTGGGCGACCGAGCGACGAGGGAGCGCATGATCCCGATGGGGAGGCTCGGCACCGTGGAAGAAACCGCCGAGGCCGTCATGCTCCTCGTGCGAAATGGTTACATGACCGGCCAGACGGTGCAT
>QHRX01000115.1 GCA_003221455.1 Candidatus Rokuibacteriota bacterium
CGTCCGAGATCTTGCGGGAGCGGAGGAGCGAGCGAGGCTCGGCGCGTCCAGGCGGCCTCCGCCAGCATGAAGTCCTTGTGCCTGATCGCCGCAGCCAGGACGTTCGTCAAGCCCGTCGCCTCCTGCGGAAGGAGGTCGCCAGGATCCTCGTCCGGGCGCAACAGGGTCCGTGCGAGTTGAAACGCGGCGTCCTGCTGCAATGGATCGACGGCGAGGACGTATCTGAAGTGCTCAAGGGCGCGCTCGCGGTCGCCCCACCCGAACGCGAGGAGCGCCGCGTCCCAGCGAATCGTCGCGTTGTGCGGGTCGGCGCGGAGTGCCGCGTCGAGCGCCTCGCGGGCGGAATCGCGATCGCCCGAGCGGTCGAAGAGGAGGGCGAGGTACAGCCGCGCGTGAGCGTCGCTCGGGCGCAACCGCAGCGCCGTCTCGAGATGCAGGCGCGCCCGCTCGTAATCCGGCCCCTCGGCCAGGCTCGCGTACGAGTGGCCGAGGCGAAGATGAAGATCGGGGTCTCTCGGATCCCAGGCCACCGCATGCTCGAGCGCGCCGAGGGTCGTGGCGCGGTCCGCGAGATATCCGGCGACCGCGGGCCCGACGATGGCTGCGGCGAGCACGGCCGCGGCGACCAGCGTCAAGACAAGGACAAGGGCGCGGCTCCGCGAGGCCTCGAGGGGGATCAGAACGACGCGGACCGAGTGGGCGGACATTTTCGCGAGCGGACTACCTCACGCTGTTTCCTTCTCGGCCTCGTAGCCGTAATTGCTGTAGTAGCCGTAGTAACCCTCCGCGCGCACGTCGACGTCATTCAGGATCACGCCGAGCAGCTTGGCGCCGACCGACATCAGGTTGCGGATCGCGCGCTGGGCGGCGTCGCGGCTGGCGCGCCCGTGACGGAGGACCAAGACCACGCCCTCCACCTGCGCGGCCACGATCATGGCGTCGCTCACGCCAAAGATCGGGCCGGTGTCGACGACGATGTGAGCGAAGCGCCCGCCGAGCCCTTCGAGGGCCTGGGGCAGGCGCGTGGAGGTGAGGAGCTCCGCGGGATTCAACGGTATACGGCCAGACGGGATGATCGAGAGATTCCGAACGCTCGTCGGGACGATCACGTCCGCCAACTCCGCCTGGCCGGTGAGGAACGTGGACAGGCCAGGGGCCTGACGGACGGAAAGAACGTTGTGGAGATTCGGTCGCCGCATGTCGGCGTCGATCATGAGGACCTCCACTCTGCCAAGCTGGACGAGGGAGATCGCCAGATTGGTCGCGAGCGAGGTCTTGCCGTCTTCTGGCTGGAGCGACGTCACCAGGATCGTCTTCGGGGGGTGGTCCGGCGACGAGTAGAGGAGGCTGGTCCGGAGGTTCCGGAATGCCTCGGCAAAGTCGGACGCAGTCGTCGATTGCGCCGCCAACGCAAAGGGCCGGCCGTCGGCGGGCTCCCGGCGTCGGCGCAGCGCCCAGGAGGGAACCATGCCCAGAATCGGGACACGGAGGACGGATTCGACATCCTTCGCATCCTTGATGTTCGTGTCGAGGTACTCGAAGACGAGAGCCAGGACCACCCCGCCGAGGAGCCCGGCGATGCAGCCGACGAGCAGGTTCGTCGAACGCTTCGGACGCGACGGCATCCCGGAAATCTCGGCGCGGTCGACGATAGAGATGTTCGAGGTAAAGAGCGCCGCCGAGATCTGGGTCTCGCGGAGGCGCGCGAGGAGGGAGCTATAGAGATCGCGGCTCGTGTCGACCTCGCGACGCAGGAGGTTGTATTTTGCCATGTTGTCGGCCAGGCCCCCCGCCTGTAGCCGCTGCTGCGCGAGCGCCCCTTCGAGCTCCTGCTCGGTTCGGAGGGCGGCCTGGTAATCGGCCTGCACGGCCTGCGCGGCGCGGTCGATCTCGGTTCGGAGCTGGCGACGGCTCTCGGCGATCTTCTCGGCGAGCTGTCGCATGTGCGGGTACCCAGGCTTGAAGACCTGGCTGAGCTTCTCGTACTCGCTCTCGAGAGCGGCCAGGTCCTCCCTGAGCTTCGAGACGAGCGGGTTCTGGAGCACTGCTGGCAGCGTGCCGACGTCCTGGGTGTTGCCTTGGGCGAGCAGGCTCTCTTTGGCGATGCGCTCGCTGCGGGCCTTGAGCCACCCATCGGAGAGCAACGTGAGCTGCTGGGTGATCAGGTCCTGGGCCTGGCTGGTCTTGTCGCCGCCGGTAATGAAGAGGATGTTGTTGGCCTTGAGGAAGCGGTTGAGCTTTCCCTCCGCCTCCCCGAGCCTGTCGCGCGTCTCGTCGAGCTGCTTGGCCAGGAACTGCGAGGCATAGCGCGTGGCCTCCACCTTCTGGTCCAGCTGCTGGGCGATGAAGGCATCGGCGAGCGCGTTCGGCACTCGCGCCGCGAGGTCGGGGAAGTGGCTCTCGAACGATATCCTGACGAGCCGCGAGCTCCGGACCGGCTCGATGGAGAGCCGGCTGAGGACGGCGCTCGTCAGCGGTGACGCGAGCGCCAGATCTTCAGTCTCCTGCGGCGCCGGAGGTGGCGGCACCGGAGCCCAGCGCACCAGCCACTGTCTGAACCGGATCTCTGCCTGTGTCAGCCAGCCACGCTCTCTCTCGGGCCGCTGGAAATCTGGGTGCTGGTCGAGCTGGAGAAGACCGATGACCCGATTCGCCAGCGTCCGGCTCTGGAGGAGCTTGTACTGGGTTTGGTAGTAGTCTTGTTGGGAGTCGGCGTCCTTGACGACCTCGTCGAACTTGACGACGTGGGGGTCCTCTTTCTCGATCCGCAGCGTGGCCGTGCCGGTGTAGACCGGGGGGGTCGTGAAGGTCCAGATGGTGACCGCGATCACGGTGACGACACAGGAGCTGATGACGGTCCAGCGACGGCAGTTCAGGACGTGCCAGAAGTCCCAGAAGTGGACGCCCTCTTCCTCGCCGGGGTAGGTATAGAGGCGGGCGCGCGCGGTCGCCGCCGGGCGGGGTGGCTCGCTCGGGACCAACTCGACCGTGGGCGCGCCAGGGGAGGGGGGGCGCGCGTCTTCTGCAAACTCTTGCGGGCCGCTCATTGGATGGGGACCGCTGCGCCCACGCCGAAATGGAAGAAGTCGCGGATCCCGTAGAGGACGGTCTTGAGACCGGAGCGGCCGACGAT
>QHRX01000116.1 GCA_003221455.1 Candidatus Rokuibacteriota bacterium
CGTCTCGATCCCGACCCAGATGGACGACGGCCGCACGGAGGTGTTCATCGGGTACCGGGTCCACCACAATACGGTGCTCGGCCCGACCAAGGGGGGCGTGCGCTTCCACCCGGAGGTGACCCTCGATGAGGTCACCGCGCTCGCGATGCTGATGAGCTGGAAGTGCGCCATCGTCGGCCTCCCGTACGGAGGCGCGAAGGGGGGTGTCCGGTGCGACCCGTCGCGGATGTCGGCCCGCGAGCTCGAGCATATGACCCGGCGCTATACGAGCGAGATCATGTTGGTGATCGGCCCCGACCTCGACATCCCCGCCCCCGATCTTGGCACCAACGAACAGACGATGGCCTGGATGATGGACACCTACTCGATGACCCAGGGCCGGACCGTGCCGGGCGTGGTGACGGGAAAGCCGATCCTGGTCGGCGGCTCGGCCGGACGCCGCGAGGCCACGGGGCGGGGCATCGTCTACGTCCTCTATCAGGCGACCCGACGCCTCGGCCACGAGCTCAAGGGGCGGCGGATCGTCGTCCAGGGCTTCGGCAACGTGGGCGGGGTCGCCGCCCGGCTGCTCTGGCGCGAGGGCTGCCTGATCGTCGGCGTCGGCGACGCGGGGGGCGGCGTGTACAGCAGCCGCGGGCTCGACATCCGGCAGCTCGAGGCCCACGTCGCCGAGAGCGGAAGCGTGGCGGGCTTCCCCGGGACGGACGCCGTCAAGGGGGCCGAGCTGCTGGAGCTGCCGTGCGACATCCTGATCCCCGCGGCGCTCGGCTCGCAGATCCGGGGGGACAACGCGGACCGGATCAAGGCCAGTATCGTCGCCGAAGGCGCCAACGGCCCGACCACCCCGGAGGCCGACGCGATCCTCCGCGACCGCGGCGTGACGGTCATCCCCGACATCCTCTGCAACGCCGGCGGTGTCGTCGTCTCGTACTTCGAGTGGGTCCAGGGGCTGCAGTTCTACTTCTGGCGCGAGAGCGAGATCACCACCCGGCTGCAGGAGGTCATGACCCGGGCGTTCAACCGGGTCTGGGCCATCGCCCAGAAGGACGGGACGGACCTGCGGACCGCGGCGCTGATGCACGGCGTGCGCCGCGTCGCCGACGCATTTCGGCTCCGCGGCCTCTACCCCTGAGGCGGTCGGCGGCGGTGCCTGGCGACGTCTCAGTTCAGCGGGGGGCGGGCCACCCGTCGCGGAGCTGCGCGGCGGCCTCTTCCGGCGGCCGCTCGTTGACGTAGATGCCCCCCACGCGGTTGGCGCGCTCGGGCTGTGGCATGATCTCGATCTGCCAGTGAAAGTCGTCCCGGACCGTCGCCCACTCCGACGGGAGGACCTTCATCTCGAGGTTCGGCGCGGTGTGGAGGGCGAGCTCCCAGGAGGGGTCGCCAAACCCCGCGACGAGCGTGCGGAAGTAGCCGGCGAGGAGCCGGGCGAGGTCCGCCGCGCTGTCGGGTGCGAGCGCCTCCTCGTACAGACACGCGTGCTGCCGCGGCAGGATCCAGGTCTCGAGCGGGACCCGTGATGCGTAGGGAACCAGGACGACGAAGTGCGAGGTCACCCGCACGACGCGCGCCTCGGCGGCGATCTCCTCCCGCACCATGTCGCAGTAGAGACAGCGCCGCTTGTACTGATAGTATTCGCGGGCATTGCGCAGCTCCTGGCGCGTGTCGTCGAACACGATCGGGATCGCCGTGGCCCGCGAGTAGGGGTGATGGCTCGGCACGCCCGGCTTCTTGTGGCGCCGGGAGATGAGAACGTCCCGGATCTGCGTGTCGCGCTTGAGATCGATCAGCCGGTCGCGGTACATCCACAGCACGAGCTCGAGCTGCTCCTCACCCATCGTGGCTGGCGTGTCGTCGTGCCGGGGCGAGTCGACGATGATCTCGCTCGCCCCGCGCGGGCTGATCTTGTCGTACATGCCGACGCCCTCGCGCACGAGATCCCACTCGAGGCGGAAGTAGGGGTCCGCTTCGGGGAGCACCCGAACCTGCCAGCCGGGCGCGTCGGGCGGGCTGCCGTCCTTGCGGTAGGCCGCGATCTCGGGTGGCGTCGAGCCTTCAGCGCCGGGGCAGAGCACACACTCTCGCCCCGCTTCGAGCCGACCCGCCGGGCGGACCAGCACCCATCGCCCGCGCGTCGCGTCCTTTCTCAGCTCGTTCACGGTGTCCTCCGCGTCCCCCACCGTCGCCGTGGCACCGGGCCCCTGGCCTGCGCATCATAATGGCACAGGTTGCCCGTTATGAGGGACGGACTCCTGGTGCCCGGCGCCGCCGGGTTGCGCCCCTGCAGCGCCGCGCCGGCCGTTCCGGCGGCCGCCCCGGGCCCCTCCTCCGCCCGCGGCGCGCTGAGCCCACGAGCGACCAGGCGGGGCTTCAGCGATGGCCTCCCACCTTCGCGCGTGAACCCGAGGGTGGAACTCCTTCCTTCCCCGCACGGGACCTGAGATGATCCCCCCGCCGGTTCCGATGGCCCGGCGGCAGGGCAGACCGACACCGGAATCCCGCGCGTGAGAGCGCAGCGACGCCATGTACCCAGGGCCTGAGCAGCCGGCGAGGACAGTCGGGAAGCGTATCCTGATGCGCATGTTTGGTCGTCCCACGGGCCTCCTTGGGAGGCTGGGTGGGATCATCATGGCACGCACGAATCAGAAGGTCGCCGCTTGGGCCATCGACCTGCTCGGCGTCAACCCGAGCGACAGAGTCCTCGAGGTGGGATTCGGGCCCGGTGTCGGCATTCAGCGGCTCGCCAAGTCGGCCTCGTCGGGGCGGGTGGTTGGTGTCGATTGCTCCACGGAGATGGTCGAGCAAGCCACGGCGCGAAACGCCAAGGCGATTGAAGCGGGTCGGGTCGAGCTGCGGGAGGGTTCTGTCGAGCGGTTGCCGTTTGAGGACGAGACCTTCAATCGCGCGCTGGTCGTCAACTCGATGCAGGTGTGGCCGGATGTCGTGGGTGGGCTGCGAGAGATCCGACGCGTGATGAAGCCCGGCGGCAGGGTGGCGCTCGCTTTCACGCGGCATTCTGGACAGCCGACGAGCGGTTTGACGGATGCGCTGACGGCGGCCGGCTTCTCAGGAGTGCGCGTAGCGGAGCGGGAGGACGGGTTCTGTGCGCTCGCGACGAAGCCTCGACCGAAGTGAAGGGACGATGCCGTCCCAGTCGCTCGCGCACGCGGCCGCGGCGGGACCGGGTGTCGGCTCAGTCCTTCTCGGCGCGGCGCCCGCTGCTGCGCTTAGCCGTGGGGTCGTGTCGGCGACGACGCCACCGTCCCCTCCCGCGCAACCATCATCGCCGTGGCCGCCGAACCTGTGGCATCATAGGAGTAGCTACGCCATGGCCCACTCAGTCAAAGTCTATAGCTCGCCGACCTGAGGACCCTGCCGCGCGACGAAAGAGTTTCTTTCGTCCAAGGGCGTGGCGTACGAGGATATCGACGTGCTCGCGCACCCGAACGCGCGCGAGGAGCTCGTTCGCCTGACGGGCGGGACGGCGATTCCGGTCATCGTCGTCGACGGCCAGGTCGTCATCGGCTTCGACCGGCCGAAGCTTCAGCGCCTCCTGGCTATTTGACCTGGCCCCGGAGCTTGTGGAGGTGCTGGCGGGCCACGTCGACCCAGTCCTTCTCGCTGGGGAGCTGGGAGGCGAGTTCGATGTAGCGCTCCCAGAGCGAGATCGCCTCGCTCGGATCCACCTTTTCGTAGACGGCGGCCAGGTTGTAGCGGGCGCCCGGGTGCTTGTCGTCGAGCTCCACCGCCTTCTGGTACTCTCCGATCGCCTCCTTGTAGAGCCCCTTGTCCTCGTAGACCTCGCCGAGCCCCAGGTGGGCGTCGACGAACGCCGGGTCGAGGTCGAGCGCCCGCTTGTAGGCGCCGACCGCCTCGTAGTAGAGGCCCTTCTCCGCGAAGTAGATCTTCCCGAGGCTGGCGTGCATCCGCGGGTTCAGGGGATTGTGCACGAGCGCCCTCTGGTAGGCGGCGATGGCCCCGTCCACGTCGCCCTTGGCCGCCTTGGCGTCGCCGAGCCCCACGTAGGCGTCCGCGTAGAACGGCCGGAGCTCGATCGCCTTGGCGTAGGCCTCGATCGCCTGATCGTAGAGGCGCCGCGGCGCGGCCAGGAACAGGTCGCCGAGCGCCTTGTAGGGCTCGGGGTAGCGCGGGTCGAGCTGGGTCGAGGCGCGGAACTGCGCGGCGGCCTTCCAGCGATTCCCGAGGGCCTGGTGCACGACGCCGAGCGAGTACTGCGCGACGACGAACGTGGAGTCGATGTCGATCGCGCGGGCCAGCAGGTCGCCCGCGGTCTCGTAGCCCTCCTGACTTCCCTTGAGCGCGGCGAGGCGACCGCTCACGAAGAGGTGGAACGCGCGCGGCGATCCCGTCGGGTGCGCCGCGGCCGCCAGGCGGGCGACATCGTCCGCGGTGAGCGCCACCTTGAGGGCGCGCAAATAGAGGGCGGGCAGCTTGGCGAGGCCGTCGAGCAGCTCGCCGTCGGCCACCACCAGCTCGTCGAGCGACACGGGCTCGCCGGCGCCGTCCGTCAGCTCGACGTAGCGGGGCCGGATGACCCAGGAGGTGGCGTCGCGGCGGACCTCACCGAAGACGACCACGTCGGCGTGGAGCGCGCGCGCCGCCTGGAGGACGCTCGCCGCGCTCCAGCCCTGCGGATCGACGAAGGCCCGGAGGCG
>QHRX01000117.1 GCA_003221455.1 Candidatus Rokuibacteriota bacterium
CACGACGCGGGTCCCTTGCTCATCGTGGCCGGAGCGGGGACTGGTAAGACAACCGTCATCACCCGTCGGATCGCCTGGCTCATCGCCCGGAAGATGGCGCGACCTGAGGAGATTCTCGCGCTGACCTTCACGGACAAGGCGGCGGCCGAGATGGAAGAGCGTGTCGACACGCTCGTTCCGTACGGGTACGCCGATGTGACGATTGCCACGTTTCATGCGTTTGGCGATCGCCTCATGCGCGAGAACGCCCTTGAGATCGGTCTGACGCCAGACTTCCGGGTGCTGAACCGAGCCGAGCAGCTGATCTTCTTCCGAGACCGCCTCTTCCAGTTCGCGTTGAGTCATTACCGGCCGCTCGGGGATCCGACTCGTCACATCCACGCGATCATTTCCGTGTTCAGCCGGGCCAAGGACGAGGATGTCTCGCCCGAAGCCTGGGTCGCCCACGCCGAAGAGCTTCTTGCTGGAAGCGTAGCCGAGCCGGACAACGAGGAGCGGCGCGATCGGGCTACGCAGCAGATGGAGCTGGCCAGAACCTACGCGCAGTACCAGAGGCTTATGGCGGAGGCCGGTACCGTCGACTTCGGCGACCAGATCGTCTACGCGCTGCGCCTGTTTCGTACGCGGCCGTACGTCCTCAACAGCTATCAGCGTCGCTTCAGGTACATCCTGGTCGACGAGTTCCAGGATACAAACTATGCGCAATTCGAGGTCGTGAAGCTGCTCGCGGCGCGACACGCGAACCTGGCCGTCGTCGCCGACGACGATCAGTGCCTCCCGCCGGGCGCGCTCGTCAAGACCCCGTCCGGCGGGCGTCCGATCGAATCGATTCAGGCCGGCGATCGGGTGGTCACTGCCGTCGGGAAGGGGTTCACTGGTATCGGAGTCGTGACGCGCGTGTTCGAGCGGACCCGGCAAGCGCGCTTCATCACGCTCGAGACCGAATCCGGGTCGCGGATCACGTCTACCGACAACCACAAAATGTTCTGCTATGTCCCCCAGCCCGCAATCTCAAAGGCGTTTACCTACGTCTATCTGATGGAGCGGCGTGGCCTGGGCTGGCGAACCGGCGTCACCAACGAGCTGTCGGCTCGACTTTGTCTCGAGGTATCAGCCGACCGCATTGTTGGCCTGCGCGCGTGCTCTTCTGAGCTGGAAGCACGGTGCCTCGAAGCGCTGTGGTCGCTTAAATACTCAATCCCAGCGCTTCCTTTCAAGCACCCAAAACGCATGACGGTCGTCGGCGATCGGCTTGATCGACTCTTCGGTGAGCTTGAGACTGAGCACGGCGCGAAACAGCTAGCCGCGGATCTCGGGGTGGCCCTGGACGCCCACCACTCCGCCCTCGACGGGGTGCATCGGAGGGCCTACGCGCGAGTCAAGGTCATTTTGACCATGTGCAACCAGCGGCAGCGGCCGAAGAACAGAGGGCGCCCTCCAAAGAATTCTGAAATTGTGCACGTCGTTTCGCTGGAAACTTCGAAGCCTGCGGTTCTCCGGAAACTACGTGCGGCAGGGGTCCCGCTCCGCAAGACGAAGCGAGGCTGGCTCGTCCGAGCAATGGGCTCGTCGTTGCAGGACGTCGGTGCGCAGGCGGAGTTTCTGCGCGATCTGAGCGACGGAATCCTCGAGGTGCGGTTCGTGGTCGGGACCACCAACGCTCGGCAGAAGGCGGCGCTCATGATGCCTGCCGGCAACGTGCTGCCCGGACACTGCCTGCCAGTGGCCAGGGGCAATCGTGTCGTCTACGAACGCGTCGTACGGGTGTCGGAGGAGTGGCGGGCTAGCACCGTGTACGACCTTGAGGTAGACCGGACTCACAACTTCATCGCGAACGGCGTTGTGGTCCACAACTCAATCTACAAGTTTCGGGGCGCAGCGATCTCCAACGTCCTCGGCTTCATGAATGTCTACCCCGACGCACGACAGGTAGTCCTGACGGACAATTACCGATCGCCCCAGCCTCTGCTCGACGCGGCCTATCGGCTGATCGTCAACAACAATCCAGACCGGCTTGAGGTGACATCCGGAATTAGCAAGCGGCTGCAATCGATTCAGGGGGGTGGCGTCGGCCCGATGCACCTGCACTTCGAGAGCGGCTCCCAGGAAGCCGACGAGGTCGCGCGGATGATCCACGACCGCGTGGCCGCTGGTGCATGGCGTTACGGCGAAGTGGCGATCCTCGTGCGTTCGAATAACGATGCCGATCCGCACCTGCGTGCGCTGAACCTTCGGAACGTCCCGTGGACCTTCAGCGGCAACGCCGGGCTATACGGGCGCCCCGAGGTACGTCTCCTGATCGCTTTCCTCCGCAGCGTCGCGCACCCCGACGATTCGGTAAGCGTCCACTACCTGGCGTCGTCGGATCTCTATCAGGTGCCCATCGTGGACCTCACGCGGTGCGCGACGTACGCCGACCGGCGCCATCGCTGGCTCTTCGACGTCTTCCGTCAGGTGGGTGTGCTACCGGAGCTTAAGGCCGAGATCGGAGAGGAAGGGCAGCGCGCGATCCGACGGCTGGTCAACGATCTCACGCGGTACATGGAGCTCGGGCGCGAGATGCCAACAGGCGAGCTTCTGTATCAGTTCCTGGCTGACTCGGGTTGGCTCGCGCGTATGTCGCAGGCCGCGACTGCGCGAGACGAGGCTGAGGTGCAGAACATCTCCAAGTTCTTCCGGAGAATTCAGGACGCTGGTAAGGTCCTCCGCTACGACAACGTGCGGGAATTCGTCGCCTACCTCGACGCACTGATCGACGCCGGCGATGATCCGGCCGTGACTGAGGCGGACACTGAAACGCCCGCCGTGCGCATCTTAACAGTGCACAAGGCCAAGGGACTCGAGTTCGCGGTCGTATTTATGGTCGGCCTCGCGCAGAACAAATTCCCGTGGCCGCGCCGGCGCGAGGCGCTCGAGCTGCCGGTGGAGCTGATCAAGGAGGTCCTACCCTCCGGAGATTTCCACATTCAGGAGGAGCGGCGCCTCTTCTATGTCGGCATGACGCGCGCCCGGCGCGAGCTCTACCTGACGAGCGCGCGCGACTACGGCGGTACGCGCGAGCGGAAGGTCAGCCAGTTCGTTCTGGAGGCGCTCGATCTGTCCAAAGACGCCGCTAGGCCGTTCAAGGCGAAAGCTGTTGAGGAGATCGAGAGGAATGCGCCTGCGGCGGCGACCCCCGAGTCGCTAGCCCCAATCCTTCCTGGCGAGGAGCTCCGGATCAGCCACAAGCAGGTCGACGATTACCAGACCTGTCCGCTCAAGTACAAATACGTGCACGTGCTGCGGGTCCCGATCCTCCGCCATCACACTGTCGCCTACGGGGCAATCATTCACAAGGCCGTAGAGTACTACCTGCTCAGGCGCGCCGCCGGTAACTTCACGCCGCTCGCGGATCTGCTCGACACCTACGAGCGGGCCTGGGCCGGCGACGAGATCCTGAAAGATCGGCCGAGCGCGAGCGTGCTGCCTGCCGAGGGTTTCCTCACTCGTGAGCACGAGGAGGCGCGCAAGGCGGCAGGCCGGAAGGCGCTCACACGCTTCTGGCATGAGGAAGAGGCGACTGGGATTAAGCCGACGCACGTGGAGAAGGAGTTCGGCTTCGCCCTCGGCAACGACAAGGTCCGCGGCCGTTACGACCGGGTCGACGAAGACCTAACGGGGGCGGTGATCATCGACTACAAGACGAGTGAGGTCACGAAGCAAAAGGACGCCGACCGCAGGGCGGCGGAGAGCCTCCAACTCAAGATCTACGCTTATGCCTGGCGGGAGGCGGCGGGCACGGTACCGCGCCAGGTGGAACTGCGGTTCCTCGAGAGCCACGTGGTCGGCCGGCACGCGCCGACCGAGGAGGACCTGACCGACGCCATCGCCCAAGTCAAGGCCGCCGCTCTCGGCATCCGGGCGCGCAAGTTCGACGCGACTCCTTCCTACGGCGCCTGCCGGTATTGCGCCTACAACCAGGTCTGCCCGTTCACGGCGACGCGAAGCTGAGCAGCCGGTCGTAATGGGATTCCAGGGCCTCGGCGACACGAGCGCCTGAGAAGCGGTCGGCGAGCAGTCGGCGGGCGGATTCGCCTAGCCGCGCGCGGAGTGGGGCATTCCCGAGGAGGCGGGCGATCGCCGCCGCCAGCGCGTCGGGGTCGCCTCCGGGGACGAGGACCGCGTGCTCGCCGTCGTTCAGGATCTCGGGTACCACGCCCACTCGCGAGGCGATCAGCGGCCGAGCCGCGGCCATGTACTCGAACACGACCCGCGACATTCCCTCGGACTCGACCGGAACGTAAAGCGCGACGTCAAGAGCGGCCAGCGCCGCGGGCAGGTTCTCGGCGAAACCCGCGATCATGATCTGGTCGCCGAGCCCGGCGCGGTCGATCGCATTCCGGATCGCCGTCTCCTGGCTGCCGCGCCCCACGAAGGCGAACCGAGGACGCAGCCCCTCCGCCGCCAGACGCGCTGCCGCCTCGATAACGACTCCGTGCCCTTTCATCACGCGGAGTCCGCTGACCATGCCGAGCAGCGGGTTGTCGGGTGCCCCGCCGAGACGGCGGCGAGCGTCGGGGGTCCCCGGACGCGCGTGACAGGCCTCGAGGTCGGCGCCACCCGGCAGTGCAACCACCCGGCTGGCCGGAAGCAGTCCCGAGGCGAGGTACTGCTCTCGGATGGCATTCGTGACGGTCACGACGAGCGCGGTCGCCCGCTGATAGAGCCATCGGTTCCCGGCGTGCGGGCGCACGGCCTGGACGATGTGGCGCGTGCGGATTATTGGGCGCGGCGTCCGGCAGAGCCGATTCGCGACGGCGGCCAGCCAGTGCTCTTTGCCGCGGTGGACATGTATGACGTCGGCCTCCGCGACCGCGGCGCGGAGCCGCCGGACATCGCTGAAATCCGCGTCCGGTCGGAGCCCCCCCGCGAACGCGAAGGTCGTGATCCGATCGACGCCCTCGGCGCGGGCGCGAGCGATCACCCGCTCCTCGGTGCCGTCTCGGCAGCCGAGCGTGACCTCGTGACCGCGCCGCGCGAACTCGCGCGCGATCCGCGCGGCCCAGTAGGCGTCGGACGACCAGCCGCGGCAGGAGAGGAGGTGAAGGACTCGCATTTGTGCGGGCGTCTCTGACCGCTTGGCCTTACCGCGCGGCGAGGAGCCTCGCGGCTATCCAATCACGGATGCGCCTTGGTCGGGGTCGGACGTCGCAGGGCAGGCGATGCCCCCATTTGGCGACGAAGCGGTTGGTCACCGCGTCGCGAAGCGCGACGTCCCGGTGCGCCTGCTCCGGGTTTGCGCCGAACTCCCGCGCGCGCGTGCCGCCGCCGCGATGGAGAAATGGTGCGTGCACGACGACGCAACGACGGCCCATTTCGCGGACGGCGAGGGAGAGATCCTTGTCGTACCCGTGGAAGAACCCGTATCCTTCGTCGAGACCGCCGATCGATTCCATGACGGCGCGGGGCAGGCAAAGGCAGACCCCGTCGACCACCGCGACCTCCTCCCATGGGAGCGGCCGTCCTTCCGGATTCGCTTGGCCCCGTAAAGCCCGGCGAGGCCAACCCCTGGCTCGGCGAGGCTTCGGAGCAGCCGAGCGAGCCACTCAGGCTCGAGCAGTTCCGTGTCGTTGTGGAGCAAGCAGAGGAACTCCGTCTCGGCTGTCTGCCAGGCCCGGTTGAGCGAGGCGATGACGGACGCGTTTGACTCGCTCGAAATGATCCAGAGCGGATAGGGGGCTTCGAAACGCTGGAGGAACTCGCGGGTGCCGTCGGTCGAGCCGTTGTCGATGACGACAAGCCGGAAGGGTTCCGTGGTTTCGCGGAGACTCGCGAGACACGCCCGGGTGAGGGCGAGTTGGTTGTAAAGGCACATGACGAGAGTGACCCGCTCGCTCACCACTTGTCGAATTGCGGGTTGGGGCGGTGCTGTGCAGGACGCTGTCACCGCCCAGGCTTGAGGTCTGAGAGGTGTCGCACGAGCGCGGCTCGCCTCACGAAGAGTCGCCGAATCATCAAACGATTATATACGATCGGTCCCCCAAGCCATCCAGGGGTAAGGCTATCTGCTATCGCGGCTCCCGATCGTGCACCTAGCGCCATCTGAGATAGTCCGAGAATTCACATGGGTCACGGGCGAGCATCTACATCCTCTTCGCTGCCGTTCGCGAGGCTAAAGAACCCAGGGTGGAAGTCTCCAGAAACGAGTATGACTCGACTCTAGAGTTTGGGCCAAAAAACTTTTCCGAACCTCAGAACCGACACACGAGCGTCGCTTCAGCTTTGGCTGCTCTTGGACACGATGCTCGCCCGTGACCCATGTGAATTCTAGGACTATCTCAGATGGCGCTAGGTGCACGATCGGGAGCCGCGATAGCAGATAGCCTTACCCCTGGATGGCTTGGGGGACATGGCTCTCGCCGACGCCCGCCTCGATCTGGGGCAAATCCGTTCCGACCGCATTCACATATCGATCGGGACGGCAATGAATGGACTCGCAGACGTCGCTGAGCCCAACTACTTAGCTTTCCTCGAGGGAGCCCCGGTCTCACAATGGTGCGCTCTCGAATATCCCGCTCATTCGGCCACCAATCACATTGCTACCCTAGCCGGCGCCCACGG
>QHRX01000215.1 GCA_003221455.1 Candidatus Rokuibacteriota bacterium
CGTTGGAGCGCTCGGCCTTGACGAGCGCTGGGAGCAGCGCGAAGTGATAGTCCTGGATCAGCACCAGGGGCGCCTCCGTTCCCTCGATCTCCTCCAGGACGGTCGCGGCGAACTTCGCGTTCACGCCGAGGTAGTGCTTCCAGTCCTCGGGGCGGAAGAGCGGCCGGGTGTGGACGATGTGGCAGAGGGGCCAGAGCCCCTCGTTGGCAAAGCCGAAGTAGTAGCCGTCCTCCTCCTCCTTGCCGAGCCACACGCGCCGGAGCGTGTAGCGGGGATCGTCGGGCGGCAGGGCGAGCCGGCCACGCTCGTCCGAGACCTCGAGGTCGGCGTCGCCGCTGCCGTGGGCGACCCACACGCCACCGCAGGCGCGCAGGACCGGCTCCATCGCGGTCACGAGGCCACTGGCCGGCGTCTGGGTCGTGATCCGCCGGCCCTGCCACACGTGGCTGACGGGCTCGCGGTTCGACACGAGGATCAGCGGCCGGTCGCCGAGGAGCTGGCTGACGTACTGCTTCAGGCGCTCTTCCGTCCAGTCCGACTCACCCCGGAGGCGGAGGGCGGCCTCCCGCGCGGCGGCGACGCGCGCGCGATGCAGGCTCGTGGCCAGGCCCGAGACCTCGAGGGCCAGAGAGCCGAACAGGCGGGCGTCAGGGACGGCCGGGGGCGGCGCGGGCTTGCCCGTCTTGAGCGTCCGGGTCCACCGCGCGATCTGCGTCAACGGCTGGGTGACGCTGACGCGCACGATGAAGACCGTGACGAGCGAGAGGACGAGGGCGAGGACGCCGAATCGCAGCGCGTTGGCCTGCCAGAGATCCCCCTGGGCGACGGTCAGCGGGGAGGCGTCGAGGAACACCGCGAGCGCGCCGACCGGCGGCCGCTCGCGGTCGAAGGGAGTCGCGTAGACGTAGGTCTTCTGGCCGTCGATGAGGCGGAAGCCCTGCCGGACCACGGCCTTGGTGATCGCCTCCGTGACTTCGGGCAGCGACACCGGCGAGTTGGCGGCCAGGTCGGGCGTGGCGGCGATCAGGCCCGCGAACTTGTCGTAGACCGCGAGCCCCCGGTACGGTCGACCGAACTTCCTGAGCATGCGCTCGATGCCGGTCGTCGAGCCGCGGGCCACGACCGGCTCGATCGCCTCCTTCAGCCCTTCGCCGACGAGGGTCGCGCGGCTCTCCAGATCGTGCGTGAGCTGCTGCTGCTGCTCGTCGATCTGAAAGAGCGTGAACCCCGCCATGATCACGAGGGTCGCGACCCAGATGCCGCCGAGCAACCGCATGAAGACGTTCACGGCAGGCGCCTCGCCTGCCGGGCCAACCCGGCGAACAGCCGCGTGACGTCCGCCACGTCGGGGAGCCGATGCGCCGCCCGCGAGGGGGCCTCGTCCGGCCCGACCCGCACCGTGACCGCCCAGGGCGCCAACGCGCCGAAGGCGAGCTCGTCGGTCTCGTCGTCGCCGAGGTAGAGCGTCGTCACGTCGGCGGCGGCGCCGAAGACCGCGTCGCGGATCCAGCGCGCGCACTCCCCCTTGTTCCAGTCGACGGCGGGCAGGATCTCGATGACCTTCTTGCCGCGCAGGATCCTCAGGCCGGGCGTCTCCCCGAGCGCGCGCGCCGCCTCCAGCTCGAGCCGCTCCGCCGCGTCGGGCGCCGCGTTCCGGTAGTGGAGCCCGATCGCGAGCCCCTTGTCCTCCACCCGGGCGCCGGGCAACGAGCCCACACGGGCCCGCAGCTCGCCCGCCAGGTCGGCCAGGCGCGCACGCTGGCGCTCGGCCTCCGGGTGCCAGAAGGCGATCCCCGGCCCCTCCGCCTCGAGGCCTTGGCAGCCAGCGTAGATCAGTTCAGGGACGCCCACGCGGGCGCGGACATCGCCGAGGGACCGGCCCGAGAGCACCCCGACGCGCACGTGGGAAGGCCGGGCCAGCGCACGGAGGTCCTCGCGCGTCGACGGGGCGAGCTCCACCTGCGACGGATCGGCCGCGAGCGGCGCGAGCGTTCCGTCGAAGTCCGTGAGGAGCAGGAGGCGGCCGCCGGACACGAGCACCTCCCCGAGATCTTCCCAGACGGGGGCCGGGAGTCTCAGGGCCTCGCCTTTCCGTCGGACGGGCGCAGCTCGACCGTCCGGACCGGGAACGGGATCTCGATCCCCTCCGTCCGGAAGCGCCGGATGATCCGCTTCCGAAGTTCGTGTTGCACCAGGTACTGGTCCCCGTAGGTCGCCACCGTGCAGTTCAGGGTAAACTGGAGGGCCGATTCGCCGAACCCCGGAATGAAGCGGACGACCGGCGGCGGATCCGCCAGCAGGCCGGGCACGGCGCCGGCGGCCTGCGTCGCCTCTTCGACGAGGACCTTCTCGACCTGGTCGGGGTCGGCGGCGTGGCTCACGTCCACGCGGACCTCGAGTGACATTCGCGGCTCGGGCAGGCTGTAGTTCGTGATCGCGCTCTTGGCGAGGGTGGCGTTGGGCACGATCGTCATGTTGTTGGAGAGCAGGCGGATCCGCGTGGAACGCCAGCCGATGTCCTCCACGAAGCCCGCGATCCCGCTGTCGAGCTTCACGTAGTCGCCCACCCGCATCGGCTGGTCGGCGAGGATGTGGATGCCGGCGAAGAGGTTCGAGAGCGTGTCCTGGAGGGCGAGGGCGACCGCGAGGCCGCCGACGCCGAGGGCCGTCAGGATCGGCGTGATGGCGACGCCGAGGTCGTCGAGGAGGATCAGCAGGCCGACCGTCCACACGAGGGCCCGTACGGCGGTCCGGGCCAGTCCGGTCACGCCGACGGCCAGGGTCCGGCGCTCGCCGAAGCGTACGACCAGCGCGGCGAGCAGGTTCGCGGCGGTGATGGTGACCGAGACGACGATGAGCACGTGGAGCACGAGCAGGAGACGCGCGGTGAGCCGGGGCGGGAGCGTGGCGACCTCCGTGCCCCCGTAGAGCCCGAGCACCAGCGACCACAGCAGCGACGGCAGGCGGAGCGCGCGATGAAGGAGGTCGAGCGAGTCGGCCCCGCGACGCCCCATCCGCACCGTCAGCTGCTTGAGCAGGACGCCGCGGAGGCCGACCGCCACCGCGGTCAGGCCGACGGTCACGAGGGCGGGTGTCAGGAGCGGGGAGAGGATCATCGCGGGGACCCCGGGCGGCTTCCCGCGGACACAGGCGCGCGCTGACTGCGCGCTCGAAGCCGCGCTCGGAACGATCTCGCGAGTCTGCCGCTGACGTCGTCCATGGGGATCGAAGGCTCGAGGTTGCGATTCCGCCAGCAGACGAAGCCTGGCCCGCGACGGCCCTGCTCCCGTCCAAGGTACCACGAGATCGGCGCCTGTCGCAGTGCTCGGATTCCGCGCGCGCCGGGTCGGATGTCGGGTAGTCTTGAGCCGTATGGGGCGCTGGGTGCCGTTGGCGATCCTTCTGGTCGGTGTGGGGCTCGGCGTCGCGGGCACGGTCTTTGGCCCGCACCTGGCGGGCCCGTACCTGCCCGACGCGATCGCCGGGAGGAACGAACTCCTCGACGGAAGGGTGCTCCGCAAGCAGCGCGAGGCGGACCGCCTCCTCCTGACGGTCTCGACGCCTCAGGGGGCCACGGTGGCGACCTTTACGCGCAACGCGGGGGCGGTCGACCTGCTCGTCGCCGAGGGCGACACGCTCACGCTGGCGCTCCATGGCTACGCCCCCTTCGTGGACGATCCGTCGATCCGGCGCGTACGCAAGCCGGACGTGCCGACCCTGCCGACAGGCGTCGGGACGGCGGCGCCGCCTCCGGGGGCGACGCCGGGTCCGGAGACGCCAGCCAGGTAACGCGTGGCCGCGTCGCCCCCCTTCCGCTTCGTCGGCTGCATCGAGCTCCTCGAGAACCTGGGTGTGAAGGCGCAGGACGAGCGGGAGCTGCTCGAGTTCCTCCGGCGGGTGCCGGCCGGGTCGGTCTTCTACCACACCTGCGGCTACTTCCTGCGCCACCGGATCTTCGTCGGCCCCTACGCCAACGACTTCGCGACGTGGACCGCGGTCCACCGCGGCGATCGCGTCCTCGGCGAGCGGCTGGCGGTGGTCGACCCGTTCGACTTCGCCGACCCCGAGCAGCTTCGGGAGGAGCTCATCTCGATCGTCTCGGACCACCTCGGGCACCTCCGGGTTCCCCCGCGGGTCGACGACGGTGAGCCGTTCCACTTCGTCCAGTCGCACGTGGTCGAGATCCCGACCGGCCTCGAGGCCCGGACGCTCGCCGAGTTCCGGGATCGGCTCGCCGAGGTGGAGGCGAGCGCGATCTATTACCACACGGTGCTGGCGCGGACGCGGCTCGGCCGCGGCGCGGGCGACTTCGCGGGGTGGCTCCGCGGATCGCTCGGTCGGGACGACCTCGCCGCGGCGGTCGAGCGCACCGACCCCTACCTGTCGAGCCTCGAGCGCGTCCGCTCCCGGCTCCTGGATGTGCTCGACGCGGCCCTCGACGCGGGCCCGGCCGCCGAGGGGCGCGAGCCCGCGGCCCCGGCATGATCAAGATCGACGACTACCGCGAGGTCGCGCCGCGCGGCACCGTCGACCTGCTGCTGCGCCTCGCCGACCGCGTGCGCGGCCGCCGTTTCCTCCACATCAGCGCGACGCGCTTCGGGGGTGGAGCGGCGGAGGCGCTCCAACGGCTCATGTTGCTCATGAGCGAGCTCGGCCTCGACGCGGGTTGGGAGATCATCGGCGGCGACACCGAGTTCTACGCGACGGCGAAGGCGATCACGGCGGCGCTCCAGGGCGAGGAGCGGGTCCTCACCGAGGAGATGCTCGAGCACTACCTCGAGCGGAACCGCGCCTCCGGCGGCAAGCTCCCCCTCGAGGCCGATCTCGTCCTCGTCCACGACCCGGCGCCCGCCTCCCTGGTCGCCGACCGGCCCGCCGGGGGGACGTGGGTCTGGCGTTGTCACCTCGACCTGTCCGCGCCTGAGCGGCGGATCTGGAACTTCTTCCGCCGCTACGCGGCGCGCTACGACGCGGCCGTCTTCTCACGCCCCGGCTTCGTGCCGCATCTTCCGATACCGCAGTTCATCGTGCACCCGTCCATCGACCCGCTCTCGGACAAGAACCGGGAGCTCTCGCGGCGGGAGATCCGGACGATCCTGGAGGGGGTCGGGGTACCGCTCGACAAGCCCGTGCTCCTCCAGGTCGGTGCCGTCGACCGCTCCCGCGATCCCATCGGCGTGGTCAACGCCTACCGGATCGTGAAGAAGCACCACGACGTGCGGCTCGTGCTGGCGGGGGGCGGCGGCGACGGGCCCGAAAGCGGGGAGGTGTTCGCGGAGCTCCGGGAGGCGGCCGCCCGCGATCCCGATATCGTGGCACTCGAGCTTCCGCCCGACGCCCAGCTCCAGATCAACGCGCTCCAGCGAGCGGCCACGATCGTGCTGCAGAAGTCCGTCCGCGACGGGTTCGCCATCGGGGTGGCCGAGGCGATGTGGAAGGGCAAGCCCGTGATCGGCGGCGCCGTCGGTGGCCTGCCGGCCCAGATCGCGGACGGCGTCACCGGCTACATCGTCCGCTCGGCGGAGGGGGCGGCGTTCTGGCTGCGCCATCTCCTCAACAACCCGGAGCTGATCGCGCGGATGGGCGGCGTCGGACGTGAACACGTCCGCCGCAACTTCCTGATCACGCGGCACCTCAGCGATTATCTCGCGCTCCTCGCGCATCTCACGGCGACGCCCGCATGACGCGTGGCCGCCTCGGATAGGGGGGCGCGATGCTGCCTCCCGAGGTCCGAGGACAGGCGAGCGCACTCGGCACGGCCGATATCGTGGTCGGCCTGCCGAGCTACGACAATGCCGGCACGATCGGCGCGGTGCTCGACGCGGTCCGGGCCGGACTCCAGAAACACTTCGACGGCGCGCGCGCGGTGCTGGTCTGCTCCGACGGGGGGTCGACGGACGAGACGCGGGCCGAGATCGACGGAGTCGACTGGGACGCGCCCCGGATCCTGGCGCGCCACGAGGGCCCGCCGGAGGAGCGGGTGGCCGTGCCGTATCACGGCGTGCCCGGGCGGGGCGCCGCGCATCGGACGATCCTGGAAGTGGCGCACCTCCTCGGGGCGCGCGCGTGCGTCCTGGTCGGCGCCGATTGTCAGAGCATCACGCCCGAGTGGATCGACCGCCTGCTCCGGCCGATCCTCGAGGACGACCACGACTACGTGGCGCCCCTCTATCAGCGCCACCGCTACGAGGGAACGCTCACGAGCGGACTCGTCTCTCCTCTCGTCGGCGCCCTCTACGGTCGCCGGATCCGGCAGCCCCTTGCCGGCGAGGCCGGGCTGTCAGGAAGGCTGGTCGCGCACCTGTGCGGGAAGGAGGGCTGGGAGAGCGACCTCGTCCGCCATGGGATCACCCTCTGGGGGCTGGCCACCGCCGTCACCGAGCGGTTCTCGGTGTGCGAGGCGTGGCTCGGCCCGTACGTCGTCGACGCGCGCGGCCGACGCACGGAGCTCGGGGCGACGCTCTCCCACGTGATGGACTCGGTGTTCGCGCTCCAGGCGCAGACGGCCGAGGCCTGGGGCGCAGTCCGGGGAAGCCAGCCGGTGCCGGTCGTCGGCCGCGGGCTCCCGCTCGGTCTCTGGTCGGTCGAGCTGAACGTGACCGGGATGATCCGGGCCTTTCGGCTGGGCCTGAAGGACCTGCTGCCGGTCTGGGAGCAGATCCTCGCCCCGGACACGCTGGCCGACGTCCTCGCGCTCGGGTTCACGACCGACGAGGGGCACGGCTTCCCGCACGCGCTGTGGGCGCGGGTCGTCTACGACTTTGCGGTCGGCTACCGCGCCCGCGTCCTGTACCGCCAGCACCTGCTCCGCTCGCTGGTGCCGCTCTACCTCGGGCGCACGGCGGCGTTCATCGGCGAAACCGCGAGCGGCGGCGCGCGCGAGGCCGAAGCCTGGATCGAGGCCGGCTGCCGGGCCTTCGAGCGGGAAAAGGCGTATCTCCTGGCGCGCTGGCCGTGAAGCGATCGCCTTCTGTGGCAAGATGATCGTCGGGAGGACAGAATCGGATCAGGACGAGGCATGCCGCCGGTAGGCTCGCTCTGGTACAAGGACGCCGTCTTCTACGAGCTGCCCGTCAAGGCGTTCTTTGACACGAACGCCGACGGGATCGGCGACTTGGCGGGCCTCACCGAGAAGCTCGATTACCTCCGCGACCTGGGCGTCGACTGCCTGTGGGTCCTTCCCATGTACCCGTCGCCGCTGCGGGACGATGGCTACGACATCGCCGACTTCTACGGGATCCACCCCGACTACGGCAGCGTGGCCGACTTCGAGCGCTTCCTCGACGCCGCGCACCGGCGCGGGCTTCGGGTGATCGCCGACCTCGTCGTCAACCACACCTCCGACCGGCACCCGTGGTTCCAGGAGGCGCGCCGCTCGCCCTCCTCGCCCTACCGGGGCTACTACGTGTGGAGCGAGACCGACGAGCGTTACCGAGGGGCGCGGATCATCTTCACCGACAGCGAGAAGTCGAACTGGACGTGGGACCCGGTGGCGCAAGCCTACTACTGGCACCGGTTCTTCAGCCACCAGCCGGACCTCAACTACGACAACCCCGACGTTCGCAAGGCCATGCTCGACGTGATGCGGTTTTGGCTCGACCGCGGGCTCGACGGCTTCCGCTGCGACGCGGTACCGTACCTGTTCGAGCGGGAAGGGACGAGCTGCGAAAACCTCCCCGAGACTCACGCCTACCTGAGGGAGCTCCGGCGCACCATCGACCAGGAGTACACGAGCCGCATCCTCCTCGCGGAGGCGAACCAGTGGCCCGAGGACGTCCGCCACTACTTCGGCGACGGGGACGAGTTCCACATGGCATTCCACTTCCCGCTCATGCCGCGCATCTACATGGCGGTGCGCAGCGAGGACCGCGGGCCGATCACCGACATCTTCACGCACACCCCACCGATCCCGGCCGCGTGCCAGTGGGGCCTGTTCTTGCGGAACCACGACGAGCTGACGCTCGAGATGGTCACCGACGAGGAGCGGGACTACATGTACTATGCCTACGCCCCGGGTCCGCAGACGAAGCTGAACCTCGGGATCCGGCGACGGCTCGCGCCCCTGATGGACAACGACCGACGACGGATCGAGCTGCTGCAGAGTCTGCTCTTCACGCTTCCGGGCAGCCCCATCATCTACTACGGCGACGAGATCGGCATGGGCGACGACGTGCGGCTCGGCGATCGCAACGGGGTGCGGACACCGATGCAGTGGAGCGGCGACCGTAACGGCGGCTTCTCCACGGCGGATCCTTCGCGGCTCTACGCCCCGGTCATCACCGACCCCGTCTACGGCTACGCGGCCGTCAACGTCGAGGCCCAGACCCGGGCGCCCGGCTCGTTGCTCGGCACCATGAAGCGACTGCTCGCGGCGCGGAAGACGTCGCCCGCCTTCGGCCACGGGACCATCGAGTTCCTCCGACCGCGGAACCGGAAGGTCCTGGCCTACCTGCGCCGATATGGTCACGAGACCCTGCTGATCGTGAACAACCTCTCCGGCGCGCCCCAGCCGGTCGAGCTCGATCTGGCCCAGTGCCGGGGAGCGACTCCGATCGAGCTGCTCGGCCAGACCCACTTTCCCGCTGTCCGAGAGTTGCCCTACTTCCTGAGCCTCGGGCCGTACGCCTTCTACTGGTTCCGGCTCGCCGAGGGCAGGGTCGGCGAGGCGCCGTATGGGATCGAGGGAACGCCGATCTGATCCCGCCCGGCGGCTCAGAGGTGCGTGATCGTCTCCCGCGGATGCGGCTCTCGCGGCCGGCGCAGGCGGCGCTCGAGGGCCTCCCGCGCGAGGCCGCGGCCGCCGAGGCCGAAGGCGATGGCGAGGGCCAGCACCACGCCGCCGAAGGTCGTGCCGAAGGCGATCATGATCATGTCCTTGCCGATCCCGAGATGGGTCAGCGTGGTGGCGAAGGCGAACAAGAGCACGGCCCACCGCGCCGCCCGCGCCACGAGCCGCGCCTCCGGCACCCCTGCGTTCACGGCCGCGATCAGGACCGCCTGGCCGACGAAGTTGGCGGCCAGCCATCCCACGACCAGGATGAGCACGGCGGTCACCAGGCGCGGAATGAACTGGATGAGGGTCCCCGTCGCTCCCGCCGTTCCCGGCACGCCCGTCGCCTCGATTCCCATCGTGGCGACGATCACGAAGACGCCCCAGAAGGCCAGGAGCCCCAGGATCTGCGACGGCGGCCGGCCGATCCCGGCGCGCCCGAGCGCGAGGGTCAGGCCCCAGGTCTGGCTGCGCCGGTCGAAGTCGACGGCGCGCGCGAGCCGCATCAGGGTCATCCGGGCCATCCAGCCCAGGAGCGCGCCCAGCCCGAGGAGCGTCACCATCGCGACCAGACCGGGCAGGACCGCCGCCCCCTTCTGGCCCATATCCCGGATCGAGGTCATCACCACGTCTCGCCAGAAGTTCGTCATCCGTATCGCCTCCAGTCCCGGACCGTGGTCCGCTTCGAACCCAGCGGGGGAAGCGTGAGCGAGCGAGAGACCAGCGAGGGTAGCAAGTGATGGTAACACGCCACCACCCGCCGGCGCTCCCCGGCGGAGCCGCCGGCGCCGCGGTAGACTTGGGTCGGATGCTCAGCCCGGCGACCAATGGCCCCGCGACGCTCGAGGCGGAGGTGGCCCTCGCGACCGGCCTCGCTCCCCGCCGCGCCCAGCCCCGCGTGGTCGGCGCGGTCGGCGCGGCGCTCCTGATCGGCGCGGTCTGGCTCGCGCCACGGTACGGCGCCCGGCAGAGCGCGCTGTTCCTGGTCGGCGCCGCCCTCGGCGTGGTCCTCTACCACGCGGCCTTTGGTTTCACCGCGGCCTTCCGCGCCCTCGTCACCCGCGGCGACGGCCGCGGCATCCGGGCGCAGATGCTGATGCTGGCCGTCGCCACCGTGCTCTTCGCGCCGCTCCTCGCGGCGGGAGAGGCCTTCGGCCTGGCCCTCGGCGGCGCCGTCGCCCCTGCGAGCCTCTCGGTGCTGATCGGTGCGTTCGTCTTCGCCATCGGGATGCAGCTCGGCGGCGGCTGCGGATCGGGCACGCTCTTCCACCTCGGGGCGGGGACGACGCCGATGGTGCTGACGCTCGCAGGCTTCGTGGGGGGGTCCGTGCTCGCGACGTGGCACGCGGAGTTCTGGGCGGCCACCCCATCGCTCGGGGAAGTGTCGCTCGCGGCCCGGCTCGGCTGGGCTCGGGCCGTTGCCGTCCAGCTGGTCGCGTTCGCGGCGGTCGTGGTCGCGACGCGGGCGGTCGAGCGACGGCGGCGCCTGGCTGCGCCCTCCGCGGCGGCCGGGCCGCCTGGAGGCAGGTGGCGCCTCATTCACGGGCCGTGGCCGCTCCTCGCGGGGGCGGTTGCGCTCGCGGTCCTCAACGCCCTCACGCTCGTCCTCGCCGGGCATCCGTGGGTGATCACCTGGGCATTCACGCTCTGGGGGGCCAAGCTCGTGGCGCTCCTCGGCTACGACCTCTCGACGGTCCCGTTCTGGAGCGGGGATTTCCAGCGGGCGGCGCTCGCGGCGCCGGTGCTCGCCGACGTCACCTCGGTCATGGACCTCGGCATCGTGCTCGGGGCCTGCCTCGCCGCCGGCCTCGCCGGGAGGTTCGCGCCCACGCGGCGAGTCCTGCCCCGGCTCGCCGCCGTGTCGCTGCTTGGCGGCCTCCTCCTCGGCTACGGCTCGCGGATTGCCTTCGGCTGCAACATCGGCGCCTACGTCAGCGGCATCGCCTCGACGAGCCTGCACGGCTGGCTCTGGGGAGCCGCAGCGCTCCTCGGCACGCCGGTCGGGGTGAGGCTCCGCCGCCTCGTCGGCATCGGAGACCGGCCCGAATGAAAGGAGCCTCACAGATGCGATACATCGGAACCGTGCTCGTCACGATCGTGGTCATCCTCGGCGGCGTCGGACTCGGGTCGAGCCTCGGCGCGGACCCCTCGCCGCAGGCGGGGATCGTCGCCGGCGAGCTCTCGACGATCGCCAACCAGCTCTCGCTCCGGCCCGACATCGCCATCGACCTCACCAAGGTGAGCGGGGAGTACTGCTTCAACGCCGGGCTCGCCGCGGGCGGCCACATGACCCATTACGCCGCCGACCCGACCCGGACGGCGGAGGACGTGGTCGACTTCGTCAACGCCGAGCCGCTCGCCAAGGCCGGCGTCAACGTCGCGAGCCTCCCCCGGTTTCCGGGCGGCCTGAACAGCATGACGCCTGGGCAGTGGTACTTTCTGCCCGCGGGGGAGCTCGAACCCCACCACGGGGTGAAGTTCCCGTTCCCGCTCCTGATCCGGGCGACCAACATCAAGTAGTGAGGTAGGCCGACCTGAGCCGAGACGACCGGCCCCCCGTCCGGGGCGGCCGGGGCCGCCGGCCGTCTATGGGCGGAGGGGGAGGCCCGGGGCGGCGAGCTGGCGCGCGATCCGCCGATCCACCGACGGATGGGTGTAGAGCAGCAGCTCCTCGAGTCGGCTCGGGCGGCGCTTGCTCAGGTTCAGCGCGGCGAGCCGGTCGAGCGCGCCGCGGAAGGCCGGCACGTTCTGCGTGAGGGCGAGGGCGAAGTCGTCGGCCTCGGCCTCGATCCGTCGCGAGTAGGCATTGGCGATCGGCGCCGCCACGAGCCCGAGGACCATCAGCACGAGGGCGAGCCACGGCAGCCCTGCCGGGTCCGCGAGCCCGCCGAGTCCCCAGAGGGGGCCGCCCAGACGCAGGAACCGATCGGCGAGCCAGAACTTCCCGAGCGCGAGCGCGCCTTGGAGGGCGAGCATCCGGCGCACGTCGCCGTGGGCGTGATGGCCGAGTTCGTGGGCGAGCACGAATTCGATCTCGTCGGGCGTGAACTGGGTGAGGAGCGTGTCCCAGAGGATCATCCGCCGGGTGCGGCCAAGGCCGGCGACGGTACCGTTCGCGGTCCGGCTCTTGCGGGACTGGTCACCTACCCAGACGCCGAGCACCGGCACCCCGGCGCGCCGCGCCAGCGTGAGCAAGCGGTCCTGGAGCCCCGTGTCCCGGAGCGGCGTCAGGCGGTAGAAGAGCGGGAAGAGCCAGACCGGCGCGACGGCGGTCTGGAGGACGTAACCGGCGAAGAAGATCGCCGCCGCCGCGACCCACCAGCGCGGTGTCGACCGGAGGAGTGCGTAGAGGACCTCGAACGCGACGAGGGCGAGGAGCCCGCTGATCGCGAGTCCCTTGGCGCGGTCGGCGAGCCAGCGGCGCCACGGCTGGTGCAGGAGGCCGAAGCGCCTCGGCAATTCGTAGCCCACGATCACGCTGAGCGGCGCGGTCGCGAGCTGGACAGCGAATCCCAGAATGGCGAGCTCGATCAGGACGACGAGCGCGAGCCCCGGCCAGTGGGCGGGAACGGGCGGCCGCGCGGGGCCGGCCGCGGCCCAGACCCCGAGCGCGAGCACGAGCGCGGTCACGCCGAGCCGCGCGCCCGACAGGATCAGTCGCCACCGGTGATAGGCGCGTGCGCCGTTCCCCATCCGCGGGAATTCTACCCCGCGGGGGAGCGGCGCGCGGGCCGGGACCCGCGCGTTGACGGCGCCGGCTCCGTCGTGGGAAGAAGTTTCGAGCCACGCCCGGTGCCGGGACGGCGCCGGTCTAGGTGATGGTCTGGCTCGGGCTGCTCGACGGCCAGGCGCAGCGCGACGACACGATCAAGGGCCACGCCAGCACGCCACCCGACCGGCGCCCGCAGGGGCCAGACTTCGGCGAAGCGCCGTCGCGCTACTCGGGCGCGGCGCCGTAGAACGAGGCCGTGTAGGGTGCGGCGTCGGGAACCTCGGGCGGCGCTCCGTCGGTGCTCGGGCCGCTTTCGTCGTCGGGCCGGTCGAGGGCGGCCCTGTCGGATCGGGCGAGGAGCCAGGCGAGGGTCTCTCGGTCGGCGGCCTTCTGCCCACGCAGATTGAGCAGCAGCTCCGCGATCTCCGGATGTCCAGGCTCGATCGCGTAGGCGTCGCCCAGGTAGGCCTCGGCCGCCGCGCTCACCTCCTCCAAGTCGATCCGGAGCCGCTCCCAGTTCGTCCGCCCGTCGTGCGGGCGGGGAACGGACGCCGGCGGCGCCGCGCCCGACCGGTCGAGGGCCGCCGCCAGGCTCCGGGCGTAGCCGTCAGCCCGGGCGGCCAGCTCGAGGAGCCGCGCGCGCTTGTCTGGATACCGGCCGAAGTGCTCGGCGTGCAGCTGTAGCTGGCGCACCAGCCGCGCCTCCCGCGCGTAGGCGTCGGCGAGCACCTCCGTGGCGCGCCGGGGCCGCGGACCCGCGAGCAGGTCTCCGAGGAACGTCGAGCGGAAGGTTCCACCCGAGCCTCTGCCGGACGCCCTTCGCGGTGTCAACGGTCCGAGCCTACTCTGCCCGAGCCTGCCCGCTCGGGTCGCGCGGGACGCCGCGTGGGTCGCCCGCCGCTGCGAGGGCCTCCAGCACGGCGTCCCGGGCGACCATCCCCCAGAGCTCTCGCCCCTCGAGGACGGGCATGGCTCCGAACCGGCGCCGCCGGAAGACTCGCGCGGCATCCCGCACCGGAGTCTCCGGAGAGAGGACGAAGACCGTCCGAGTCATCACCTCGGCGACCGGAGCCGAGGTGCCGCCGGCCGCCCGGAGATCCCGGTCGCTCACGATCCCCACGAGGAGGCCGCAGTCGACCACCGGGAGGTAGTCGGTCGGCGTCTCCCGGACGAGTCGCCGCGCCTCATCAACCGTCGTGCCAGGCGTGACCGTGACCGAGGCCTCACGCACGAGGTCTCTGATCCTCCGCGCCCGACCCGGGTCGATCACAGTCGCCGTCCCCCCCATGATCATGGACAGAGATAGCATCTCCGCGGATGCCGGGAAAGGGCTCCTGGGAGTACAATTTTCGGCGAGGTACCCCTTCAGCCGAACGGGAGGAGTGGATATGCCTCTCTATGAATACTATTGTCCGACCTGTCAGCGCGAGGTATCGATCACCCAGACTATGCAGGAGCACCAGCAGGGAGCCAGCTGCCCCGGCTGCGGCCGCCGCGACCTGGAGCCGCGGCTCGGGACCTTCTTCGCGAAGACCTCGCGGAAGAGCTGAGCGGCGCGCGGGACTGGGCCGGGGAGCGCCTCGAGGTGCGCGGGCCGCCCCTCAGCCCGAGCGCGTTCGGAGCGCTTCCAGGATTTCGTGGGAGACGCGCTCGTTGTAGCGGCGCACCATCCCTGGAATCCGGAACAGATCGACGACCCACCACACCATGAGCCCGCCCAGGGTCACCCAGAAGAGGATCTGGAGAGCCCACCGGCCCACGTAGCCGTACTGTCCGCCCACTAGGACACAGATCAAGTAGGCGGTCGCCGTGGATCGGGCCCGTCGGCGAAAGGCCTCGTGAAACGCCGCCCGCGTCGGGGCCGGAAGAGCCGCCAGCTCGTCCCGCACCCGCGCCGGAACAGGGTCGGGCATCTCCATCACCCCTGGTTGGCACCGGCGCCGCCCGCCTGCCGCGTCGCCCGGTGCCGGTTGCTGACACCTGCCATCGGTCAGCGCGCGATAGCGCCCGATCCCGCAAGGTCGCGGATATGGCCGAGGACATGCTCCACGGCCACCGCATGAAAAACCGCCGCCAACGGCCCGGTGAATCCCCCCGCCGACCGGACGGGACGCGCGAAGAGCTCCTCGTCCGCGGCCTCGACCGCGCGGATGGTGGCGGCGCGGTTCCGCTCGAACTCGTCGAGCAGTTCCGCCGCCGACAGGTGGGCGCGCTTCGCCACTTGCCGGTCATTGTAGGCATCGACTCCGCCCCGCATGGCGCGCATCGGGAGTCCACCGTCCCTCGCGGCCGCGTCTGTCTCCCCGGTCTCGCGCGCGATGTCGATCAGCCGCGGATAGGTCCATTCTATGGAGGCGACGTGGGCCAAGATCTGTCGGCCGTTCCAGCCGTTCTCGTACCGTCCCCGTTCCAGGGCCTCCGCCGGCAGCGCGCGTACGGTCGCCACCACGTGATCCCGGCTGGCCGTCAGCCTCGCCAGCAGCTCGGCCTTTGATGGCGCCCCCCGTTCGGTCATGGCGTCCGTCTCCCCCCTGAGGGAACGCGCCCCTCATTGAACCGCCCATCCCGCTGGATCTTCGCCTGCAGCGCGAGCACCTGCGGGACTTCCCGTGGGATCATCATCAGGATAGCGTGCAAGAGCACCGTAATGCAGAGCCCGGGGTGCTGGCACGCCTTCCCCGACGTACTGGAGCGAGGGTATTCGGTTCCCACGGGCCTGGGCAAGCCTTGCCAACGGCCGCGCAAAGCCCCCCTTGATGCCGCTGACGAATGCCGGCCGGACTCCCTCGCTCCGAGCCGCAGCATGGCGGCGACCCCGGCGGAGGGCTGCGCGCGCATCGTGCGGAACGTCCTCGCACACGTGGACGCGATCCGCCAAGTCGTGCGGCGCGCTCTGTCAGCTGGCGAGGGTGGGTGACGAACTCAGAGCAGCAACGGGCTCGCCTCCTCCCTCGCGGTTGCGCCACGATACCCCAGGATCTAAGCTGACCTAGGACGGCGCGCGTCGCCGCCGGGGAGGGCGCGATGGCGATTGTGACACTCTCGAGCGAGATGGGGGCCCCCGGTCCCGAGATTGGGATGACCTTCGCCCACCGCCTGAACTTCCGCTACGTGGACCACGAGCTCATCTCCGAGGCGGCCCGCCGGTATGGGCTCGCGGAGGACCGGCTCTCGCATCTGGACGAGGCGAAGCCGTCGCTGTTCGAGCGTTTCGACGTCGAGACCCGTCGCTACATCACGGTCATTCAGACGGTGTTCTACGAGTTCGCCGAGGACGACAACGTGGTCCTGATGGGGCGCGGCGGCCAGTGGCTCCTGCGGGGGATTCCGCACGCGCTGCGGGGGCGGGTGATGGCGCCCTTCGACTTCCGGGTGAGGCGACTCGTCGAAGACCTCTCCAAGCAGACCGGGGCCCGGATCAATCCGCGGAGCGCGGCCCAGATGGTCCAGCGTGACGACGCCGAGCGGAGCGGCCGCATGCGGTACCTCTACGAGGTGGACATCCGTGACCCGCTCCTCTACGACGTGACGATCAACGCCGAGGTGCTCGGCACCGACGCTGCGGTCGGGATCCTCGCTGACCTCGTACGCCAGCCCGAGTTCGCCCGGACCGAGGCCGGGACGCAGCTCGTGGCGGACCGCGCGCTCGCGTTCAGGGTCCAAGTGGCGCTCGCCACCAATCCGGAGACGCGCAAGCACCGGATCACGGTCGAAGCGCGGCAGGGCGTCGTCACCCTCGAGGGCACGGCGGCGCTCGAGCGGATGGTGGAGGTGGCCCGGGAGCTGCCGGGTGTGCGGGAGGTCAGGACCCGACAGGTGGAGATCCCGCCGATCCCGCCCTTCGTTGCCTGACGGTCCCTGCCTTGGCGCCGCCGCAGAGCGGCCACGCCCCAGCAGGCCTGTGAGCACGGCGGCGGAAGCGCCGAGCGCGGTCGCGACGGTCATGACCCCGCCCCAAGCCGCCGACGGCAGGCGGAGGGAGGCGGCGATCAGGCTCGGGGGCGAGAACGCGACGGGGCCGCAGGTCGCCGACGATCGTCGCGCCGTCGACACGAGGCCCCACGCGCAGCTCCGGGCGGTCCGTGCCTTCGTATTGTGGAGGGGCGCCGGGCAAGCTCCGCCGCGGCGACGCGAGAGGATGAGCAGCGCGCTCACGAGCGCCGGCACTCACGAGGAGCCCGCGCGTCGGCGCCGCGGAGGGCCTGCTGCCTGCGCCGCGAGCGCGTCGGCGCGGCGGTTGAACGCGGCAAACTCATTGGCGCCGGCGTGGATTGACTGGTGACCGCGCTGATGGCGGAAGGTCACGTCCAGGCGGCGTTCCGCGATCCGTTCTCGGCACGCGGCGATGACCTGCGCGACGGTGGGGTCCTTCGCGCGCCATCGGCCGGTGACCCACGCGGCGACCCCCTCGTAATCGTGGACAATCGTCACCGCGGCGCCACTCGGGACGAGGCCGAGGGCCCCGTAGAGGCCGCCGAGTTCGGCGAGGACGTTGCGGATCCGGGCCAGGGCCCGGGCGATAGCGTCGGGCGACTCGAGCGTCGCGATGCCCGCCCGACCGAAGACCTCGTGGACCGTGGTGCCGATCTCGCGCAGGACGGCGAGCGAGCCGTCCGCCGACTTTCTGACGAGCACGACACCGACGCCGCCCTGGTGATTGCCGTCGACGAACGCGTAGAGGCCGGGCCCGAGCGTGATGCCCTCTCCGCCCAGGATTGCCTCGGCCTCCGCCCGGGACGCGACCGACTGGTAACGGGCGCCAGCGACGCCGTGAACGGCCGCCTTGCACGCCTCCCACGTCTCGTAGATGCCGCGCCGATCCTCGGGCGCGGTGACGACGTAGAGCTTCATCGGGCTCCCCCGGCCCGGAGAGGGCCTGAGGCCCTCCGGCCGGGACGATCATCGTATACCACGAGAGTCGGGGAAGCCCCGGGCGGAGGACGAAGGGAAGAGACGTCACGAAAGCGTTCGCGGCCTGCCTGGCCGGGCGGGCCGGCGTGGTCTTCACGGGGCCAGCGACGCGCGGACGCAGGAGGTCCAGGCGCCCTGACTGCACCAGGCGCGGACGGAGGCCCTCCGGACCCCGCGCGTGCAAGAAGTCCAAGTCCCGTAGGCGGCGTGGGCGCCCCGGTCGGCGGGCTCCGGCGGCCGGGGGGTCGCGCGGCGTGAGCCGCCGCAGAGCCCCCTCGCCGACCCCGGGGGGCCCAGGGGGAGATCTTGCCCTTTCCCCCGGAACACAAGTGTGCTGAGATGGATCGCCTCGTCGGGCTCTGCGCCCGCGCAGTCTCGCCCGGGCAACGAAGTGGGACGGTACACTTTCCTCGAAGACGTGGCGCTGGCCGATTGCGCGATCGAGCTCGAGGGGCGGGACCTGGACGACCTCTTCGAGACCGCGGCCGCCGCGCTGGCCGCGCTGATGGTCGAGCCCACGACCGTATCCCAGACGGTCGAGCGGACGCTCACGGTCACGGCACCCGAGCTCGATCTCTTGCTCTACGACTGGCTCTCCGAGCTGATCTACCGCAAGGACCGGGACCGCGAGGTCTTCACGCGTGTGCAGGCGAGGGTGACCGGCGAGGGCCCGTTCCAGGTCCTGGCCGAGGCGCGGGGCGGCGCGATCGATCCCGCGCGGACTCTGCTCGGAGCCGATCCCAAGGCGGTCACGCTCCACCAGTTCACGGTGACCCGGGTGAACGGCGGGTGGCGAGCCCGGGTCGTGATCGACGTCTGAGGCAGCGGCCCTCGCCGCCGAGGGCCGTGTGACAGGGTGTAGCGATGAAGGTCACGCGGATCGCCGAGTGCGTCTGGGAGATCCCGCCGAGTGAGAAGCCAGGGATGCGCGTGCCCGCGCGCCTCTACGCGTCCGACACGCTCCTCGCCCAAATGGACCAGGGGGTCTTCGAGCAGGTCACCAACGTCGCCTGCCTACCCGGGATCGTGCGAGCGGCGCTCTGCATGCCCGACGGCCACTGGGGGTACGGCTTCCCGATCGGGGGCGTCGCGGCCTTCCGCGCCGACACCGGGGTGATCTCGCCCGGCGGGATCGGCTTCGACATCAATTGCGGGATGCGTCTCCTGCGGTCGAATCTGACTGAAACCGAGGTCCGACCCCGCCTTCGCCAGCTGGTCGACGCGCTCTTCGCGGCAGTCCCTTCGGGCGTCGGTGCCCGGGGCTTCGTCCACCTGAGCGCGGCGGAGTTCCGCCGCGTCATGGTCGAGGGCGCCGGCTGGTGCCTGACGCGCGGGTACGGATGGCCCGAGGATCTGGATCGCATCGAGGGGGGTGGCTGCCTGCCCGGCGCGAAGCCCGACGCGGTGAGTGACCGGGCGGTCTCGCGCGGCATGGACCAGCTGGGGACGCTCGGCTCCGGCAACCACTACCTTGAGGTCCAGGTGGTGGCGCCCGGCGGGGCAGGTGCTCCTGATGCTCCACTGCGGCTCCCGCGGCTTCGGCCACCAGATCGGCACCGATTATCTCCGGCTGTTCGACCAGGTGATGCGGCGCTACGGCATCAGCGTGCATGATCGGGAGCTGGCGTGTGCGCCCTTCGGCTCGCCCGAAGGCCAGGCCTACTTCGGGGCCATGACGGCGGCGGCCAACGCCGCCTTCGCCAACCGCCAGGTCATCACGCACCGCGTACGCGAGGCGTTCGGCGCCGTGTTCGGGCGGGACCCGCGCGAGCTCGGGCTCACGGTGGTCTACGACGTCTGCCACAACACCGCGAAGGTCGAGCGCCACCTGGTCGACGGCCAGCTCCTCGAGCTGGTCGTCCACCGTAAGGGCGCGACCCGCGCCTTCGGTCCGGGCGCCCCCGATGTGCCGGAGGCGTATCGCGAGATCGGCCAGCCGGTGATCATCGGCGGCTCGATGGAGACCGGCTCGGCGTTGCTGGTCGGGACGGCGGCCGCGATGGCGGAGACGTTCGGCTCGACCGCGCACGGCGCGGGGCGGACCATGTCGCGGGGCGAGGCCAAGCGCCGCACGCGCGGGGAGACCTTGCTCAGGGACATGGAGGCCCGGGGCATCCTCGTGCGTGCCGCCTCGAGGTCCGGCGTCGCCGAGGAGGCGGGCTTTGCCTACAAGGACCTCGCCTCGGTCGTGGAGGTGCTCGACCGGCTCGGCATCTCGCGTCGGGTCGCGTCGCTCGTCCCGATCGGCGGCGTCAAGGGGTAGCGCGGGCTGCCGCTCCGGACCGGCCCTGGTATCTTCTACGGAGCGCCGCGTGGTGGCCGGCGGCCGGCGCCGACCGGCGGCCGGGATCGAGCGCCGGGCGAATCGCGATCGGAAAGGAACGGGCATGAACCTCCGTATCTCCGGAGTCGGACTGAGTCTTCTGCTGGCCGTCGCGCCGGCCAGCGCGCAGGAACGGGAGCTGCTGCTCGCCGACGGCCAGCAGCTCTTCATCGACAACGGCTGTTTCAGCTGCCACACGGTCGGCGGTTCCGGCAACGCGACCGGCCCCGACCTCTCCCACGTGGGCGCCCGGTACGACGAGGACGGGCTCGCGGGCTGGCTCCGAAACCCGGCCCGGCACAAGCTGCTGGTTCACACGCAGAAGTTCCAGCACCTCACCCGGGGCCAGGTGGAGCAGCTCGCCGCGTACCTGTCCTCGCTGCGCTGAGCCCCGCGCCGGGCACGCCGGCGCCGGCGGCCTCAGGAGGGTCCTCGGATGACACGTGCGATAGGAATGGCGGTCGCGGCACTGGCCGGCGCGATGCCCCGGGCGCTCGCGCAGGCGCAGGACCGGGACTGGAACGGGTGGGCCCCCCCTCCGATGTGGGGCATGTGGAGCGTCTGGGGCCTCATGATGATGCTTCTGATGCTCGTGTTCTGGGGGCTCGTGATCGCCGGGCTCGCGGTGGGGCTCCGCTGGCTCGTGAGCCGGGCGCGCGACCCACGGCGCGACCGCGCCGACGCCGCGCTCGACATCCTGCGCGAGCGCTACGCGCGCGGGGAGATCTCCAGGGAGGAGTTCGAGGCCAAGAAGCGCGACCTCGCCTGAGGGCGCGCTGGTCCTCGAGGAGCCTCGACGGCTACCGGCGCTCCATCCGCGTGACCCGCGACGCCCGCGTAGGGCCGATGAACTCCACCATGTTGCCGTCGGGGTCGTGCACGAAGAGCTGCCGGAGCCCCGTCGGCGTCGAGGTGAAGTCGTGAAAGGGCTGTCCGCTTCGCGTGAGCCGGTCATAGGTCTCGTCGGCGTCCTCGACCCAGAGCGCGAAGTGCCGGTCGCGTACGTCGAACCGGTGGGGCTCGACGGGCCGGACCTCGCTGTGCTCGCCGACGATGACGTGGAGCTGGAGCTCGCCGCCGAGCGTGTACCAGACGCCCGGGAAGCCGAAATCCGGGCGCGGGATCTCCACGAGACCCAGGAACTCACCGTAGAATCGGCGGGCCTTGCCGAGGTCGGACACGGTCACGCTGACGTGGCTCAAGGCCTTGAAGGGCAGCATGCGTCACCTCCGCGGCGCCCCTGTGCGGCGCCGTCCACTATGGTACGCCAGTCATCCGGTCGATGACCCACCGCAGCTCGCGGGCCACGTCGCCCACGATGCCTTCCCGACGGTACTCCTCGGGGAGCACGTCCCACGTGTACGTCTCGACCTCGAGGTGTCGGGAGGGCGTCTCGCGACGGAGCCGCGTCAGCAGCTCGCGCAGGTACCCCTGCGTATTGAGGAACCGGCCCAGGCGCTCGCGGAAGAGCGGCACGTGGAAGTGGATCCGCCACTCGCGCCGCTCGCCGCCGTCGTGGCCCGCGGCCGCGAGCGCCTCGGGCAGATCCACGAAGCGTGTAAGGCCGCCCGGGCTCCGCTCGACTACCTGGTGGAGGTACACGCCCTCGGCGAACGGTCGGAGCGCTTCGAGCGCGGCGGGATCGCGCCCGCCGAGCCCGACCGCGAGGCCCGCGCTGATCTGGATCTTGCCCACCCGGATCCCGGCGGCCTGGAAGGCGTCGAGGGCCGCCCCCGGCTCCTCGAATTCGACCGCCATGTGACAGGCGTCGAAGCAGACGCCGAGGTGGCGGCGGAGGAACGCCTCGGCCTCGGCGTGGCCGAGGCCGGCGAGCGCGGCGAGTCGTTCGGTAGCCGCGCGGCTAAAGAGATGGCGCTCGAAGAACGCGACCGTCTCCGCCACCGTTTCCAGGTGGCAGCAGGGCTCCGGCTCGAGCGCGAGGCAGACGATCTTGCCCGTCCGCTCGCGGACCCGCACCAGCGTGGCCGCGTGGCGCAGCATCAGCTCGGCCATCCGCGCCGCGTCGGCCTCCCCCGCGACACGGGCCTTGAAGGCGCCGGGGACGGTGCTCACGCTTCCGTCGAGGTCGGGCTCGTCGGGAAGCAAGGCGGCCAGGAGCTCGGCGAGGCGGTCTGTGTAGACGAGCCGCGCCTCGTCCATCCAGTCGGGTAGGTACACCTCTTCCTTGACCCGTGCACCGTGAAAGACCCCATACGGGAACCCGTTGATCGTGAACACGTAGAGCCCGTGGGTCGCGAGGAATCCGCGGAAGGCCTCGAGCTCGGCGGGTTCGGCTAGTGTCGCGGCCGCTTGGGCGGAGAGTCGGAGGCCGACGCCGAAGCGGCGGTCGGGTGCCACGTCGCGCCTGACGGCCAGGACGTAGCGCTCGAGGTTCGCGCGCACCTCGGCCCACGTCTCGCCCGGGTGGATGTTGGTGCAGTACGTCAGGTGCGGGTGGCCGGGCGATGAGAGTCGCATGGCGTCTCGCGCCACAGTATAGGCGATCGGGGCGCATTCCCCGGTGGTCGAGCGGTGTGCTATGCTCAGCACCCGTTTTCGTGCGACGCCGCCTCGGCGCGCCCCGCGGGCCGAGCGGCGACCACCAGGTTCTGCGCGGGAGGAGGCGACCATGGACCGACGCTCATTTCTCGCTGCCACCGCCGCCGGCGCCGCGGCGCTCGGCGTGCCGACCGTCTTGCGCGCGCAGAACCGGGAGCCGATCCGCGTCGGGTTTCCGCTGCCGCTGACGGGGCCGTTCTCGGCGCTCGCCAACGACCTTCAGCGCGGCGCCACGCTCGCGGTGGAGGAGGTGAACGCGAGGGGCGGAGTGCTCGGACGCCGTATGGAGGTGCTCTTCCGCGACGATCAGCTCAAGCCGGCCGTCGGGGCCCAGCGGACCAAGGAGCTGATCGAGAACGAGAAGGTCCAGTTCGTCGTGGGGGGCCTCGCCGCGCACGTCCAGATGGCGATCAACGAGCAGACAAAGAAGTCGCGGGTCCTGTTCGTCTCGGTCAGCCAGTCGGACGAGATCAGCGCCCGGCCCGACACGAGCCCGCTGACGTTCCACGAGGCGCTCAACCCGACGATCACCTGCCGCGCCGTCGGGAGCTGGGTGGCGCAGAACCTCGGCACGAAGTGGTGGATCGTCTACGCCGACTACGCCTGGGGCAAGCAGTGCAACGCCGTGCTCACCGACGTCTTGGCCAAGCACGGCGGCACGCTCCTCGGGGCCACCCCCTATCCGCTCGGCAACGCCGAGTTCGTGGCGCATCTGCCGAAGATCCAGGCGGCCAAGCCCGACGTCCTCCTCTCGGCGACGCCGGGGGCCGACAATATCGCCTTCCTGAAGCAGGTCATGAGCTTCGGCATGAAGAAGCAGATGCGGATCGCCCAGCCCCTGCAGTGGATGCCCGTGACCAAGGAAGGCGGCCCCGATCTCTACGCGGGCGTCTACGCCGGCATCAACTTCTACTGGGAAGTCGAGGAGACGATCCCGTCCGCCCGGCGCTACGTCGCGGCGTTCCGCCAGCGCTTCGGCACGCCCCCGCTCGACTACAGCTCCTACGGCTACAGCGGGATCCTTGAGCTGGCCCGCGGCGTCGAGCTGGCGAAGTCGACCGACTCGGACGCGGTCGCCAACGCCCTCCGCGCCCACCCGGTGTACGATCACTACAAGGGCAAGCAGTGGTGGCGGGGCTGCGACAACAAGTCGTTCCAGGACCTCTGGATCGTTCGGGGGCGGGAGCCCGACAAGGTGCGGGGCGAGTGGGGCCTCCTCGACGTCGTGAACCGCGTCCCGGCCGACGAGCGTCTCGACCGCAGCTGCGCCGAGAAGGGCCTTGCCTGAGCGGCGCCCCGGAGCCGGGGGCCGGACGGTGTAACGGGTCCCGCGATGGTCGACCTCTCGCTGGCGACGCTCGTAACCCAGCTCTTCACCGGCCTCGTGCTCGGGATGATCTTCGTGCTGCTCGCGGTCGGGCTCTCGCTGATCTTCGGCCTGCTGACCGTCGTCAACTTCGCCCACGGCTCCTTCTACATGCTCGGCGCCTACTTCGGCTTCTTCCTGTTCGGGCTGACCGGGAACTTCTGGGTGTCGCTGGCGGTGGCACCGCTGATGGTCGGCAGCGTCGGCCTGCTCGTCGAGCGCTTCCTCGTCCGGCCCCTCTACGGCCGCAGCATTGACGATCCGCTGCTGCTCACCTTCGGGCTCTCGCTCGTGCTGATCGAGGCGGCGCGACTCGTCTGGGGCAAGATTGGCGTCACGTTCGACCCGCCCCGCGAGCTCGGTCAGGCCGTGAACCTCGGCTTCACGCTGTTCCCCGCCTACCGGCTCTTCGTCATCGGGGTCACCGCGGCCGTGCTGGTGGCGCTCTGGCTGTTTCTGAGCCGCACGGACCTCGGGCTGATCGTCCGGGCCGGTTCGCGCGATCCCCTGATGGTGCAGGCGCTCGGCATCGACCTCGGGCGCATCCGCCTCCTCGTGTTCGGGATCGGCACCCTCCTCGCCGGCCTCGCGGGCGTGCTCGCGGGGCCGATGCGCGGCGTGTACGCGGAGATGGGCGTGACGGTCGTAATCGAGGCCTTCGTGGTCGTGGTCGTCGGCGGCATGGGAAGCCTGGCCGGCGCGGTGTTGGCCGGCCTCATGATCGGCGAGGTGGTGGGCCTCACGACCTTGATCGCGCCCAAGCTCTCCGAGATCATGGTGTTCATCGTCATGGCGGTCGTCTTGCTCGTTCGGCCGAGCGGGCTGCTCGGGGAGGCGGGTCTCCTCGAATGACGGCGCGGTTCGCCTCCCGGATCGGCACCCATCCCGTCCTGGCATTCCTGCTCTTCTTTGCGATGTTCCCCTTCCTGGTTCCGTACAAGGCGCTCGCGACCCAGGTCCTCATCTACGGCCTCTTCGCCGTCGGGTTCAACCTCCTCTACGGGTACACGGGCCTCCTCTCGTTCGGCCACGCCGCGTACTTTGGCCTGGGCGCCTACGGGGCGGGGATTGCGCTGGCCAAGCTCGGAGTGGGGTCGGTCTGGGGCGGGCTCGGCCTCGGTCTCGGTGCGGCCGCCACCGGGGGCGCCCTCATTGGCTTCCTCTGCCTGCGGCGCCGCGGGATCTACTTCGCGATGCTCACCCTCGCGTTCGCCCAGCTCCTGTACTTCGTCGTCTTCCACCTCGCCGACCTGACCGGCGGCGACGACGGCCTGCGGGGCATCCCGCAGCTGCCGGCGCGGCTGCCCTTCCTCGCGCTCTCTCTCGAGAGCTCGCTCGCCTTCTACTACTTCGCGCTTGCGCTGGTCGGGCTGGCGGTGGTCGGGCTCCGGCGCGTCCTCGACTCGCCCTTCGGCGCCGTCCTGCAGGCGATTCGCGAGAACGGCGACCGCGCGGTCGCCTGCGGGTACGATATCAATCGGGTCCGGCTGCTCTCGTTCGTGTTCTCGGCCGCGCTGGCGGGGTTGGCGGGGGCGCTGGAGGCGTTGCGGCTCACGGTCATCCCGATCGAGTCGCTCTACTGGACGACCTCGGGGCAGGTCGTCATGATGACGCTGCTCGGCGGCGCCGGCACCTTCTTCGGGCCGTTCGTGGGGGCGGCGACCTATCTCGTCCTGGAGGACCGCCTGAGCGTTCTCACCGAGTCCTGGCCGCTCGTCATTGGCACGATCTTCATGGCGTTCGTCTTGTTCCTCCCGAAGGGCATCTGGGGCACGCTGACAGGAGGCATCCATGGCCGTTAAGGTTCTCGAGCTCCATCATCACGGCATTCGGGTCGGCTCGACGGAGTCCGATGCCGATCGCGCGCTCGTCTTCTATCGGGAGGTCCTCGGCCTCTCGCCGGACAGGGGACGTCCCCTGATCGCGGACATCCCGGGCTACTGGCTCAACGTGGGCCCCAACGCGCAGATCCACCTGATCAGCGTCGAGGGGGTGTCGCGGCTGGCCGACGGGCCGGGCCGGGATCCGGCGGGGCCCCACGTCGCGCTCGCGGTGGCGGACATCCAGGAGGCCCGGCGCGAGCTGGAGCGCCTGGGCGTCAACTACTGGGGCATCAAGGGCGTCACCGGCCCCGAGGCCGAGCAGCTCTTCATGACCGACCCCTTCGGCAACGTGATCGAGCTGCACCAGGCCGGCACCTGCCGCTGCGACCGGCGGGCCCCGGCGGCCGCCGGCCGGATGGGCTGAGCGGTGTACGAGCTCTCGGCCGCCCAGCGGCGCTATGTCGAGCGGGTCGCCCGCATCACCGCGGAGGAGATCGCGCCGCTCGCGGCCCGCTACGACAGCGCCGGTTCGAACCCGGTCGAGAGCTGGCGCGCGCTCTGGCGCGAGGGGTTCCTCGGGGCGGCGATCCCCAAGGCCTACGGCGGCCTCGGGCTCGACATGCCGACCTACGTCGCGGTCGTCCGGAAGCTGGCCGGCGGGTGCGCCAACACGGCGATGACCGTGCACATGCACTCGACGGTCATGCGCTTCATCGCCGCGCTCGGTACCGAGGCGCAAAAGCGGAAGTATTTCGCCGCGGTGGCCGACGGCGGCACGCTCTTCGGGAGCTGGGGCAGCGAGCCCGCCGTGAGCCTCTCCCGCACGTTCCTCATGGAGACGACCGTCCGACGCCATCCCGACGGCTGGGTCGTCGACGGCATCAAGCACTTCTGCACGATGGCCCTCGGCGCCGGGTACTACCTGGTCTGGTGCGCCCTCGACGGCGAGCCCGACATGGCGAAGGGCCTCCTGCAGGTGCTGGTGCCCGCCTCCACCCCGGGGGTCGAGACGGACGGCAAGTGGAACACGCTCGGGATGCGCGCCACGTTCAGCCCGTCGGTGAAGCTCAACCGCTGCCTCGTCGGCAAAGACGCGGCCCTCGGAACGCCCGGCGCCGCCACCACCGTGGGCGTCGTCGAGGGCTTCGGCCTCGGCTACGCCGCGATCTACCTCGGCATCGCCGAGGCCGCGCTCGAGTTCGCCGTCGACTACGCGAAGAAGCGCATCGTCCGGCCGGACAACGTGCCCGTCGCCCATGATCCGACCGTCCAGCGCCACGTCGGCGAGCTGCGCGCCCGTCTGGATGCAGCCCTCCTTGTCCTCGCCGAGGCGGCCGCCGCGTGGGAGGCAGCCGACATGGTGCAGCGCGGCTTCCTCGCCAACAAGGCGAAGTATCTCGCCACCGAGGTGGGCCTCGACGTGACCTCGAAGGTCATCCAGGTCGTCGGAGGCCGCGGCGCCTATCGAGACTATCCGGTCGAGCGCGCCTTCCGCGACCTCAGGACGGCCACCCTCATGCCGCCGACCGTGGACCGCATGCTGGAGGCCATCGGAAAGAGCGCGCTCGGTATCGAGACGGCGATGTTCCGCTTCGGGTCGGGCCCGCAGGGCGCCTGATGGCCACCCTCGGCTTCGTCGGCCTCGGCACCATGGGGAGTCGCATGGCGCAGCGGCTGCTCGACGCCGGCCACCCGGTCGTCGGCTACAACCGGACGCGGGAGAAGGCCAAGCCGCTCGTGGACCGGGGGATGCGGCTTGCCGATTCGCCCCGCGCGGTCTCGACGGCGGCGGAGGTGGTGT
>QHRX01000118.1 GCA_003221455.1 Candidatus Rokuibacteriota bacterium
TGCCGCTCCGCCGAGTGGGTCCACGCCCAGCTCGAGGCCGGCGTCCCGGATGGCGTCCATGTCCACGACGTTTCTCAGGTCCTGGACGTACGGCAGGACGAAGTCCTCCTGGTGCGTGCTCGCCCCCCTGATCGCCGTCGCGAACGGCACCCGCTTCACGCCGGCGTTGGCGGCCCGCAGCAGCTCGTTGGCCCGGTCCTGAACCCAGTCGGTCACGTCGGTGTCGGCCGGTCCGCCGTTAGGCGGGTTGTACTTGAAGCCCCCGTCCTCCGGCGGGTTGTGCGAGGGCGTGACCACGATCCCGTCCGCGAGGTGCGCCGTGCGGCCGCGGTTGTAGCTGAGAATGGCCCACGAGATGACCGGCGTCGGCGTGACGCCGGCGGCGCGCTGGATGATGGTCTCGACGCCGTTCCCCGCCAGCACTTCGAGGGCGGTGCGCTGGGCCGGCTCGGACAGGGCGTGCGTGTCCTTCCCCATGTAGAGCGGGCCGTCGATACCCTGATCGCCGCGGTAGTCGCAGATGGCCTGCGTAATCGCCGCGATGTGGTCCTCGGTGAACGAGCCGCGGAACGGTGAGCCCCGGTGCCCGCTGGTGCCGAAGCCGACGAGCTGGTTGGGATCGCCCACGTCGGGCTTCCGCTCGTAGTACTCCCGCTCCAGCCGAGCCAGGTCGACGAGCATGGACTTCGGGGCCGGCTTGCCGGCCAGCGGGGAGATGGTCACCGGCTCCTTCATGTCGTGGACCATCGCGGGCTCCATCACGCCACCGGACACGGCTTGACGTGCCAGATGTCGGTCGCGTACTCGGCGATGGTGCGGTCGCTCGAGAAGTTCCCGGAGCTGGCCACGTTCAGGATGGCTTTGCGCGCCCATCCTTCTGGGTCCGCGTACAGCGCGCAGAGGCTCTCGTCGGCCTGGAGATAGGATGCGAGGTCCGCGAGATGCATATAGTAGTCGCCGCGTGTCAGCAGGGTGTCGCGCAGGGGCGCAAAGATGCCCGGCTCATTGCGGCTGAAGTGGTCGGAGAAGATCAGATCGAGCGCCGCCCGGGTCTCGGGCTGGTTGTCGTAGTGCCAGCGCGGATTGTACCAGCCGCGGCTGGCGGCGACCTCGTCCGCGGTCAGGCCGAAGAGGAAGAAGTTATCCTCCCCGGCTTCTTGCGCCATCTCGATCGTCGCGCCGTCGCGGGTGCCGATCGTCAGCGCGCCGTTCATCATGAACTTCATGTTGCTGGTACCACTCGCCTCGTAGCCGGCGGTCGAGATCTGGTTGGACACGTCGGTCGCTGGAATCAGCCGCTCCGCCAGCGACACGCGATAGTCCGGCAGGAAGACGACGTTGAGCCGCCCGCGCACCGCCGGATCGCCGTCAATGGTCGTGGCCAGGTTGTTGATCAGCTTGATTATCAGCTTGGCCAGGTGGTAGGCGGGCGCCGCCTTGCCGCCGAAAAGGAACGTGCGCGGCGTCATCTCCAGATTCGGGTTCTCCCGCAATCGGTTGTAGAGCACCACGATGCGCAGTGCGTTGAGGAGCTGGCGCTTGTACTCGTGGATGCGCTTGACCTGACTGTCGAAGATCGTGTCCGGGTCCACCGTCTGTCCCGACGTCGATCGGAGCCACTCCGCAAAGGTCGACTTGGCCGCTCGCTTGGCCGCGCGAAACGCCTCGCGAAAGCCCCTGTCGTCGGCGAGGGCCTTGAGCCTCGCCAGCTCGCCGAGGTCGGTGATCCAGCCGTTGCCCATGGCCTCGGTGATGGTGCCGGCGAGGGTCGGGTTCGCCAGCAGCAGCCAGCGCCGCGGCGTGACGCCGTTGGTCTTGTTGCTGAAGCGCTCGGGGAACATCTCGGCCAGGTCTTTCACGGTGGTCGAGCGCAGCAGGGCGGAGTGAAGCGCCGCCACGCCGTTCGTGCTGTGCGAGCCCACGATGGCGAGGTTGGCCATGCGAACGTGTTTGGTCGGACCCTCCTCGATCACGCTCGTGCGTACCACGCGCCCCTCGTCGCCGGGGAAGCGGCGCCGGACAGCGTCGAGCAGTCGGCGGTTGATCTCGAAGACGAGCTCCAGGTGGCGAGGCAGCAGCCTCTCGAACCACGCGAGCGGCCATTTTTCGAGCGCCTCCGGTAGCAGCGTATGGTTCGTGTACGCCAGCGTCCGTTGGGTGAGGTCCCAGGCCTGATCCCATCCGAGGTGCGCCTCGTCGAGCAAGATCCGCAGGAGCTCGGGCACGGCCACCGCCGGGTGCGTATCGTTGAGCTGGACGGCGACCTTTTCGGGAAGCGCGCTCCAGTCGGCATTGGCGCGCCGGAATCGTCGGACCAGATCGGCCAGCGAGCAGGCGACGAGAAAGTACTCCTGCACGAAGCGCAGCCCTTGCCCCTGGGTCGTGGAGTCGTCGGGATAGAGCACCCGAGTGAGAGATTCGGCCTCGAGCGTCTCCGCCACCGCGCTGACGAACTCACCGTGGCTGAACGCCTGGAAATCGAAGTAGTCGGGCGCGGCCGCCGCCCACAGCCGGAGCGTGTTGATCGTCTTGCCGCCATAGCCCACCACGGGCCGATCGAACGGAAGGCCGATCAGCGTAGACGGCCGGCCGACGATGGGCCGCAGCGCTCCCTCCCGGACCTCGAACGAGCAGTTGAGCTTGACCTCGACCCTGTCGTCCGGACGAGCGACCTCCCACGGGTCGGGGCGACGAAGCCAGTTGTCGGGCTGCTCGTGTTGCCAACCGTCCGTGATGGTTTGCCGGAACATCCCGTACTCGTATCGGAGCCCGTACCCCATCGCCGGCAACTGCATCGTGGCCATCGAGTCGAGAAAGCACGCGGCCAGACGTCCGAGTCCGCCATTGCCCAGTCCGGCGTCGGGCTCCTCTTCGAGCAGGCCGAGCCAATCGAGGGACTTCTGCTCGACGGCTGCGCTCACAAACGGACTGAGCAGCAGGTTCGTGATGTTGTTGGTCAGCGAGCGGCCGATCAGAAACTCCATCGAGAGGTAGTAGACGCGCTTGGCGTTCGCGCGCTCGTAGGTCTGCTCCGTGCGGACCCATCGCTGCGAGAGAACGTCCCGGACGGAGCGCGCGAGCGCCTCGTAGCGCTCACGCGCACCGGCGGCGGCCGGATCGGCAACGTTGTCGAAGAGCAGGTGCCGCTCATAGAGCGCATGGGGGGTACCCGTGAGATCGATCGGGCCGCATCCATATTGCTGGCGCAGCGCCGCCGTCGAGTCCGATGCGGTTTCTGCGTGAGAAGCCACCTTTTTTGTGCTCATCGCCGTGCCTTCTCCCGATGCCCCCGCACCTGGGCCGGGCCGATGCTCTCTGCGTTAGGAGTCTGGTTCCAGAGGCGGATTGCCGGCTCGGACCGATCGTGTTCGTGCCCCACCGCACTGAGGCTGGCCGTGCCCAACAGGAAGTACCTGCCCGCCACCGGGTCGAGGCCGAGCCAGCGCGCGGCGAACACTCGGAGAAAGTGTCCGCTCGAGAAGAGTAGCACGTCCCCCCCGATGGCCCGCACCCGGCGTATCACCCGGTCGGCCCGGGCTCCGACCTCGCCCGGCGACTCCCCTCCCGGGCAGCCGTCTCGGAACAACTGCCAGTCAGGCCGCCCGGCGTGGATGTCGGCGCTGGTGCGACCTTCGTACGTGCCGTAATTCCATTCGCGCAGGTCAGACTCGACTTCGGCCGTGGAGCCGAACCCAGCCAGCTCGCACGTCCGGACCGCCCGCTGCAAGGGGCTCGTCAGAACCGCGGCGAACGCCAATCCCTCGAGCCGGTCGCCGAGCCTGACGGCTTCGGCTTCGCCCTGCGCGGTCAGCGGCAGGTCGGTCATTCCCGTGTGCTGGTGAGAGATGGTCCAGGTGGTCTCACCGTGCCTCGCCAGATACACGACAGGGAGGGCGTCGCTCATGGCCAGGTCCACTGATCGATCTCGTGCTTGTCGACGCCGTATTCGCAGGCGTTGTTTTGACACTCGATCTGCCTGGTGCGCAGCTCCTCCTGTGGCGGCGACGACATGGACGCGCGACTAGAACTAGGCATGTGTGACTCCTCGCGGTGTTTTCTTATCTTTTGTTCGACGTTCCTGATGGCGAAAAAGATTCAAGCGCGAGTCGTTTCCACCCGTGCATGTTCCGCAGGCAACGGAACGCGGGCGCGGCCATTCGCCGGGGCGTGGTGATTCACGATCAGGCGAGAGCCCCGCTGTCCGGTCAGATACGTCCACACCCACTGAACGAAGACGCTGACGCGAAGGTTGGAGTTGCCAAGAAACTCGAGGTGCACCGCGGCCCATGCCATCCAGGCGAGAAAGCCGCTGAGGCGCAGCCGGCCGCTCTGCAGCACGGCAAAGCCCTTGCCGACGACCGCCATGTTCCCTTTGTCGAAGTAGCGGAACGGACGCGATGCGTGTTTCCCTCCGATACGTCGGTGAATCAGCGTTCCCGCATAGCGCCCCTGCTGCATCGCCACCTGCGCCACGCCGGGCAGCGGACCACCGTCCTGATCGAGCGACGCCGTGTCACCGACCACGAAGATCTCCGGGTGGCCAGGCACCGTGAGATCCGGCTGGACGCGGACGCGGCCGGCGCGATCACGATGACCCCGTCCGCGTCGATGTGGTCGACGCCGTGTCCGAGTCGGACCTCTACGCCGAGCCTCTCGAGCCGGGCCGTGGCCGCCGTCGACAACTTTTCGGAGAACGTGCCGAGCACACGATTCGCCATGTCGACCAGGATGATTCGCGCCGACGTGGGATCGATCCGCCGAAACTCTATTTGTAGCGTGCTGCGTACGAGCACCGCCGTGGCGCCGGCCATCTCGACGCC
>QHRX01000216.1 GCA_003221455.1 Candidatus Rokuibacteriota bacterium
CCCACGCACCCAAGCCCGTCTTCCCGGCAAAGGGCGAGAACGGATGCCGCGGCTCCACCGGTCCGTTCAGGACCTTGTTCTCGCCCGTCAGCACCCAGGCGCCCGAGACGAACCAGCCCGCCGCATCCACGTCGTCGAGGCTCCTTCCCCCGGCGCCCATGCGCCGCCGCTGGTTCTGCACCTCGAGGTACTCGAATCTGAGCGCGGCCGGGCCTACCGCCCACTGGAGGTCGCCGCCGAACCGCGTCCGGTCGCCGTTGGTGGCCTGGGCGGTGAACCACGTGAAGCGCGCGTTGCCTCTCGCCATCGTCCGGCCCTGGGGGCTCGTGCCCGGGCCCTCGTCAGCGTACGTGCTATAGCCCTCGAGCTGAAGCCCTTTGAGCCAGTAATTCCCCGTGGTCTTGAAGGGCGCGAGGATGATCTTGCCGAAGGCGTCTTTTCCGCCGTTTACAGCAAACACGTTCCTCGCCGATCCGATCCCGCCGACTCCCGCGTTGGCCACGCCGACCTCGTACCCGAGAATGCCGCTCAGGAGGCTGCCGTGGAGGGACACGCCGACCGCGTACTCCGGCTCCAGCTCGTCCACGATCGACCGCTCGATCTGGTCTGTGAACCTGTTGGAGTACGTTTCCTCGTAGCCGAAGGGCACGATGAACTGCCCGACCCGCAACGCCAGCTCAGGACTGAACCTGAAGTCCAGATAGGCGTCGTTCAGGCAGACCTCAGACGTCCCCTGGCTTGCACTATTGTGAGCGATCGGGCTCATCTCGCACTCGAACCGGAAGTCGATCCATCGGAAGAACGTGGCGGACAGCTCGAACCGCGCGCGCCGCGCGTAGAACTCGTCGACGAGGCTCTTCCCCGCCAGCGTCCGAGTGTTGTTCTCGACCGCGGCGTAGTCGATCTGCAGCCGGGCTCCCAGCTCGACCCGGAAGTCCCCGTCGGCTGTCTGCAGGAAGGGCCGGCCGTTGTCGATCCCCGCCTGGAGCGCGCCGATCCGCTCCTTCTCCATCTTCTCGCGCTCGATCTTGGCCTGGTCGACCTCCTGCTGGGCCCGCCGCAGGAGCTCGGTCTTCTGCTCCTCGGTGATTTGACCGTGCTCGCGCATGATCTTCAAGACGTCCTGCAGGACGGAGCCCGCCTCCTCGGCCGCGACCCTCTGGGGGACGACCACAAGGGAGACCGCCGTCGCCATCGCGACCGCCAACCACCCCATCCCTCTCTGTCTCATTGACACCCTCCGTTCGGCATGCGGCACCTCTGGCCGTCCCTCGGCGGGGGACCGCGCGGGACGATGACACGCGTCAGTTACGAGCTGATTACGCGCCGGTGAAGTTTACCCCACTACGCGAGGGAGTGGCGGACCATTTTGCTCTCGACCATGTAGATCACCATCTCTGCGATGTTGGTCGCGTGGTCGGCCACGCGCTCGAGGAAGCGCGAGATCAGGATCAGCCGGATCGCCCGCGGGATGGTCTTCGGGTCCGACATCATGTAGGTCAGAAGCTCGCGGAAGATCTGCTCCTTCAGCGAGTCCACCTCGGCGTCCTCGGCGCAGACCTGGCGCGCCAGCTGGGTGTCCCGACCGACGAAGGCGTCCAGGCTCTCCTTGACCATGCGCTGGGCCCGCTCGGCCATCCGCGGCAGGTCGATGTACGGCTTGAGCTGCGGTTCCTGGTTCAGCTCGAGCGCGCGCTGGGCGATGTTCACCGCCTGGTCGCCGATCCGCTCGAGGTCGGTCACGACCTTCATGATCGTCGTAATGAAGCGGAGGTCCCCCGCCGCCGGCTGGTGGAGGGCGAGCAGCTCGACGCTTTTCTCGTCGACCTCGACGTCGTAGGCGTTGACCTGGCGGTCGCGGTCGATGACGTCCTGCGCGAGTGCGTCGTCGCGCTCGGTGAGGGCGCGCATGGCCCGCCGGATCTGGTCCTCCACGAGGCCCCCCATGGCGAGGAGCGTCTGCTGGAGGCCAGCCAGCTCGTCGTCGAAGTGACGTTGCATCCTTTCGTCTCCTAACCGAACCGACCGGTCACGTAGTCCTCCGTCCGCGAGTCGCGGGGACTGGTGAAGAGCCCGCGGGTGGGGCCGAACTCGATCAGCTCGCCGAGCAGGAAGTACGCCGTCCACTCCGACACGCGCGCCGCCTGCTGCATGTTGTGGGTGACGATCACGATCGTGAGCTCCTTCCGGAGCTCCATGATCAGCTCTTCGATCTTGGCGGTCGCGATCGGGTCGAGCGCGGAGCACGGCTCGTCCATCAGGAGCACTTCGGGCTCGACGGCCAGCGCCCGGGCGATGCAGAGTCGCTGCTGCTGCCCGCCGGAGAGGCCCGCGCCCGACTTTCCGAGCTCGTCCTTGACCTCGTCCCAGAGGGCGGCGTGGTGGAGCGCCCGCTCCACGGCCTCGTGGAGAGCGGCCCGGTTCCGCACTCCGGCGAGCCGGAGGCCCGCCGCGACGTTGTCGAAGATCGACATCGTCGGGAACGGGTTCGGCTTCTGGAAGACCATGCCGATCCGCCGCCGGACCTCGACGGGATCCGCGCCCGGGGCGTAGAGGTCCTCGCCGTTCAGCTCGACCCGGCCCGCCACCCGCGCGCCCGGGACGACCTCGTGCATCCGGTTGATGCAGCGGACGCAGGTCGACTTCCCGCAGCCGGACGGGCCGATGATCGCCGTCACCGAGCGGGGAACTACGGCCAGATCGATGTCCCTGAGCACCTGGCGCGGACCGAACCAGGCGTTGAGCCGTGTGATCCGAATACCGTCAGCCATAGGTCCCTCGTCGATTGTACAGGCCTTTCGTCGCGAGCCGGGCGAGAAGACTCATCACCAGCACCAGGGAGATCAGGACGAGCGCGCCCGCCCACGCCTGGCGGTGCCAGTCGTCGAACGGCGAGATCGCGTAGGAAAAGATCTGCAGCGGCAGCGCCGCGATCGGCTCGTCGAGGCGGCGATGCCAGAAGCGGTTGCCGAAGGCCGTGAACAGGAGCGGCGCCGTCTCGCCCGCGATCCGGGCGACGGCCACCATCACGCCGGTGATGATCCCTGCCCGCGCCGTCGGGAGCACGACGTGGAGGACCACCTTCCACTGCGGGAGCCCCAGGGCCAGCGCGGCCTCTTGCAGCGAGGCGGGGACCATCCGCACCAGCTCCTCGGTCGTCCGCAGGATGATCGGGAGCATGATCACCCCCAGCGCGACGCCTCCGGCGAGGGCCGAGAAGCGGCGCATGGGCAGGACGATGAGCGTGTAGGCAAAGATCCCGATCACGATCGACGGGACGCCGTTCAGGACGTCCGCGAGGAAGCGGCAGAGCCAGGGCAGACGGCGGTCGCGCGACTGCGCGAGGTAGACACCGCCCAGGATGCCGAGCGGGACCCCCCCGGCGGCGGCCAAGCCGATCAGGGTCAGGCTGCCCGTGATCGCGTTGGCCATGCCGCCGCCCGGCTCGCCGACCGGCGTCGGGAGGTGGACGAAGAAGGCCACGTTGAGAGCCGTGCTCCCCCGGAAGATGAGGAAGCCGAGAATCAGCACGAGGGGCAGGATGACGACGAGGGCCGCCAGGGCCGCGAGGATGTTCATCGCTGCGTTGGTGGCGCGGCGGACGGCGATACGGCTCACTCCCGAACCTCCTTCACCGCACCGCCGACGCTCCACACGAGGAGCCGCGCGAGCGCGTTCACGGCCACGGTGACGACGAAGAGCAGGAGCCCGATCTCGATGAGCGCGGCGAGGTAGAGGTCGGACGTGGCCTCGGTGAACTCGTTCGCGATGACGCTCGCCATCGTGTAGCCGGGGGCGAACAGCGAGAGCGCGATCTCCGGGCGGTTGCCGATGACCATCGTCACCGCCATCGTCTCGCCGAGCGCGCGGCCGAGGCCGAGCAGGATCGCGCCCAGGAGGCCCGAGCGCGCGTAGCGGAGGACCGCGAGCCGCGTCGTCTCCCAGCGCGTCGCGCCGAGCGCGAGGGCCGCTTCGCGCTGCTGGGTGGGGACCGCCAACAGCACCTCCCGGCTCACGGCCACGATGAACGGCACGACCATGATGGCCAGGATGATGCCCGCCGCCAGCATCCCGACCCCGTAGGGCGTCCCCTGGAACAGCGGCAGGAAGCCGAGCCCGCGGGCCAGCCCGGGCTGGACCCAGCTCCGGAGCAGCGGGGCCAGCACGAAGATCCCCCAGAGCCCGTAGACGACGCTCGGGATCGCGGCGAGCAGCTCGACCAGGAACGCGACCGGGGGACGGATCCAGAAGGGCGCTAGCTCCGCCAGGTAGATCGCGGTGCCGACGCCGAGCGGCACCGCGATGAGCATCCCGAGCAGAGCGGACGCGAGGGTGCCATAGACGAACGGCAGCGCGCCGAAGTGCTCGGCGACCGGGTCCCAGTCGGCCGTGACGAGGAACCGCCAGCCGAAGGCCGCGAGCGCCGGCCGCGCGGCGTACACCAGCAGGGCCGCGATGCCGAGCACGACGACCACGAACACGAGGACGGCCGCCCGCACCGCCGCCTGGTAGAGCCGGTCACCCCAGACGCCCCGGCGCCGTCCCGGGACGAGCGAGCGGGGGACGGACAGCCGCTCGGCTGTCGACGCCCCCGCCAGCTCCGATTTCAGCATTCTTTCATCGCGCGACCAGGAGCGGCTTGCCATGGAAGCTGAGCTGGCCGACCTTCGCCTCCACCTGTTTGGCGATCTGCGGCGGCAGCGGCGCGTAGAGGAGATCCGCGGCGTACTTCTGCCCGTCCGTCGCCGCCCAGTAGAGGAAATTCACGACGGCCTTGCCCTTCGCCTCGTCGGTCTGCTCCTTGTAGACGAGGAGCCACGTGAAGCTGGCGATCGGGTACGCCTTCTCGCCGGATGCGTTCGTCAGCGACACGCGGAAGTCCGCCGGCATGTTGCGGGCGGCGCCCGCGGCCGCCGCCGTCGTGCTCTCGATGGTGGGCACGATGAACTGGCCCGCCTGGTTCCGGATCGCCCCGACGGGGAGTTGGTTCTTGATCGCGTACGCCAGCTCCACGTAGCCGAGCGCGCCCGGCGTGCTCTTGATCTGGCCGGCGACGCCCTCGTTGCCTTTGCCGCCCAAGCCGACCGGCCACTTGACCGACGTCCCGCGCCCGACCTTCTGCTCCCACTCGTGGCTCACCTTGGCGAGATAGTCCGCGAAGATATAGGTCGTGCCGCTCCCGTCCGACCGGTGCACGACGATGATCGGGTCCCCCGGCAGGGCCACCCCGGGGTTGGCGGCCTGGATTCGCGACGCGTTCCACTTCTCGATCTTCCCGAGGAAGATGTCGGCCAGGATGTCAGGCGTGAGGCGCAGTGACGGGTTGCCCGGCAGGTTGTACGTGGCGACGACCGCGCCCAGCACGGTCGGAATGTGGAACAGCTCCCCCGGCGCCTTCGCGAGCTGCTCGTCCGTCATGGGGCCGTCCGTCGCGCCGAAGTCCACCGTCCGCTCCGTGATCTGGCGGATGCCGCCGCCGCTTCCGATCGACTGGTAGTTGAAGCGGAGGGTCGGTTGGACCTTCGCGTACTCGTCGAACCACTTCGAGTAGATCGGATACGGAAAGGTCGCCCCGGCGCCGTTGATCAGGAGCTCGGCCGCGGCGCGGGGCGGCTCCGGCAGCGGGGACCCAACCACCAAGGCGAGTGCGGCCAACCCCACCAGGACGATCGCGAGCTTTCTCATCGTGAGCCTCTCCCTTCGCCCGCGCCTGACCCCGATGGTCACCGGCCTATATTGCAGACGGGCAACGATATTGTTAACTTTGTGTTACGGACCCGGTTTCCCATCCCGGAAGCGGTAGCCGACGCCACGAACCGTCTCGACGCCCGGCGGCGGGAGCTTCGCCGCAATGAACTTGGCGCGCAGCCGGGCCACGTGAACGTCGACCGTCCGGGGCTCGACAAACCCGTCCCGGCCCCAGACGAGGTCGAGCAGTTCGTCGCGGCCGAAGACCCGACCCGGCGTCCCCACGAGCACCGCCAGCAGCTCGAACTCCTTGCGCGTGAGCTCCACCGGCTGGCCCTGCATCGTCACCTCGAACCGCTCCCGGTCGATCTGGAGCTCACCCGCCGTCAGGCGAGTCTTCTTGCCACTCGACTCCGCCTGTCTGCCGCGCCGGACCACGGCCCGGATTCGTGCGACCAGTTCGCGGGGTGAGAACGGCTTGGTCACGTAGTCGTCGGCGCCCAGCTCGAAGCCCAGGACCTTGTCGCCTTCCTCCACCCGGCCCGTCACCATGATCACCGGAATGGCGCTCGTGTCGGCTTCCTGCTTGAGCCGGCGGCAGACCTCCCAGCCATTGAGCTGGGGCACCATGATATCGAGCAGGATCACCGCGGGCAGCAGCTCGCGGGCGGTCTTGAGGGCATCGGCGCCGTTCGAGGCCACGACGACCTCGTACCCTTCCCGCGTGAGGTTGTAGCGGATCAGCTCGGCGACGTCCGGCTCGTCCTCGACGACGAGGACGCGCCCCTGCGCGCTCCGCGCCGCCGCGGTCCCGACCACCGAGCTGCCCCGCTGGTTGGCCCGTAGCATGGGAAGAGTGTCTCCCGGCCGCGTTACGGCGCGATGACGGCCGGGTAAACCTTCGGTAAAGAGTCCCCGCCGCCCACCCCTGGCGGAACGCGCGACGCCGTGACCGACGCCTCCGAGCTCCTCCGTCGCGGGCCTGTGATCGGCGCGTCACGAAAGCATCGTCCACGCGCCATTCGACGGCAATGCGAGTCGGCTACGGTGGCGGCGTCAACGGACCGATCCCGTTCCACACCCACAACGAGCCGAGGAGGAAGCGACATGAGGATCCGCACGTTTCGTTCAGTCCTGGCTGGCCTGGGGCTCGCCGCCCTCGCCGCGGTCGGTCCGACCGCCGGCGCCGCGGCGGACGACGAGCCTCGGGGTCGCCAGACCACCCGGACGCCGATCGGACACCTGATCGTGGTCGTTGGCGAGAATCACACCTTCGACAACCTGTTCGGCGGCTTCAAGCCGGGAGACGACCAGACCGTCTCGAACCTCTTGTCCAAGGGCATCATCAAGGAGGACGGCACGCCGGGGCCGAACTTCTCCTCGGCCGCCCAGCAGCAAGCGAGCGATCCCAGCTTCTACATGCTCGCGCCCGCGAAGACCGGCCCCTACACGACCCTCCCGCAGCCCCAGACCACGCACGCCGTCGGCGTGCCGCCCGGCGTCCCCGACGCGCGCTTCCCCGCCGACCTGCCGAACGGCCCCTTCCAGATCACGAAGTACGTGCCGTACGACTCCTTCACCGGCGACCCGATCCACAGGTTCTTCCAGATGTGGCAGCAGGTCGACGAGGGCAAGCTCGACCTGTTCCCCTGGGTCGGCGTCACCGTGGGCATCGGGCCGCAGAATAGCCCGCCGGCACCGACGCCCGGCCACACCTTCCAGGGCGGCGAGGCGATGGGCTTCTTCAACATGAGCGCCGGGGACGCGCCCCACTTCGAGGCGCTCGCCCGCCACTACGCCATCTCCGACAACTACCACCAGCCGATCATGGGCGGGACCGGCGCCAACTTCATCGCGCTCGTGACGGGCGACGCCGGCTTCTACAACATCGGCAGCGAGCCGAAGACCCCGCCGCTCAACCAGATCGAGATCCCCGATCCCCAGCCCCACACGAACAACTTCTACACGCAGGACGGCTACGCCGGCGGCTCGTACGTGAACTGCGCCGACCCCGGCCAGCCTGGCGTCGGCGAGATCCGCCGCTACCTCGACTCGCTCCGCCACCGGCCCGCCAGCAACTGCGAGCCCGGCCACTACTATCTCGTGAACAACTACGGCCTCGGCTTCACGGCCAGCGGCCAGCCGAATCCGTTCGGGGCGCCGAACCAGTTCACGCTTCCGCCGCAGGCCGTCCCGACGATCGGCGACGCGCTCTCGGCGAAGGGCGTCTCCTGGAAGTATTACTCGGGCGGCCGGACGAGTGGCGCGGGCGGGACCCCGAGCAAGGAATACTGCGGGATCTGCGATCCCCTGACCGGCTTCACCTCGATCATGACGACCACGCTCAAGGACAACCTGCAGGACGTGACGCAGTTCTACCAGGACGTGACGAGCGACGCGACGCTGCCGGCGGTCTCGTTCGTCCGGCCCTTCGAGAGCATGGCGGGCCACCCCGCCAATTCGAACCCGGCCAAGTACGAGGGGTTCGTGACCGACCTGATCGCGCGGGTGCAGGCGAACCCCGAGGTGTGGGGCAAGACCGTCATCCTGATCACGACCGACGAGGGCGGCGGCTACTACGACTCCGGGTACGTCCAGACGCTCGACTTCTTCGGCGACGGAACGCGCATTCCCTTGATCGCCGTCTCCCCGTTCGCCAAGCCGGGCTTCGTCGACCACACGTACTCCGACCACGTGTCGATCCTGAAGTTCATCGAGCGGAACTGGGAGCTCCAACCCTTGTCCGACCGCAGTCGAGACAACCTCCCGAATCCCGTGACCCGCCCCGACGAGCCGTACGTGCCGGTGAACGGCCCGGCGATCGGCGACCTCATGGACTTGTTCGACTTCGGGGGGCTCGCCGGGGAGCGGCGGTAGCCGGCGGCGCGGTCGCTACCGCGGCTCGGCGGACAGGAGGTCACCCACCAGGGTGACGAGGGCGGCGAAGTCGGCGCGGCCGCTTACTTCGACGACGACAACGCGGCGGAACAGCTCAGCGTACTCCGACAGCCGGCGCCCAGCCGTGTGGGCGCCGGCGGGCCGGTCGAGATCGAACACGCCGAGGTCCTTGTAGAGGAGCGGAACGTCGGCCAACGCCTCGGTCGGGTCGAGCCGGCGGATGGTGAGCGGAGGCCCGTCGAGCCGCCACTTGAGGAGCGCCAACACGCGCATCCGTCCCTCGAGCTCGACCGCGCCGGGGCCGTAGATCGCGTCGAGGTCGACGTCGGCCTTCCGCTCCAGCGCCCACAGCTCGGCCGGCGGGAGCGCGGCGAGGGCCTCGCGATCTTCGGGCTTGAGCAGCGTGTTGAGCCGTGGGTGATGCAGCAGGGTCCCGGGATTGACCCGCGGCTGCTTCGGATACCCGAGGACCTCCACGTCGCCGGCGAGCGGCTTCGCGAGCACGCGGTCATTCGAGAGGAAGCGGAAGCCCGCCTCGACGAGGTGGAGCGCCGCGGTCGACTTGCCCGCGCCGGGCCGGCCCGCGAGCACGGCCGCTCGCCCGTTCCACGACACGCCAGACGCGTGGAGGAGGAGGTGGCCCCGGCCCAGCACGGCCTTGGCGTAGCAGGCGTTGACCAGGTTGACGCCCTGGTTGAGATGGCGGCGCAGATCCCCGATGGCGAAGGCGTGGCCCGGCCAGAGCCCCATCACCACGCCCGTCGCCTTCTTCAGGACGAGCCGGCCCCCAGGGAGCTCCTGCACGGCCTCCTTCACCGTCCTCGGGGGCTCGCGTGGGACGTCAGTGAACTCGCCCGGCGGCCTGGCCTCCCCTTGGACGAGCTTCACGACGGCGACCGGGAGCGAGTCGGCTGAACTCACGTAGGCCCGGTAGTAGTGCCGCAGGCTCGCCCACAAGTCCTCCGCATTGGTGAGGATCCGGATCGGGACGCCCGCGACGCGGAGGTGCAGCGTGAGCGGGGTCTCGAACGGCCGGACGAGCTCCTCGGGATGGGTCAACGCATCTCCCGGGCCGCGGCCTGGAGCACGGCACCGCCGGTCGGCTCGACCCGGCGGAGCACGGTCTCGGCGAGGAGCGACGCCGCATCGACGCCGCAGGCCTCGAGCAAGCCCCGAAAGCCACCAAAGGCGCTCACCTCTAGCACCTGCCAGTCGCCGCTCGGCCCTTCGATCAGGTCCACGCCCGTGAAGATCAGGCCGAACCGGTTCGCCGCCTCCACGGCCATCTCGATGGCCTCGCGCGGCGGGGCGGCGGGTTCGTACCGTCCGCCGGAATGGACGGTCGTCATCCAGCGGTCCGGCGCGGCGACCCGCCAGTACGCGCCGAGGCAGCGGCCGTCGAGCACCGCGATCCCCAGGTCCCGCCCGGGATGCTTCACGAAGCGCTGGAGGTAGAGGGGGCCGCCGGCCTCGACCTGGTGACGCGCGAGCGTCGGGCCCAGGTCGCCGGCCGGCTCGAGCCGGCACATGCCACGGCCCTTCGAGGTGAAGAGCGGCTTCAGGACCGCCACGCCAAAGCGTTCGACCGCCGCCTCCGCCTCGACCAGGTCCTCCGTGATCACGGTCTCGGGAACGGGCAGGCCCCCCCGGGCCAGCTCGAGCGTCATCCGGTACCGGTCGACCGCGACCTCGAGGCGGTCGGGCGTGCTCAAGACGGGCACGCCCGAGTCCTCGAGCCGGCGCAGGAGGTTGAGGCGCTCGCGCACGGCCCACCCGTCGGCGGTGTCGCCGATCTTCTTCACGACCACCGCGTCCAGGCCCTCGAGCGGCACGCCGCGATGGTAGACACCGGCGTCGGGCAGGCGAAGACTGCACGCCGCGAGGTCCACGACGCGGGCGGGCGCCCCCGCCGCCCGGAACGCGTTGACCAGACGCTCGGTCGACCAGGCGCCCGGCGTGCCGACGACGCCGATCCTCACGCCGCCGCCCGCGCCGTGCACTCCAGCAGCCGCACACCCTGCAGGAAGATCGAGCGCGCGAACTCCAGGTCGGTCGAGAGCCGAGCCGACGTGATGAACGAACGGGCTCGCGCGAGCGTGAGGCGGGTCTCGAAGTGCTCGTCGCCGATCAGCCGCGCGAACTCCTCCGCGAAGTCGTGGATGAGGCGGTTGAGGTGCCCCATCTCGGCGGTGAGACCCGGCTCCTGGAGGGGGTTCCGGATGTTCGAAACCATGTACACGCCGATGTCCTGGACGTAGTCGCCGGACCCGCTCCGGTGGACGTCGATGAAGTGCACCCGGTCGTGGCGGGAGTCATAGACGACGTTGTTGGTGTTGAAGTCGCCATGGATCCGCACCGACACCGGCGGCGCCAGCCGGTCCTCCAGCCCGCCCACGTGCTCGAGCAGCTGCCGGAACGAGCGGTGCGCGATCCCGAAGACCCGGGTTTCGCTCCGGCGGAGCGTCTCGAGCTCCGGATGGAGCGCGTAGAGATCGGGCAGCCGCTCCCGGATCTGCCGGACGTAGTCGACGGGTGGCCGCCCGTCGCGGGAGGTGGCCAGCCACACGTCCTTCAGGGTCTGCAGGACCCGGCGGGTCACGCGGAGCCGCTCCTCACGCGGCCGCGTCAGGTAGACGTCCCGGAGCAGCGTGCCGTCGAGAAACTGTCCGAGGAACGACTCGCGGCCGTCCCGTTGGTGCCGCGCCTTCACTTCCGGCACGAGCCCGGGGATCAGCCGATTCCACTCCGCCATCTCCCGGACCTCTGCCTCGATCTTGCGCTCGGCGCCTTCCTTCCAGATGAGCGCCCGCCCCTCCGCGAGCGACAGGCGTCCGACCCGCGCCCCGCTGATCCCGCCCCAGATCTGCCGGAGCTGGACCGGGTCCGCCCCGCCGCTGTCGGAGGTGACCGGCCCCACCATCTCCTCGAGGTGGAGGTACTGGTGCAGCTTGAGCCGCTCGCCGGTGAGGATGAACAGCGCGGTCTCGCCGATGTTGAGGATGGAGTCGCCGATCCGCTCGAGGAACTTCGCGACGAACAGGTGGGTGATGAGGAAGGCCGGGTCCGGGCCCGGCGCCGCCAGGCGGCGAAAGGTCTCCTGGAGCGCGGTCCGGTACTGCCGGTCCAGCTCGACCTCACACCGGCAGGCGTGCTTGGCCTTCTCCGCGCTGACATCGGTGAAGGCGTCGATCACCTCGTCGAGCGCGGCGAGCGCGACGCGGGTTGGCCCCGCGAGGTCGAACGGCGGGAAGCGGGACGGCAGGCGCGCGACGTGCACGGCCTGCTCGGCGACGTTCACGGCGTAGTCGCCGAGCTTCTCCAGGTTGAGCGCCACGCGGAAGACGCCGCGCAAACGGCGCGACCGCGGGCTCCCGACGGGCTCGCCGGCGATGCGCTCGAAGCATTGCTCTTCGATGAAGGTGAGGAGGTTGTCGACCTGGTCGTCCTTTTCGATGACCGTTCCGGCGAGGGAGGGGTCGCGCCGGAAGAAGGCAGTCGTCGCTCCGCTGAGCTGCGACTGGACGAGGCGCGCCATCATCGCCAAGTCCTGGCCCAGGTCTTCGAGCAAGGCGGTCTTCACCGGTCGGATCCGGGTCTCGAGGCGTCCGTGGAGCCGAGGACGGGCTCAGTGCCGGTCCGAGCGCGGCGGGGCCTGCACCCTCAACTCGGCGAGCCTCGTGGAGGCTTGGCGCTTCCACCCGAGCTGGAGCTTCAGCTTCCCCTTGTGCTCCTTCTGCACGACCTTGAGATCAAGCTTCAGCTCGGCCGGCGGCGTCAGGTGCAGCGTCCGCTCGCCCGACTCGAGAGTCACCTCGCCGCGCTTGAGCCCGACCGCGAGGGACGTCAGGTAGTCGACGATCTCCTCCGGCGACGCGATGCGCGCGAACTCGAACTGGTCCTTTCCCATGCCTATTCCTCCAGATTATTCGTCGTCCTCGGCGTCCCGTCCACCGTGCTTCCAAGCGATCGCGATCTCGATCTTCGCCTTGCCCTTCTTCTCGCTCGCCTCGATCTCCAATGACAGGTCGTTGTCCGGGAAGACCGTGATCTCCTCGTCGCCCATCGAGAGGGAGAGGGACCGCGCGCGAATACCGTCTGCGATGCGGGTGAGAGCGTCCGCCGCCTCGGCCGGCGTCGCCGCGCCCTCGAATTCGAACTCGTGACCGCTAGCCATTCCTAACTCCTCCTGAGGTTGCGACGCGGATGAGTGGTCGTTGGGGCCATCGAAGCTTGATCGCGACGGACGTGGCGCGCTTCTTCTGCTTCACCTCGATCTCGAGCAGCACAAACTCGGACGTGGCGATGGCCGTCTGCTGCTCGCCCGATCCGACGGAGACCTCGCCGGCCAGGACGCCCTTGGCGAGCTGAGAGAGGTAGAAGGCCGCCGCGTCACGGCGAGCGCGCCCGCGGAACTTGGCGGGTATCGTGGCACTCAACCTCTCCCCCTCCGGCCCCCGGTCGGCGCGCCGTCACACAGCGGCGCCCGTCGTGAGTCGCCCCTCCGGAGGGGAGCGAGGTCAGGACGAGACGACGACGGAGCGAAGCCGGGGCTTGGCCTGCGGGTAAGCGCCGTAACATTTACGTAACAATTTGGTGGCGCTCTTCACGGTCTTGGCCGTCTTCACCCGCAGCGGAGTGTATGGGGAGGTTCCGTAGCCCGTCAAGCCCTCTTTCACGGTCTTGATTACTGCCTGAATCCCGAGCTCGTCCGTGTGCAGGCAGCTGTGACGCACGCCGACCTGGAGCCAGTGGTGGGCGTCGCTGCCGCCGACGACGGGAAGGCCGAGCGCGCGCGCCTGCACGAGGAGCATCGTCTCGGTGCCGAAATCCTTGCCGTTGATCTCGAGCGCGTGGAGCCGCCGCAGGTCGGCGGCCGGGAACTTCAGGAGCTCCTTACAGCGCCGGAACATGTGCGCGCCGATGCGCGCGACGTCGAAATCCTCGGTGACGTCGAGAAACTCGCGGAAGTACGGCTCGTAGCCTTCGGACAGCGGCACCGCGAACGCGTGGTCGAGCCGCCGCAACTCGCTGATCTCGCCGAGGACGATCACGTGAGCGCCCTGCCGGATGTTGACCTCCGCGCCGGGGATGAGGGCGAGCCCCTCCTCCCAGAAGACGCCGCCTTCGGACGGGTAGCGGTCGAGGAGCCAATCGTAGATCGTCCAGTAGCCGACGCCGTGGAAGTGCTCGGTGAGGGCGATGCCGTCGAGGCCGAGGCGCCGGGCCATACGCGCCATGCGGGTCACCGAGTCGGGATTGAAGGTCAGGTGCTTGGAGATCTTGGGGTGCGTGTGCGTATCAATGCGCTTCAACCGTCACCCTCCTCGTGGAGACCATCCACCGTCCTCCACAGCCGTAAGATCCCGGCGGCGCAGCGCCTCTTCCCCTTTGGCGGTCATCATCGCGCACATCTTATCCAAGATATTGTTGCCGGGAGATTACGACACCATAAATATTGCGCATCGGTGGACCGGCCGCGGCAGGTCCGACCCCCACGCGTCACGTCGTCGACAAAAGAGACTGCCAAGGGTCCGGAAACACGGGCGCCCTGGGGCCGGCCCCCGAAACCGCCCAAAGTCGGTGGAGAAGTGGAGAAGAGGGTTGGTCTAACCGCCCGGAGTCGGGCGGGGCCGCCGCGGGTAGCGGGGCACGAGGCCGCCGAGCCCCTCGGCCCGCCAGCGCGCGCGCCACGCGCGCACCGTGTTCCGGTCGAGGCCGAAGCGCGCGCTCGCAGGCTTGATTCCGAAAGACTCGGCGTATCGGACGACGGCGAGTCGCTGCTCGACCGTCAGCCGCCAGGCTCGGCCGACCGGCGGTCGCTCGAACGCCTCGTCGGGCGTCGGCGGCGCGGCCGGGACTCGGTCGATCGGGGCGACGCGCCGCCGGACCGCGGCCGGGCGGGCGACGCCGTCGGGAGGATGTCCTGGAGTCTTCGGCGTCGTCAGGGATTCCCCGGCGGGGCCGAGCCGTCGGGTCTCGCGCGCGCGGGCACCCCGCGACGACGGGTCCGATTCCTCGAGACGGCTCGGGCGGTCGCCTATCCCCTCGCGCACGCGGCGGCGTCCGTCGGCGCGAGGCCCATGACGAGACAGTACGCAGTCGCCAGGTTCGTCGCCACCGGAATATTGTGGATGTCGGCGGCGTGGAGAAGCGGCATGACGTCCGGGCCCCCGCCGGGCCGCAGGGGCGGAGCGAGAAGGACGATCAGGGCGTCGATCTCGCCCGCGACGAGGCGCTCTCGGAGTTGCCGATCCTCCGGCCCGGCGTCGGGGAGAACCGCGGCGGTCTTGAGACCCGCCTCGGCCCGGAGCACCGCGGCGGTCTCCTCGGTGGCCACGAGGCTCCAGCCGGCGACGCGCGCCCGATTGCCCCGCAGGAACTCGACCAGGTCGCGCCGGCGGCCGACGTGGGCGAGCACTCCGACGCGCCAGCGATGGTGCTCGAACTCCTCGCCATCCAGCATCTCGTCGTCCCCGTTTCTCAGGGGGACGCTACCAGCCGGGCATGACGACGGCGCGACGCGGCGATGAAATCTCGTTAACCGAGCGGCCGCGCAGCGGGGAGGCTGAAGCGTACGACCGTCCCTCGGCCCGGCTGGCTCTCGATCGCGAGCTCGCCGCCGTGGGCGAGGACGAGGTGCTTCACGATCGCCAGCCCGAGGCCGGTCCCGCCGAGCTCACGGGAGCGGGCGCGGTCGACCCGGTAGAAGCGCTCGGTGACGCGGGGCAGGTCGGCCGGCGGGATGCCGACCCCGGTATCCGTCACCCCGACCTCGACCAGCGCGGGCCCGACGCGGCGCGCACTCACCGCGACTCGGCCGCCGGCCGGCGTGTATTTGACGCCGTTGTCGACGAGGTTGATGAGGATCTGGGCGAGCCGGTCGCGGTCGGCCCGGACCGGGGGAAGGTCTGCGGGGAGATCGACGGAGAGCGCCACCTCCCCGCCGGCCGCGCGGGGGCGGATCATAGTGAGCACGGAGTCGACCACCTCGTCGAGCGGCGTTGCTTCGAGCCGGAGCGAGACCTTGCCGAGCTCGATGTTGGACAGGTCGGTGAGGTCGCTGACGAGCCGGCCGAGGCGCTCGGTGTGCCGGAAGGCGATCTCGAGGAACTTGCGCGCGTGCTCGGGCTCCTCCAGGGCGCCGCCGAGCAGCGTCTCGAGGTAGCCGTGGATCGCGGTCAGCGGCGTTCGGAGCTCGTGCGAGACGTTGGCCACGAACTCCGTCCGGACTTGCTCGAGCCGGCGGAGCTCGGTGACGTCGTGGAGGACCATCACGGCGCCGACCTCGTCGCCGGCCAGTCGGAGCGGCGCCGCGTGCACCTCCAGCACCCGCTCGACGGGCGTCGAGAGACGCAACTGCCGCCCGACGACCGCGGCGGGCGTCCCCACCCGGCTCTCGCGGAAGATCCGGTAGAGGTCGACGTTGCGGATCACCTCGAGGAACGACTTGCCCTCGGCCCGCGCCGCGCCGAGGGCGAAGATGGTCCGCGCGCCCTCGTTCATCACGACGATGTGATCGTGTCCGTCGACGGCGACGACGCCCTCGACCATGCTCTCGAGAATGGCCCGGGCCTTGGCCTGCTCCTCCTCGAGGTCCCGCACCTTCTCGCGCAGGCGGGCGGCGAGTCCGTTCAGCGCGCGCCCGAGGACCCCGATCTCGTCGGGCGAGCGCACCGGCGCATGCACCGCGAAATCGCCCTCACTCATCCGCCGCGCGACGGACTCCATCTCCACCACCGGCCGCGTGAGCCGCCCCGCCACGAACATCGCGATCCCGAGGGCGGCGAGCAGGGCGACGAGACCGCCGAGCAGCAAGACCTGGTGGAGCTCGGCATGGGACGACGTGACCACGGAGAGCGGAACCGCCATCCGCAGGACGCCGACGACGCGGTCACCGTCGCGGACCGGCACCGCGGCGTAGAACAGGGGCGCGCCGACCGTCACGCTGGTCCGGAGCCCGTGGCCCACGCGCCCGGCGAGGGCCGCGCGGACCTCCGGCCGCTCCGCGTGGTTCTCGACCCGCCGCAGCTCGGCGGGCGGGACCCGGGAATCGCCGAGCACGGTTCCGTCGGCCCCGATGACGGTGACGCGAAGGTCCGATTGCCCCGCCGCCCGCAGCGTGAACGCGTAGACCGTGCGGGGCGTCGCCCGGTTTTGGATCAGGTCCCGGGCCTCGTCGTGGAGGAGCCGCGCGGCCGTGGTGAGACGCGCCTCGACCGACTCGAGGGCGAGCCGCTCGAGCGCCCGGTTCAGGTAGACGCTCGCGACCAACAGGCAGACGGCGACGAACCCGACCAGCGTCAGCGCGAGCTTCGCCGCGATGCTGCGCTGGAACGCGCGGATCAGCCCGCGGATCACTCGGCCTCGAGGCGGTAGCCGACGCCCTTGAGGGTCGCGATCCGCCCGCCGGCGGCGCCGAGCTTCACCCGAAGCCGCCGGATGTGAACGTCCACGGTGCGGGACTCGATCTCGTCGGCGCGCGCGTAGCCCCAGATCCGGTTCAGCAGGTGCTCGCGCGAGAGCACGCGCCCGGCGGCGTCGAGGAGCGCCTGGAGGAGATCGAACTCCTTCGGCGTCAGCGTGACCGGCCGCCCGTCGACCTGGACCAGATGTCGGAACGGGTCGAGGGTGATCCCGCCCGCGCGGAGGACGCGCGGCGCCTCGCGCTGCTGCGACCGCCGCAGGACGGCCCGGACGCGGGCGACCAGCTCCTTCGGCGAGAACGGCTTGGCCATGTAGTCGTCGGCCCCGAGCTCGAGGCCGACCACGCGGTCGACCTCGTCCGCCTTGGCCGTCAGCATGATGATCGGCACCGCCGCCGAGCGCGGGTCGCCGCGGATCCGACGGCAGAGCTCGAGCCCGTCGAGCTCGGGCAGCATCAGGTCGAGCACCACCAGATCGGGCACGACCGCGGCGAGCTCGCGCAGCGCCTCCGTTCCGCTTCCGGCGGTCCGGCAGTGGAATCCGTCGCGCTCGAGGTGGAGACGGATGAGCCGCCGGATGTCGGCCTCGTCCTCGACGACCAGCACGTCGGCCACCATCGGGCCCGACTCCGTCAGCGGCCGCGGAACCTCGGCACCCGCTTTTCCTTGAAGGCGCGCACCCCCTCGGCATGATCCACCGTCTCGCGCACGATCGCCATGTGCGAGGAGACGAGGTCGAGATGGGTGCGGAGGTCGAGCGTGAGGCTCTGATAGACGAGCCGCTTGATCATGCGGATCGGCACCTGCGGTCCGTCCGCGAGCCGAGCGGCCAGGCCGTAGGTGTAGTCGGACAGCTCCGAGGCGGGAACGACGTGGTTCACGATGCCGAGGCGCTCGGCGTGGATGGCGTCGACGAAGTCCGACGTCCACAAGAGCTCGAGCGCGCGGGCGGTGCCGATGAGCCGCGGCAGGAAGTACGTGTCGCCGTCGCCGGGCACCAGCCCGACCTTGACGTACCCGGTCGAGAAGCGCGCCTCGTCGGAGGCGATGCGGAGGTCGCACATGAGGCACATGCCCATGCCGGCGCCGACGGCGACGCCATTCACCATGGCGATCACCGGCTTGTCCATCGCCTCGAGCGTCCGGGGGATCCGGTGGATGTGCTCCCAGAGCTCGTTCTTGTGATCGAGCGGCGCGGGTGCCCCCTCGCCCATGCGGGCGACGTCGCCGCCGGCGCAGAAGGCGCGGCCGGCGCCCGTCACCACGACGACGTTGACGTGGTCGTCCTGCTGGGCATCGGCGAGCGCCCGCGCCCACGCCTCGATCATCGGCCGCGTGAACGCGTTCAGCTTGTCCGGCCGGTTCAGCGTGATCGTCGCCACGCGGTCCTTCACCTCGTAGAGCAGGTCCTGGCTCATGGCTCAGTCCTCTGGCGGGTCGGGGCGGTGGCGGACCGTCAGTCCTTGGGCAGGCCGAGCACGCGCTCGCCCAAAATGTTGCGGAGGATCTCCGAGGTGCCGGCGCGGATCCCGCTCGCCTGCGCCAGGAGCTCGTAGAAGGCCCACTGACCGCCGTCGGGCGCCCGCTCCGTGCCCTCCAGGAGCTGGGAGTGCGGGCCGAGGATCCGGGTCGCGACCTCGGCCAGCGCCTGGTCGAGCTGGCTCCAAAAGAGCTTGGCCGTCGAGCCCTCGGGCCCGGGGGCACCGCCGCGGAGGATCTTCGTCAGGCTGCGATAGCCGTTGAGCCGGAGGCACTGCTCGCCGATCGCGAGGCCGGCGATCTCCTGCCGGATCACGGGGTCGGCGGCACGGCCCGTCCGGCGGGCGAGCGCGATCAGGCGCTGCAACGCGTTGCGCAGGCTGACGTGCCGGATGAAGGTCAGCAGGTCTCGCTCGTAGGCGAGCGTGGTGATGGCGACGCCCCAGCCCTCGTTGACGCGCCCGACGACGTTCGCCACCGGAACGCGCACGTTCTCGAAGAAGACCTCGTTGAACTCCGCCTCGCCGGTCAGCTGGCGGAGCGGGCGTACCGTGATCCCCGGGCTGGCCATGTCGAGGAGGAGGAAGGTGATGCCTTTGTGCCGGGGCGCCCCACGGTCCGTGCGGACGAGCGCGAAGCACCAGTCCGCGACGTGGGCCATGCTCGTCCAGACCTTCTGGCCGTTGACGACGAAGTGGTCGCCGGCGAGCTCGGCCCGGGTCTGAAGATTCGCGAGGTCGGACCCGGCGTTCGGCTCGGAGAACCCCTGACACCAGATCTCGTCCGCCGTCAGGATTGGGGGCAGGAAGCGCCGCTGCTGCGCGGGCGTCCCGTAGGCCATCAAGGTCGGCCCGAGCATCGACAGCCCGCCGCGGTTGACGAACTGCGGCGCCTCGGCGCGCGCCATCTCCTCGTAGAGGATGAGCTGCTCGAGGACCGACGCGCCCCGCCCGCCGAACTCGGGGGGCCAGTCCATGCCGACGAACCCCGCCTCCCACATCCGCTTCTGCCAGGCGCGCAGGCGCTCCACCGCGGCGCGGTCGGCCCGCGTGGCGGCGAAGCTCCGGCCGCGGAGCGCGCCGGGCACGTTGGCCTCGAGCCAGGCCCGGACCTGCTTGCGGAACGCCTCCTCGCGGTCGGCGAAGTCGAAGTCCATGCGGCCCGGTCAGTGCATGACGACGCCACCGTCGACGTTGAGCGCCTGCCCGGTGATGTTGCGCGCCTCCTCGGAGGCGAGAAACACGGCCGCCCAGCCGATATCCTCGGGGTGCTGCTCCCGCCGCAGGGGCACGAGGTCGGTCACGCGCTTGTCGAAGACCTGCCGCGCCGTCATGCCCGCGAAGGCGGGGTTCGTCTTCGCCAGGTGCGCGGCGAGCCCCTCCCAGAACGACGTCCACAGCACGCCCGGGCAGATCGCGTTGACGGTCACGCCGTGCGGCGCCAGCTCCTTGGCCACGATCCGCGTGAACACGATCACGCTCATCTTCGACACCGAGTAGGGCGGCATGGTCAACGCCGCGATCGGGCCGGCGATCGAGGCGATGTTGATGATGCGTCCGCCCTTGCGCTCGATGAAGTGCGGGGCGATGGCCTTGGAGACGAGGAAGACCGACTTCACGTTGACCGCGTAGACCCGGTCCCAGTCCTCCTCGGTGTTGTTCGTGAACGGCATGCCGGGCGGCGCGGCGATTCCGGCGTTGTTGACGACGATGTCGATCCGGCCGAGCGTCTCCCGCGTGCGGTCGATCATCGCCTTCACGTCGGTCGCGCTGGTGACGTCGGTCTTGAGGGCGAACGCCTTCCGGCCGAGCGCCTGGACTTCCTGGGCCACCTTCTCGGCGTTCACGACCTGGATGTCGGGGATCGCGAGGTCGGCGCCCTCCCGCGCCATCGCGAGCACGATGCCGCGCCCGATGCCGCTGCCGCCGCCGGTCACGACCGCCACCTTGCCTCGGAGCCGCATATCTCCTCCTAGCCTAGCTCACCCGGGCGCGCGAAGCCGGCAATCCGTCGGCCGCCTCGCCACACGCCGGCGACGCGGTGCCGGGCGTCGCGGCCCGGGCGCCGCCGACGGCACGACCCCGGCTTCGTGGTATGGTTCCTCCCAGCCAGGAGGCTCCAATGACAGCACAGCAGCTTCGCAGCCGCAACTGGTTCGGCCGGAAGGATCTCGACGGTTTCGCCCACCGCTCGTGGACGAAGAGCGAAGGCTTCTCGGAGGCCGTCTTCGACGGCCGGCCCACCATCGGCATCGCCAACTCCTGGTCCGAGCTCACCACCTGCAACGCGCATCTGCGGCAAGTGGCCGAGGCGGTCAAGCGCGGCGTGTGGAGCGCGGGCGGTTTCCCGCTCGAGTTTCCGACCGTCTCGCTCGGCGAAGTGCTGATGAAGCCGACGGCGATGCTCTTCCGCAACCTGATGGCGATGGACGTGGAGGAGTGTATCCGCGCCTATCCCCTCGACGCCGTCGTCCTGCTCTCGGGCTGCGACAAGACGACCCCGGCGATGTTGATGGGCGCCGCCTCCGCCGACGTCCCGGCGGTCATGGTCACGGGCGGGCCGATGCTGAAGGGCAAGTGGCGCGAGCAGGAGCTCGGCTCCGGCACCGACCTCTGGCGGCTCTGGGCCGAGCGCCGCGCCGAGCGACTCACCGAGGAGGAGTTCTGCGAGGCCGAGGCGTGCATGTCCCGCTCGAACGGGCACTGCATGGTCATGGGCACGGCCTCCACGATGGCCTCGATGGCGGAGGCGCTCGGGATGACGCTCACCGGCAACGCCGCCATTCCCGCCGTGGACGCCCGGCGCTACGCGCTCGCCGAGATGTCCGGCCGGCGGGCCGTCGAGATGGCGCTGGCCGGCGGGCCCAAGCCGTCCCAGGTCCTCACGCCCGCGGCCTTCGACAACGCGATCCGCGTGGACATGGCGATCGCCGGCAGCACGAACGCGATCATCCACCTCGTGGCCATCGCCGGGCGGGCGGGTGTCCCGCTCCCGCTCTCGCGCTTCGACGAGCTGTCGCGGACGACCCCCTTCATCCTCAACGTGAGCCCCTCCGGGAAGTACTTGATGGAGGACTTCTTCTATGCGGGCGGCATCCCCGCCGTGATGAAGAATCTCCTGCCGCTCCTCCACGGGGACGCGCTCACGGTGTCGGGGAAGACGATCGCCGAGCAGGTCCGGGGCGCCGCCTGCTACAACGAGGACGTGATCCGCCCGCTCGACCTGCCGATCGCGGGCGAGGGCGGCACCGTGATCCTGAAGGGCAACCTCTGCCCGGATGGCGCGGTGCTCAAGCAGTCGGCGGCGTCGGCGCACCTCCTCACGCACCGCGGGCGGGCGGTGGTCTTCGAGGACCACGCGGACCTCCACGCCCGCATCGACGACCCGAGCCTGGCCGTGGACGAGACGAGCGTGCTCGTCCTGAAGCGGGTCGGTCCCAAGGGGGCGCCCGGAATGCCCGAGTGGGGCGCCGCGCCCATCCCGGCCAAGCTCCTGCGGAAGGGCGTCAAGGACCTGGTGCGCATCTCCGACGCGCGCATGAGCGGCACCTCCTATGGCACCGTCGTCCTCCACGTGGCGCCGGAGGCGGCCGTCGGCGGCCCGCTCGCGCTCGTCCAGAACGGCGACGAGATCGAGCTCGACGTGCCGCGGCGGACGCTCACGCTCCGGGTGAGGGACGAGGAGCTGGCGCGGCGACGCGCGGCCTGGACGCCGCGCCCGCCGCACTATACGCGTGGCTACGGCAAGCTCTTCCTCGACCACGTGCTCCAGGCCAACGAGGGGGTCGACTTCGACTTCCTGCGCGGCAAGACCCCCGTGCGCTTCGAGGACTCCGCCGGCCCGTCGCACGCCTAGAACGCTCGCGGCCGGCGCTCGTCGGCGCGGGTCGGGCTCCGGGCGAGGGCGGCGCGGAGGTCGCCGCCCGAGCGGTGGAGGAGCCGCTGCCCCGCGCGACGGTCGACCGCGTGGCGGGCCATCACGATCGCGAGACGCGCGCGGCCGCCGGCCGCCGCGAGCGCCCGCACGGCCCGGGGGCGCGAGACGCCGGCGATCTCGGCCACCAGGCGCACCGCGCGCTCGCGGAGCTTTCGGGAGCGCGGCTGCAGGTCGACCATCCGGTTGCCGTAGACCTTTCCGAGCCGCGCCATGCTCGCGGTCGTGAGCGTGTTGAGGACGAGCTTGGTCGCCGTCCCCGCCTTGAGCCGCGTCGAGCCCGCGAGCACCTCTGGGCCCGGCGCGGGAGCGACGAGCACGTCGGCGAGGCCGCGGAGCGATCGGGACGGGTGGCAGGACACGAGAACCGTGCGGCAGCCGCGCGCCCGCGCCTCGCGGAGCGCCGCGCGCACGAAGGGCGTCACGCCGCTCGCCGAGACCCCGACGACCACGTCACCCGGGCGCGCCCGGGCCCGAAGCCGCCGGATCGCGTCCCGCGCGTCGTCCTCGGCGCCCTCGCGGGAGCGGAAGACCGACGCGCGCCCGCCGGCGATCACGGCCTGGACCAAGCCGGGCGGCGTGTTGAAGGTCGGCGGGCACTCGGCGGCCTCGAGGACGCCGAGCCGGCCGCTCGTCCCCGCGCCCACGAAGATGAGGCGCCCGCCCCGGCGGAGCGCGCCGACGATCAGCCCGACGGCGGCGGCGGTCGCGCGCGTCACACGCCCGACCGCGGCGACCGCTCGGCGATCCTCCCGGTTCATGAGCACGGCGATCTCGAGCGGCGAGAGCCGGTCGAGGGCGCGGCTCGCGCGATTCGCGCGCTCGGTCGGCAGCCGGTCGTAGCCAATTGGCTCGCGCATGGCCGCGCCATATTACTATTTACCATGCGATCGCATGCGCGTTGAGTCGGGCCTCGAGGTCCTGCTGGACCGCCACCTGCCGTGGCTGCGCGGGCGGCGCCTCGGCCTGCTCGCCCACCAGGCGTCGGTCACGCGCGATTTGGCCCACGTGGCCCAGCTCCTCAACGACCTCCGCGGGGTGCGGCTCGCGCGGCTCTTCGCGCCCGAGCACGGGCTCTGGGGCGCCGCCCAAGATCACGCGCCGGTCGCGAGCACCCGCGATCAGGTCACGGGCCTCGAGGTCTGGAGCCTGTACGGCGAGCGGCGCGCGCCGACGCCGGAGACACTGGCCGGGCTCGACGCCCTCGTCGTCGACCTCCAGGACATCGGGGCCCGCTACTACACCTTCGTGTGGACGCTGGCGCTGGCCATGCGGGAGTGCGCGCGGGCGGGCGTCCGCGTGATCGTGCTCGATCGTCCCAATCCGCTCGGCGGCGACCGCGTCGAGGGCAACCTGCCCGACCCGGCGTTCGCGTCGTTCGTCGGGCTCTACCCGCTGCCCGCCCGCCACGGCCTAACGATCGGCGAGCTCGCGCGTCGCTTCGTCCTCGAAGAGGGCATCCGCTGCGACCTGACCGTCGCCCGCATGCGGGGCTGGCGGCGCGCGATGCTGTGGGAGGACACCGGACTGCCCTGGGTTCCGCCGTCGCCGAACATGCCGACGCCCGACACCGCGCGCGTCTATCCCGGCGGCTGCCTGATCGAGGGCACGAATCTCTCGGAGGGCCGTGGCACGACGCGGCCGTTCGAGTGGGTCGGCGCGCCGTACCTGGACGGCCATCGCTACGCCGAGGCGCTCGACGCGATGAGCCTGCCGGGCGTGCGCTTCCGGCCCGCCCGCTTCGTCCCGACCTTCCACAAGTGGGCCGGCGAGGTCTGCGGGGGCGTTCAGATCCACGTGACCGACCGGCGCCGGTTCAGACCGTTCCGCACCGGCGTCGCCGCGATCTCGGTCGCCCGCCGCCTGGCGCCGGCCGAGTTTCGGTGGAAGGAGCCGCCGTACGAGTTCGAGCACCAGCGGCTCCCGATCGACATCCTCTTCGGGACCGACCGGATCCGGACGCAGATCGAGGGCGGCACGGATCTCCCGGTCATCGAGGCCACCTGGCGCACGGCGCTCCCCCTCTACACCCGGCGCCGGCGCGCCTTCATGATCTACGACTGAGGGCGGGCCCGTGACGATCGAGGATCTCGTCGGCGAGCGGCTCATGATCGGACTCCCCGGCCCCACCGTGCGGGACGAGGACGTCCGCCTGTTCGGCGACACCCGCGCCGGCGGGCTGATCCTCTACCGCCGAAACTTCGAGTCGCCGGCTCAGCTCGTCACGCTCCTGACGACGCTCGAGACGCGCTTGGGGCGTCGACTCCTCGTCGCGACCGACCATGAGGGCGGCCGCGTGATCATGCTGGGCGAGGGCGTCACGATCTTTCCCGACAACCTGGCCGTGGCCGCCGCCGGCGATCCGCGCCTGGCGTCCTCCCAGGGGCGGATCGAGGCGCAGGAGCTCCGGCGGCTCGGGATCGACCTGAACCTGGGCCCGGTGCTCGACGTCCTCACCGATCGCTACAGCCCGAACATCGGCATCCGCGCCTACGGCAAGGACCCCGAGGTCGTGGTGGGCTACGGGGTCGCCCGGATCCGGTCGATGCAGGCGGCGGGGCTCTCGGCCTGCGCCAAGCACTTCCCCGGCAAGGGGCACTCCCCGCTCGACGCGCACCTGCGTCTGCCGACCATCGAGTCGACATGGGCCGAGATGCGCGCGACGCACCTCCCCCCCTTCCTCGCGGCGATCGGGGCGGGTGTGGACTGCGTGATGACGTCGCACCCGCGCTACCCCGGCCTCGACCCCTCCGGGGTGCCGGCGACGTTTTCGCGCCGGATCGTGGAGGAGTACCTGCGCGGGGAGGTCGGCTTCCGGGGCGTCATCGTCTCCGACGACCTCGAGATGGGGGCCATCGCGGAGACGTCCGGGATCGGCGAGGCCACGGTGCGGACGGCCGCGGCCGGCCACGACCTCCTCCTCGTCTGCCACACCGAGGCCGCCCAGCGCGCGGCCCACCGCGCGCTGCTCGACGCCTACGGGGGCGGGGCGCTACCGCTCCGGTCGCTCGAGGAGAGCGCGGCACGGGTCCGGCGACTCCGGGAGGCGCGCGCCGACCGCTTCGGCGGCGCGCCGCCCCGGGCCGAGCGCGACGGCGAGCCGCTCGCGCGGGCGCTGGCCACCCGGGCGGTGACGCTGGTGACGCCGCCCGCGCCGGACGTCGTTCGCCGGCTCAACGGCGCCGTGGCCGTCGTCTTCCCCCGCTTCTCGGAGCTCGCGCCGCGCATCACGATCGAGCGCGCCCTGCAGGACGAGGCCGGGTACGTGAAGTCCGCCTTCGCGCCGCTCGGCGTCGAGCCCGAGACGCTCGTGGTCGGCATCGAGCCGACCGCGGACGAGATCGCCGCCGCGGCGGCGATCGCCGGACGGGTGGACGCGGCAATCCTGTTCCTCTTCGACGCCCACCTCTACCCGTCGAACCGCCGGCTCCTCGACGCGGTCGCCGCCCGGTCGGGCGCCTGCGCGGTCGTGCTGCTGCGGGACCCCTACGACGCCACCCTGCTCCCCCCGGGCGTCCTCGGCCTGACCGCCTTCGGCTTCCGCCGCTGCCAGCTCGACGCCGTCATCGCGCGGCTCCTCGTCGGGCTCGCGGGCTGAGCGGGCGCGACCTCCCGACGGTCCCACGCGCGAGCCCGGACCATCCGGATCGGCCTCGCCGGCGCCGCCACTCGCAGAGTCAGGCGCCTCCTCCTCGGCCGAGGGCGCCGACACCCTCTCTGGCACCGGCCGTGTCACGCAGGGCGAGCGGGACGTCCGCGGCGGTCTGAGCCGCCTCGGCGTGGCGGACGGCCGATTCCAGCACCCGCCGCGGGGTGCGGAACAGGACGCCGACACAAAAGACGACGAGCGCGCCGATCATGGGCCACCAGGTGAACGAAACATCGGGAATCCCGGCGGGCTGCTGGAACGTCCGGTGGATGCCGAACACGGGTGCCACCGTGTTCAGGACGGTGATGTTCAGCTGGCCGACGACGACCGTCGCGAGGAGCCCGGCCGCGAGGGCGAGCACGTTCCCCGCGTCGGAACCGCGCCCCTTGGTAAGCAGGCCGATGAGGAAGACCCCGAGCATCGGACCCAGAATGAACCCGGCGATCCCGAGCACGACCGGAATGATCCTCAGCCCCGGATTCGTCACCTTGGCATAGGCGAACCCGGTGGCGATGCCGATCATGAGCAGGGCGAAGAGGACCGTGAACCAGCGCGCGGCCCGGACGTAGTGCGCCTCGCTCTTGGCGCGAACCCAGCGGATGTACCAGTCGTTCGTCGCGCCGGTGGCGAGGGCGTTGAGCGCCGCGGAGAAGGAGCCCATAGCGGTGGCGAAGATGCCGGCCAGCACGAGACCGCGGATGCCCACGGGCATGACGTTGAGGATGTACGAGCCGAAGACGTCCGCGGTGGCCCGGGGCCGGTAGGTGGGATCCTTCTGGTAGTAGGCGAAGAGCAGGATTCCGATGAAGACGAAGGCGGACGCGATCGGCAGATCCATGAAGGCGGCGGTAATCAGGCTGCGGCGCGCCCGCTGGTGGGTCTCGGCCGTCAGCATCCGCTGGACCATGTCCTGGTCGGTGCCGAAGGCAGCCATGTTGCCCAGCGTCGCCCCGATGAGCGCGGAGAAGAGGGTGTAATCGCTCGCCAAGATCAGCTTGACGTAGTCCCACGGACCCATCACCGCCAGACGGTGGCTCTCCTTCCACTTCGCGACGACGCTCGATTCGAAGCCGTGGAGGAAGTACCCCTCGTGCGTGGTCAATTGCGGAACGGCCCGGACGACCTCCCCGAGTCCGCCGAGATGACTGAGCAGGGTGCCGATGGCAATCAGGGCGCCGCCGAACATCAGGCACGCCTGAATCACATCCGTCCAGATGACGGCCTTGATGCCGCCGACCGCCGTATACAGGCAGGTGACGATCGCGAGGGCGACGACCGCGGTCAAATAGGGACCGACCGTGGTGACGGCCTCCTGGCCGAATTGCACCTGCCCGCCCGCTGCGAACATGCGGTAGGCCACGACCATCACCAGCGACGGGATGAAGAGCCGCGTGCCCGAGGCCAGGGTCCGCATGAAGAGAAAGAGGGCCGAGACGAAGCCCTTGGTCCATGGTCCGAAGCGCACGCCCAGGTAGTCGTAGACCGTGTAGACCTTGAACGTGTAGTAGGGCTTGAGGAAGACGTTGCCGACCACGAATCGCCCGATGATGAGGCCGAGGACGAGCTGCACATAGGCGAAGCTCTTGTTGGTGTACCCCTCGCCAGGCGCGCCGAGGAAGGTCGCCGCGCTCGTTTCGGCGGCGATGATGGAGGCCATGACGGCCCACCACGGCACGCGCCGCCCGCCGAGCGCAAAGTCGTTGAGAGTCTTCTCCCGCCGTCCCATATACAGTCCGACGGCCGTAATGGCGACGAAGTAAAAGAGGACGATACATCCGTCGACCAGAAGCCGCCCGTCCGTCCTCATCCCCCCTCTCCCGCGCCATCGACCGCTCGCCCCCCGATGGCCCGCGGAGTGGGTGGCGCACCCTCGCGGCGCTGGAAAGGTTCGCCAGTGAGAGGAAGCCGTCCAGGTTCGGGCGCGGCGCCCATGGCGAGGAGGGTTACCCCACAGATCGAGGGGCGCGGGGTGACATCGCGGCGCCGCGCCGTTGAGTCATCCTGGCCGCCATCGAGGTCCGGCCGACCGTTGAAATGAGTTCTCAGCGGCCATCGAGCGGCTCGTCGACGGTCTCTCGTCCGACGTCAAGGCTCGCGGTGTCGCCGGCGCCGCTCTGGGTGACCGATGGCGACCAGGGCGGGGACCGAGACGATCCTGACCGCGCCGAGGCGGAACCGGCATGCCGCCCACGAGGTAATGCGGCACGGAAGGAGTCATGTCGGGCGGGTCATTCGAGGGGCGATGGCGACGAGGACGGCGCGGGACCCGACTACCACCGCGTGGTCGGGTCAAGTGAGCGGGCTCGGCCGGGTCGCGAACCAGGCACTCGACATGGATCGGGCCGGTCCCTATCTTAGCCTGCGGACCGGCCCGATCCGGCGGAAAGGCGCGCGGGGGCTACTTGCCCGCGTGGTGGTCGGCGGAGACGACCTCGACCTCTTTCTCGCGCATCTTGTCCATGAGACCAGCGAACGAGGAAGCCTGGATGATCCGGTTGAACTGGCTCCGGTAGGTCGCGATGAAGCTCACGCCCTCGAACAGCACGTCGTAGACCTGCCACCGCTGCCCGGCCCGGTAGAGTCGGTACTCGACCGGAACCTCCTGCTTCCGCACGGTCACGATCTTGGACCGCACGGCCGCGTAGTCGCCGTCGATCGCCTCGCTGACGAAGAGGACCTTCTCGCCCGACCAGTTCTCGATCTTCGACAGGTACGACCGCTCGAGCAGATCGGTGAAGAGCCGGACGAACTCCTCGCGCTCCTGCGACGAGCACTCGCCCCAGTGCCGTGCCAGCGCCCGCCGCGACATCTCGCCGAAGTCGAAGAGATCCTCGGCGACCCGGCGCAGCTCGCTCCGGCGCTTGTCGGCGTTGACGGGGCGGGCGAGGTCCGCGTCCTGCACGAGCGTGATCGCGCGGTTGACCGTCGCCTGCACGACTTCCGTCGGCGTCGTCGTCCCCGCGGTCGCGGCCGCGACCAGTAACCAAGCCGCCAATGCCTTTTCCATCACGGGCCTCCCAGGCGCTTCGCTAGTACTCCAGGCTGTTCGCATGCACTCTCTGTGCCACCGAGTCTCCGACTGGCAAGGCCATGAAATTGCGGGCGATGTCCCCCTGGCACCCGGGATATAGTTGTGAGACGAGCCAGTCTGAACGATGACAGTGTCGGCCTGGCGACACGACGGCCACCAACGGAGACCCCGACGCTGCGGACCCGTCGCCCCAAAAGCTCGCTCCTCGCGATCGGCGTCGACGCCGGCGGGACGACCGTCCGCGTCGAAGCGTGGCGGGGCGGCCGCCGCGCGTACCACGCCGAGCTCCCCGCGGTCGAGGTCGCCGCGCTGCCCGCGCTCCTTCGCCGCCTGTGGCGGCGGTGGCGGCTCCCGCCGGCCCGGGTCGGCGCTCTCGTCGTGGCCTCGCGCGGGATCTGGACCGCCGCCGAGCGCCGTGGGCTCGAGCGGAGCGTCCGCGGTCTGGCGCGGCGCGTGCGCGCGATGTCCGACGCCCAGGCGGCTCACCTGGGCGCGCTCGGCGGTGGCGCCGGCCTACTGGTACTCGCGGGGACAGGCTCGATCGTGATCGGCCGGCGGCCCACCGGCTCCTGGAACCGCGCGGGGGGGCTCGGTCCGCTCCTTGGCGACGAGGGCTCGGCGTTCTGGATCGGCCGCGAGTGGCTCAGGGCGAGCGCGGGCGGAGGCCTCGCGCCCGCTCGGACGATCCCCCGGGGCCCCTCCCCCGTCGCCCGCATCGCGGCGCTCGCGCCCCGCGTCGTCGCCCGCGCCCGCCGGGGCGATCGCGAGCCCGCGCGGATCGTCCGCGAGGCGCAGCGCCACTTGGCGCGCCTGGCGCGGGAGGTGGCCCAGGACCTCCGCCTCCGGTCGCCCGTCCGCGCGAGCTGGGCGGGAAGCCTCCTGGTTCGCGACGCGTGGTTCCGCGCGGGGCTCAGGCGCGAGGTCACGCGCGCGCTCGGGCCCGCGCGCTGGACGGCGCCCGCCGAGCCGCCGGTCCGCGCCGCCGCCCGCCTGGCCCGAACGCTGCGCGACGATCGCCGTGCCTGAGCGCCTGCTCGTCGTCACGGTCTGCCCGCAGGAGCCAGGCGTGGTGCGGCTGCCCCTGACCCGGGGCGGGCGGCCGGAGCGCGTGGACGCCGTCGGCATCATCGCCGCGCTCCGCGCGCTCGTCGCCGCGCGCGGGCTCGAGGGCCGCGTCTCGGTGCGGGAAGGCTGCGCGGGCGGCTGCGGCCGGCCGGGGCCGAACGTGAGCGTCGAGGTCCACGCCGCGGCCCCTCCGGGCCGCCGGCAGGACCGCGTCGCGATCGACTGGAAGACCTACGTCTACTCGCTCGGCCAGCTCGACTGCCTGGCGACGATCATCGACGAGAACCTGCGAACGCCGCCCACGCGATCGGGCCGCTGAGCGCGGCGAGGAGCCCGACGACCGTGTTGAGCCTCCCGGCCGTCGCCATCGCCAGGAGGGCGCACGCCGCGGGCGGCAGGGTGGCCGCGAGGGCGCCCGCGCGCCCGCCCGGCACCCGGTAGGGGCGGGACAGGCGCGGCTCGAGCCGTCGGAGCCGGAGGAAGGCCGCGAGCTCGACGAGCAGGCTCAGCGAGTAGAGCCACATGTTGATGATGACCAGCTCCCGGAACGAAAGGACGGCGAAGACGCTGCAGAGTGCCGCCGAGACGATCACCGCGACCCACGGCGTGCCGAAGCGGCGGTGCACCGCGCCGAACGCCGCCGCCAGCAGGCCGTCGCGGGCGAGGACCCAGGGCAGTCGCGAGTTCGTGAGCAGGAGCGAGAGGAACAGGCCCGCCGTGCTCGTCACGGCACCGACGCCGACGAGATGGCCGAGGAGGGGACCGCCGACGGCCGCGGCGATCGACGGCAGCGCGCCCGCCCTCCAGCTCGACCAGTCGCCGCCCGTCCCCAAGACCGCACCAATCGGCAGCAGGTAGGCGAGCGTGATGACGGCGAGCGAGAGCCCGGTGGCAGCCGGGAATGCCCGCTCGGGCCCGCGGGTCTCGCCGAGGACGGTCGTCGGCGTGTCCCAGCCGGAGTAGTTCCACATGACAACGGCGAGCCCGAAGCCGAGGTTTCCCCAGCCCCGACCGGGCGCGAACCAGGGCAGCCACGGCTGGCTCCGGGACGCCGGGAGCGCGACCAGCGTCAGGAGGGCCACCGGCGCCAGGCTGAGCCCGGCGCAGACGACGGCGGCGCGAGCCGTCAGCCTCACGCCGAGCACGTTCAGGGCCGTGAGCCCCCAGATGAACCCGAGGGCCAGGAGCCAGCGCTGGACGGCGTCCATTCCCGGCCACCAGAGACGCGCGTACTCTACGAAGAGCGCCGGGTAGACCGCGATGTCCACGAAGCTGTCGACCCAGCTCCACCAGCCGACCTGGAAGCTCCAGAAGGGCCCGAAAGCCCGCCGGACCCAGGTCACGTAGCCGCCCTCGTCGGGGATGGCCGCCGCGAGCTCGGACATCACGACCGCCACGGGCAGGCTCCAGACGAGCGGGGTGAGGGCAAGGAGGAGAAGGGCGAGCCCGGGGCCGAACGTCGAGACCGTGTCCTCGATGCCGTAGGGCCCGCCGCTCACGTTGAAGAAGATGACGGCGGTCAGGGAGAGGAGGCCGAGCTGCCGCGGCAGGCCGTTCCTGACCTCCCGCGCGTGCCGCCCGGGCGGGGTCACCGCCAAGGCGGGCTCACGTCCGGACCGCGGCCTCGATTTGCGCGGGCAGCTCGCGGAGCCACTCGTCGAACGGCTTCCCCGCGTCCACCGTGATCTCGAGCTTCCCGGCGGGCGTCCGCCGGACACGCCCGGAGGCGGCCGGCGCGAGCGGGATCACCAGGGACTCGCGGTGGATGCCCATCGCGTCGGTGACGGAGAAGATCGCCTCGATCTCCTTCAGCGTGACGACCTGGAGCATCGGCTTTCTTCCGGCGCCGCTCAGCTCGACCTTCGCGCGGGCCCCGCCCGGCGGCGGCTCGCGGCGCCTCGCGCCTCCCCGGATTCATCGGCTCGCCGCGCGGCTGCGGTTCGCACCGCGGCCGCGCGGCCCGAACTCCAGGCCGATTCTACTCGAAGCCCCCCGGCGGCGCTGCTATCCTCGCGCCATGCGACGGCTGGCGGTGCTGGTCTGGATCGTCCTCGGCACGGTGCTGCCGAGCGACGCCGGCGAGCTCCCACTCTTCGACGCCCACATCCATTACAGCCAGCCGGACTGGGCCGTCTACTCGCCCGAGGCGGTGCTGGGGATCCTCGCCGCGGCGGGAGTCAAGCGAGCGCTCGTGTCGAGCACGCCCGACGACGGCACAGTGCGGCTCTGGGAGAAGGATCCCCGGCGCATCGTGCCGGAACTCCGTCCCTATCGGACTCCGCGCGACCTGGGCTCCTGGTACCGGGATCCGGCCGTGCTCGTCTACGTCGAGGAGCGTCTCCGCCGCGGCATCTACAAGGGCATCGGCGAGTTCCATCTGAGCGCCGGCCACGCGGCGGCCCCGTTGCTCGGCCGCTGGGTCGCGCTCGCCGTCGCGCAGGGCCTCGTCATGCACGCGCACTCCGATGCCGGGGCCGTCCGCGAGTTGTTCGCGCTCGACCCGCGCGTGCGGGTACTCTGGGCCCACGCCGGGATGACGGCGGGGCCGGTGGAAGTCGGGGCAATGCTCGACCGCTACCCGACCCTCTGGGTGGAGCTCGCGCTTCGGACCGACGTCGCGCCGGAGGGCGCCCTCGACACGGGGTGGCGCGCGCTCTTCCTGCGCTACCCGGACCACTTCTGCGTCGGCACCGACACGTGGACCGCGTCCCGATGGGCGGAGCTGCCGCAGTATCTCGCCGGCGTCCGCGCCTGGCTCGCCGAGCTGCCGCCCGACGTCGCGCGACGCATCGCCTTCACGAACGCCGCCCGCCTGTACGGCGTCGAGTAGCGCCGGCGCGGGCGCCCCCGCCGAGCGGGCTCACCCCTGGAATGGGCTCGGCCGGGTGGATCCCTTCTCCGCCGCCTGGATCTGCGCCCACGTCTCGTCCTCGATGTAGACGCCGTTGGCGCGGCGGTCGGCTTCCGTGCGGGCCTCGGGCTCGCCCGGAATCAGGATTCCCTTCGAGTTCTCGACGAGCGGAGCCGACTTGACCCAGGTGAACAGGTCCTCCACCTGCCGGGAGAACGCCTCGAGGGGCAGAAAGCGCCGGACGTCGATGACGACCATCAGCGTCCCGTTCCGGACGGGCCCGACCTTGGCGGAGGCGGCGCCAGTGCCGGAGAGGATCCCGGCCAGGACTTCCACCGCGAGCGCGAGGCCGTAGCCCTTATGCTCGCCCATCGGCAGCAGCGAGCCTCTCGGCTCGGCGTAGTACTTCGGCGGATCGGTCGACGGGTGCCCCTCGCCGTCGAGCATCCAGCCGGGCGGAGCCTGCTCCTTGCGGTTGAACTTCACGCGCAGCTTCCCCTCGGCGACGACGCTCGTGGCGAAGTCGAGCAGCATCGCCGCGCCGCTCCGCCCGGGGACGCCGACGGCGTGGGGGTTCGTAGCGAGCCGGCGCGCGGCGCCACCCCACGGCGCCACGCCGAGGGCCAGCGGCGCGTTGACCCACATGAGCCCGATCATCCCCTGGCGGGCGGCCAGCTCGACGTAGTCCGCGAGGCGGCCGACGTGGTTCGTGTTGGCGAGCGCGACGGCCGCGAGCCCCTGGGCGCGCGCCTTCTCGATCGCCAGCTCCATGCCGCGACGGGCGACGACCTGGCCGAATCCCTGGTCGCCGTCGATGACGGCCGTCGTCGGCGTCTCGTTGAGGACGCGGATCGTCGGCGTCGGCTTCGTCGTGCCCTTCTCCATAGACGTCACGTACTGGGCGATCCGGATCACGCCGTGCGAATCGTGGCCGCGCAGGTTGGCGCGCACGAGCAAGGTCGCGATCCAGGCCGCGTCCTCGCGGGGGACGCCGCGGGCGGCGAAGATCCGGCCCGTCAGCTCCTCGAGATCTTCCGCCTTCACGATCGGCATACTCAGGCTCCTTGGTCCGACGCGGGTCCCGGCGCCGGGTGCTGAGGGTAACGGAGCGGGCGCACAAACGCGCGCTCAGGCGTCACATCTCACTCTGCGTGAGCGACCATCGTGCCGGGGCGACCGGCCGTCCGCGGCGACGAGGGTGCGGGGCGCGACGCGCGGCCGGAGCGGCACGCTCGCGGCCGCCCCGGTCACGCTCAACCGCCCGTGGTCAGTGGGAGGCGCATCCGCACGCATCCGCCCCCGCCTTGGCGACCATCCCGTCCTGCTGGGCGGTCACCCCGCTGACGCCGATGGCGCCGATGACCTTGCCGTCGACCCAGAGCGGCAACCCGCCCTCGAGCGGCAAGGCGCCCGGCAGCCCGAGCAACGCCGTGCGGCCGCTCGCCACCGCGTCCTCGAAGACCTTCGTCGGCCGCTTGAACGCGGCCGCGGTCCCCGCCTTGCGGATCGCGACGTCGACGCTGCCGTACTGGGTCCCGTCGCGGCGGGCCAGATAGACGAGGTGGCCACCCTCGTCGACGATGGTGATCACCACCGGCCAGCCGTTCTCGGCGGCTTTCTGCTCGGCGGCCTCGGCGACCTTCTTGGCGAATTCGAGCGTGACGGCCTTCTTGTCGACGAGCGGGCCCGTCACCGGCGGCTCGGCCTGTGCGGCCGTGCTCGTGAGCACCGCGGTTAAGAGAGCCAGGCTCAACGCCTTCATCTGTGTCCTCTCCGGCGGCGCGGGGGCCGCCCTCTTCTAGGAGTGTGGAGCACGGGTTCCCCGATTACGGGCGCGGGTCGAGCAACACGCGCTCGACGGCCTGCTCGCCCGACCGGACGCAGTCGGCGATGCCGACACCGCGGTAGGCGCCGCCCGCGAGCGCCAGCCCCGGGTGGGCGGTGAGCATCCGATCGATCGCGTCGACACGGCTCAGATGTCCGACCAGGTACTGGGGCATCGCGGACGGATGTCGGCCGACGCGGGTCAGGACGGGCGGCGCCGTGACCCCGAGCGCGTGCTGGAGCTCGGCACGCGCGAGCACGGCGAGCGACTCGTCGGCGCCCTCGAGCACGCCCGCGTCGAGCGCGCCGCCCAAGAAGACCCGCAGCAGGGCGTAGCCGGCGGGCGCCCGCCCTGGATACTTCACGCTCGAGAAGGTGCACGCCAGGATCGGACGCCGCTCGATCCGCGGCACCACGAAGCCGAAGGCGTCGAGCGGGCGCGGGATGTCGCTCCGCCGGTATCCCAGCGTGACCGTCGCCGACGACGCGCACGGAATCTGGCCGAGGAGCCGGGCCACCGCCGGGTCAACGTGGCGGAGGAGCCGCGCCGCTTCGTGCGGCTCGGAGGCGATCACGACCGCGTCGGTGTCGATGCCGCCGCCGTCGGCGAGGCCCACGCGCCAGCCGCGGCCGGCCTGCTCGAGCCCGCTCACCCGCTCCTTGAGCCGGACCGAGCCGGACGGCAGGCGGTCACCGAGGGCGCGCACGAGCTCGTCCATGCCGTCTCGGAAGGTGACAAACAGGCTCCAGCGCGCGCCGCTCGTACCGGCCGCCTCCCCGCCCGCGCGACGCGCCGCGCGCCAGAGCGCGAGCGTGACGCTCCGTTCGCGCTGCTCCAACTCGAGAAAGCGGGGCATCGTCGCGGCCAGGCTCAGGGTGTCGGGGTCGGCCGTGTAGATGCCGGCGACGAGGGGCTGGGCGATCCGCTCGAGCGCCTCCCGCCCGAGCCGGCGCCGCACGAAGTCGCCGAGGCTCTCGTCGCCGCCGCCGCCGCGGGGCAGGACGAGGTCGAGCGCCATCCGGAGCTTGCCGCGCCAGGAGAGGAGCCGCGAGCGCAGGAACGGCCCGAGGCGGGTGGGGGCGAGGAGCTGGAAGCCTTCCGGGAGCGGATGGAGGCGGCCGCCGAACAGCACGAAGATCCGGCGGAAGCGGTCGTCGGTCCTGACGAGCCGGTCCTCGAGGTGGAGCCGCCGGCAGAGCGCCAGCGCCCACGGCTTCTCCGACAGGAAGGAGTCGGGCCCGGTCTCGACCAGGAAGCCGTCCACGTGCTCGGTCGCGATCGTGCCCCCAAGCCGCGGCCGTGCCTCGACGAGCGTCGTCTCGACGGCCGCGCCGCGCTCCCTCGCCAGCTCCGACGCGCGGTGGGCGGCGGCCAGCCCGCTGACGCCGCCCCCGACGACGACCAGCCGTCTCACGCCCGCCTCACCAAGTCGGCGAGCAGCCCGATGAACTTCGGATGATCGTTCACGGCCTGCGCCCGGTGGAGCCGGACCCCGCACGCCTCGGCCGCCGCGCGCGCCTCGACGTCGAGGTCGTAGAGCACCTCGACGTGATCGCAGACGAAGCCGACGGGCACGACGACCACGTCGCGCTCGCCGTCGCTGGCGAAGCTCCGGATCACCTCGCCGATGTCCGGCTCGAGCCACGGCTCACGCGGGCTCCCGCTCCGGCTCTGGTAGGCGAGGCTCCAGCGCGTGTGCCGGAGTCGACCCGCCACGCGCTCCGCCGCCGCGCTGAGCTCTGCCACGTAGGGAGAGGCCTCGGCCATCGGCACCGGCACGCTATGGGCGGTGAAGACGAGCGGGGTCCAGGCGCGGCGGTCGGGCGCGACCTCGGCGAGCGCCGCGGCGGCGCGATCCGTGACGGCCTCGATGAAGAGCGGGTGGTCGGACCAGCCGGGGGCGAACACGACCTCGGGCGCTCCGGCGACCTTCGCCCGCGCCGTCGCGACGTCCTCCTGGTAGCGCTCC
>QHRX01000119.1 GCA_003221455.1 Candidatus Rokuibacteriota bacterium
CCTGCCGCCGTTCCGTGGCGCGCGTCTGATTGTCGGCGTTCAAGCGGAGCTGCGTGTACAGTCCTTCCATCGTGGCGAGGTTAGCGTCCATCTGCTGAGGCAGTTCACCGAGGTGGCGTCGCTTGAACTCGCTCACCCGCTGCTCCTGCTCGTCGAGTCGCCTTTTGGTGTCGTCGAGCTGGACTCTGAGAAACTCCGCGGTGTCGGTCGCCTGGCGCGCGCGCGCCTTTAGGTTTTCCTCAATGTAAAAGGACGCGAGCGTGTTCGCGACGAGCGAGACCGTGCCGGGATCGCTTCCCTGGTAGCTGATCGTGAAGGCCACCGTGGCCTCGCGCTGGCTTCTCTTCTCCGCGCTCTTGAGCTCTAGCTTGATGTCTTCCCGCAGGCGCTCGATGGCGCTTTCGAGTGGGGCTCGTTTCCGCAGATCGGTGTAGAGACCGAAGGTGTTGATCAGGCCTTCGAGCCGCGAGCGGCTCAGGATTTCCTGGCTGATCGTTTGAAGCCGAGTCTCGAGGGCACCGGTCACCGTTGAGTGCACGAACGTCTCAGGGACCTGCTGCCCTTCCACGAGTACGGTGGCCGCCGACCGATAGACATTGGGCAGGAAAGTGATGAGGCTACCGGCCCCCGACATGGGAACGGCAAACGCGAGGACCGCGAGCCACTTCCGGCGGCTCCACACCGCCGCAGCAACGTCAAGCGTCAACTTTCTCGGCGTCTCGTCCGGCACGCTAATCCCTTAGTCCCGTCCTATGGCACGAGCACGATGTCACCCGGGCGGAGGTAGAAATTTTCCTGGTAACCGCCGCCGAGGTTCACAATCTTGTCCCAAAAGCCATCGGACCGGTTGATCGCCCTGCTGTAGTCGAAGCGAATGCGCTGCGTCGTCTTTCGATCTGAGCGGAGAATCACTATTCGAGAGCGCGAGGCGAATGGATCTAGACCCCCCGCCAAGGAGAGGGCTTCCAGCACTGTCGTCCGGCTCTTGACCTCGAAGCGCCCGGGGCGACTGACATGGCCGAGAACGGATATCTTGAAACTGCGGACCTCGGTGACGATCACGGCGACGTTGGGCGTCGGGATGTATTCGGTCAATCTGTTTGAGAGCAGATTTCGAAGCTCCGAGGGCGTGAGACCGGCCGCCAGGATGTCGTTCACGAGGGGCAATGAGATCTTGCCGTCCGGCCTTACAGTGACCGTCCGGGTTAAGGCTTCGTTTTTCCACACCGAGATGAGCAAACTATCCTCCGGGCCGATCCGGAATTCGTCGGGGTCGACGAGTTGGGTAGGGGCTGAGCCTCGCTTCGGGGGTGCCGATGAGCGGGCAACGCCAGTGTCGGCCCGCGCCCCGTCCAGGACGACAACGACTTCGTTTGAGGGCCCCGACTCCCCGTACCGGTTAGCCGCCGTCACGGCGCAAAAGTATTTTCCCGGACCCGGCAGTACGCGCGCGATCTGGGCGCTCGTGAGAGCGGGGGAGACCTTGATGACGGGCAGCGTGTATGTCCCCGGGGCCGGACCACACTTCAGGCGATACTCCTCCACGGGTCCACCCCCGACGCTCGGATCCCAGGACAGCTGGCCCTTCTCGGCGTCCACGGCAAGCCGCTCTGCGAGCGCCGGGCACGCCAGTGCGAGCGCGCCTCCGAGGAGCAACAGCCCGACCAGGGACGCGGTCCGGCAACCCCGATTCATGGCAAGCCCTCCTCAGCCATGATGGGGGTCATTCCGGATGGCGTCCGAGTGCAAGGGCGGCTGGAATTGAGGTCTGGCCGGCTTCAGACCGACGTCCTTGATCTTGTACAGCAGGGCGCGATAACTGATCTTCAGCAACTTGGCGGCCTTGACGCGATTCCAATGAGTTTGTTCCAGCGCCATCGAAATGCTCTCGCGTTCCGCCGCGAGGGCCGCGTCGCGTGCAATCCGCTTCAGGGAGGGACGTTCGAGTTCGGGTTGGGGGGAGGCACCGGCAGCGCCTGAATTGGTCTGGGGCGAGTGAAGAGTCGAGTTCGCCATGGTGAGGAAAGGGTCGTTCAGCACGATCATGCGCTTGATGATGTTCTCGAGCTCGCGGACATTGCCTGGGTATGGGTGCTTGAGGAGGTGCTGCATCACCTCCGGCTCGACGACGAACCCGTCGCGGTTGAAGAGCTTCGAGTAGCGGTGCAAGAAATATTGGGCGAGCAACGGGATCTCCTCGGTCCGTTCGCGGAGGGGAGGAACGACGATCTGGATGACGTTGAGGCGATAGTAGAGATCCTCGCGAAACTGGCCGGCTGCGACCGCGTTCTCGAGATCTTGATTTGTCGCTGCAATGATTCGAACGTCAACTTTGACGACGGATTTGCCGCCGACCCGAGAGAACTCCCCATCCTGCAGAACATGGAGGATCTTGGCCTGGAGGGCCGGGTGGAGATCGCCGATCTCATCGAGAAAAATCGTGCCATGATCGGCCGCTTCGAACTTGCCAATCTTCAGCTGGTGCGCGCCGGTGAAGGCCCCGCGCTCGTGCCCGAACAACTCGCTCTCGAGAAGCTCCCGGGGCACGGCGGCGCAGTTTACCTTCACGAACGGCCGACGCTGACGGGAAGATCGGTAGTGGATGGCCCGGGCCGCCACGTCCTTCCCGGTCCCGGTCTCGCCGCGAATCAGGACGGTGACATGCACCTGGGCGGCCTGCTCGATCACCCTCCGGAGCTCCTGCATCTTGGGGCTGCGCCAGAGGCCTGTTTCCTGCTCGAGTCGAGCGGTCAAGTCGTCCACAGGAGGGCACCCCCACTGCCGACGAGGTCCGGCGCACACCCCTTTGATCGCGTTCTCAAAGTCATCGGATTTGAAGGGCTTTTGGAGAAAGTCGTCGGCGCCCAGCGCGGCGGCCTCTCCGATTCGCTTGGCATGGGAGGGGTCGAAGAGCATGATGATTGGCCCGGGATCCCCGCCCTGGAGTTTGAGTCGACGGAGGAAGTCGATGCCGTCGGTCCCGGCGAGTTCCATGGCCACCACGCTGAAGTCGAAGCGTGACGAAGCCACAGCCGCCAAGGCCTCCTCGACTGAGCCGGCGGTCACGGGCGCGTATCCCAAGCCGTAAAGGAGATCTGACAAGTGATTCTGGAGGGTTGGCTCGGCTTCTACAGTCAACACCGGTCGGCCGTTCACGTTCCACCCTCCTCGGTTGGAATAGCCCTATAAAGTGCGGCCCTCCAGGGAGCAAAACAGATGCCAGGCCGGCCTCTAGGGCGTTCCGAGACGCTAAGGCGCAGATTTCCCGAATGACTTTTCTTGCGCAGTCTTGCCAGGTCCGTTCAGTGCAAGGAAAGATCATGCACGACGATCTTCCTAAGTTGTGTAGTGGAGGTAATAGACTAAGAAGGCCGCTTCCGCGAAGGGGCGGTGCGTCTCTGTAGGAGAGGGAGGAGAGAGGCGGCGTTAGACCTCCCGATGGATCGGCTTCTGGCCCCGAGCCCTTGCAGATCTTCAATGTCTTGCCGGCAGATACCGGAGGAGGCACGACCGTGACCTCTAGCGCGTGGCGGGCCGTTCGCGCAATGTCGCCCAGGAGATGTGCACGCCGGGGGCCAGACATCTCCTTCTGAATAGCCACGAAGCGGTGATTGCGGGTCTCGGACAACGTCGAACACCCAGATCGGCCCAAGGCGAACGCAAGAATCGGAAGAACGCGAGAATCGGAACAAGGTGAACGCCCAGGCCGGTACGGTGAACACCAGAAAAATCCAGACGGTGAACCACTAGATCAGGCGCCGCCCCCGGGACGGCGGGCGCTCGACCGATGGCCCTCGCAACGCCCTCAGCATACTCCCGGCGCGCTCGCTCAGTGACGGGCCTCCTTTCCGGCGGGCGGCTCGGTAACACCGGTTTTGAGGCACCCTGTTCCGTCTCTGTAACACTTCTGCGGTCGAATTCCCCGTAGGGGACGCTCAGAAAATCCCAGGTCTATCGGTCCGCCGCGCCCTCCCGCCTCCTCCTCGAAAGTGAGGGTGGGCGAGTCGATGCACCCCCTTGATTGTCAGCGCTTGAGGAGGTATAGTACCGGCTGCTTCGACCTCGGGGGCACCGCGCCCCGATTGTTCGCCCCAAAGGGCGGCTTTCGAGCGGATCGGGGACCCCCTTGACGTCCGACACCACCGCGCCACCAGCCCCCCGTCACAGGCTGCTCCTTCTCATGATCGCCTTGGCGTTTGCCAGCGGATGCGGTCGCCTTCCCGAGTACCAAAAGGCGCGCCATCTCGAGCGGGGCAACAAGTACTTCGAGCGGCAGCAGTACCAGGAAGCCATCCTTGAGTACCGGAACGTCCTTCGCATCGACCCCACTAACCCGGTAGCGGTTCGTCGGGCCGGTGCCTCGTACTACCAGCTAGGCCAGCTGGGACTTGCGTTGGGCTATCTCCAGAAGTCCAAACAGCTCGATCCGCACGACTTCGACGTGCGCGTAGAGCTCGCGACGATCGATTGGCTAGAGGGTCGACGGGACCAAGCGCGCGCAGAAGCTGTCGTCGTTCTCCAGAACGCGCCGACGAATCTGAACGCGCTGTTGCTCTTCGCAGGAACGGCCAGGAGCCCGGACGAGGCGGACGAAGCCATCCAGCGCCTCCAAGGTGCGCGGGTGCACTTCGATGATCGCGCCAAGCTTCACTTGGCGCTCGCGACCCTCTACGAGAAGCAACAGGACTTGATACGGGCGGAGCGCGAGTTCGAAGAGGCCGTCGCCAAGGAACCGAACTCCGTCGAGGCCCATTTGGCGCTTGGCAACTTTTATTTGACCAAGCGCGACGCGGCGCGGGCGGAGCAGCAATACAAGACGGCGGCCGACCGGGCGCCGGTCGGCTCGCTGCCTCAGATCCATCTGGCCGACTTCTATCTCCTTTCTCAACAACCTGAACGGGCCAAGCGCGTCCTTCGACAGTTGACCCAGAAGGCCCCCGAGTACCTCCTGGCCTGGCGCCGGCTCGCTCAGATCGCCCTTGCCGAACGACGGTACGACGAAGCTATCAAGATCCTGGACGCAGTCTTCAAAAGGAGTCCCTCGGACTTTGACGCGCACCTGCTGCGAGGACAGGTGTATCGAGCCCAAGGCGAGACCCCACAAGCCACCGAGGAATTTCAGCAAATCTTGAAGGTCGAACCCCGACGTGCCGAGGCCCATGTCCAGCTGGCGCTCGCTCACCTGCAGGCAGGGAATGCCCGACAGGCCAAAGCGGAGTTGAGCCAGGCCGTTACGCTCGATCCCAATCTGACGGACGCGGTGCTGCTGCTCGCACAGCTCGACAGCCAGACAGGCGCCGTTCAGCCGGCGATCGACGCATTGGAAACGCTCAGCGCGAGGCATCCGAACGAGGCTCGCGCGCACGTGTTGCTCGGGTCTCTGTACCTCACGACGCAACATCCGATCAGGGCGACTGAGGTTTACCGGAAGCTCCTCGCGCTCGCGCCCAAGGATCCGCGCGGGTTCTATCTTCTGGGAGTCAGTTTCCGCGCGCAACGACAGAACGCCGAAGCGGGGAAGGCCTTTGAAACCGCGCTTGCCATCGCTCCCGATTTTGTGGAGCCGTTGGCCGAGCTCGTGGCCCTGGACTTCGCCGAGAAGGGGCCGGCTCGCACCCTGCTGCGGGTACGAAACCAGATCGTTCTCGAGCCAAAATCAGCGGGCCTGCAGGAGCTGCTCGGCCGAGTACACCTGGCGCGTCACGAGGAAGCACTTGCCGAGGGGGCCTTCCTCAAGGCCCTCGTGCTCGACCCGCGGCGGACGAGCCCTTACTTAGAACTCGGCCGTCTCTATACCGCCTCCGGGAAGTACGATCAAGCGCTTGCCAAGCTGAGCGAGGCCGTCAAGGTCGACCCGAAGAATCTGGCCGCCCTCATGCTGTCCGGCGCCGTGTACGCGGGCAACGGCAATGTTGCCCGAGCTGAGGAGACCTACCAGCAGGTCCTGGCTCTGGCCCCACGGTTCGCCCCGGCCGCGAACAACCTTGCCTACCTCTACTCGGAACATGGCGGCGACCCGGAGAGGGCCCTCCAGCTCGCTCAGACCGCCAAGCAGCTAGCGCCGGACGACCCACACATTTCAGACACGTTGGGCTGGATTTTCTACAAGCGCGGGCTCTACCACCGAGCGGTGGGCCTCCTGAGGGAAAGCGCCGCCAGGCTCGACGACCGCCCTGAAGTCCAGTACCACCTCGGCCTCGCGTCCCTGAAGGTGGGCGATAGGGTCACCGCCACGAAGGCCTTGACGCTCGCGGTCACCTCCACGGCAAACTTCAATGGAAAGAGCGAAGCGAAAAGGGTGCTCACCGGTTTGCAATAAATCGACACTCAGCGCTCGTGTGGCGGGTTGAGGGTCTCACGCGCGAGAGGGGATCCGTTGCCCTAAACACTTCCGCGCTGGCGACACGAGACCTTCTTCAAGTACTTGCGGGACGATTTCTTGCTCGCCGCGCTGGGGGATTACCACGTCGAGCCCGGCACCTCTCCTCGCGAATCATAGAGGAAAGCGACCACCGCCTCTTCGAGATCAACGGCGGCCCGCGGCCATTCGTCTAGGGATCGGGAGCAATTGCTCGTCGACTCCGGTCACACACGGGGAAACCTGTTGAGACAGACACACCCACCTGCCAACGTGGCCCGCTAGGACCCGCCCCTCCGGCTCGGTACTGTCCTCTCTCCCGCCGAACCCGGATACTGGAGACGTTCCGTTTGCCCGTTGGAGGTCTGCCACGGCGCTGCCTCGGCCGCTTCAGTAGACACGCTGTGGATAGACGATGTCCAACCCGATCGTCACGAGGTTGTGTGGGGTGTTGAGTCCCCCCGACTGCTGTGAGGCGTACTCGTAGTTCAGCCGGGCGCTCAGCCAGCGGGTCAGCTGGTAGGTCGCCGACGCGTCAATGAGGTAGAGCGTGGTCGTTCCCGTGATCGATCCCGTCGTCGTGGCAGCCCCCCCCTCCGAGGTGACCTGCACCCACCTCGGGGCTAAGGAGACGCGGAGAAACCGAGTAGGGTCGACCACGAGCGAGGCAAAGACGGAATCGCTGCTCAAGGCGCCGCCGACCCCAGCGGCTGTGAGCTCTGTATGAGCATAGCCCAACGAGGCCGTCCCGAGCTCGAAACGCCAGTTGAGCGCCGCGCTGGCCTCGGCGTCAATCCTTTGCGTTGTGCCGGCTCCCTGCGTCACGCGCGGCCCC
>QHRX01000217.1 GCA_003221455.1 Candidatus Rokuibacteriota bacterium
TCGCGCACGGACGTGGAGAACGTGCGCGCGCGCGCCGCCCAGGCCGGATCGTCCGCGAGGAGGTGCCAGTACCCCTTCATGTGGGCGCCGCAGCCGGACGTGTTCACGCCGACGGCGTCGGCGCCCGCGCGCTCGAAGGTCGCGATCGTCTGCCGGGCGAGGGCCACGGCACGCGCGTGGTCGCCGCCGTGGGCGTGCAGCGCGCCGCAGCAGCCCTGACCGCGCGGAACCACGACCTCGTAGCCGTTCTTCGCGAGCACGGACGCGGTCGCGCGGTTGTGCGCGCCGAAGACCGCTTGCTGTACGCACCCGGTGAGGAGCGCCACCCGCGCGCGGCGCGCGCCCGCGGCCGGAATCTGCTCTGGCAGCGGCGCCCGCTCGGCCGCCGGCGGCAGCGACGGCAGGAGCGCTTCCCACGCTGGGAGCGTGCCCGGCAGGAGCCGGAGGAGCCCGCTCGCGCGCACGAACCGCTGGAGCCCAATGACCTGGTAGAGGCGCAGCGCCGCCGCCGCCAGCGCGAGCGCGCGCGGCGACGTGAGGAGCAGCCCGAAGTTCAGCCATCGGACGAACCGCCGCACGGGGCCGCCGGGGCGCTGGCGCTCGATCTCGGCCCGCGCCGCCTCGATGAGCCGGCCGTAGGGAACGCCGGCCGGGCAGACGGTCTCGCACGCCCGACAGTCGAGGCAGAGCGAGAGGTGCGCGACGGCCGAGTCCGTGAGGTCGATGCGCCCCTCGGCGAGCGACTTGATGAGGACGATCCGCCCCCGCGGCGAGTCCATCTCGGTGCCCAGGAGGGAGAAGGTCGGGCAGGCGCTGAGGCAGAGCCCGCAGTGCACGCACTGGTTCACGCCGTCGACCGAGAGGCCGTGGAGCTGGAGCGCCGCCGGGGACGCCGCGTCCGCCCTCTCGTGCCCCATCACATGCCCCCGACGAAGCGACCGGCGTTGAGGATGCCCTTCGGATCGAGCTGCCGCTTGATCCGCTGCATCATCCGGAAGGCCGCCCCCGGCTGATCCCACACCGGTATCAGCTCCTTGACGGCGAGCGCCGCCGCCTCCAGGGTCGCGTGCCCCCCGCCCGCGTGCGCGGCCTCCCGCCAGTCGCGGAGCGCGGCGGCGACGGGCTCGGCCGCGTCGCGCGGGCCCGCCAGGGCACCGACGATCGCCCCGACGCCCACGTGGGCAGAGAAGGCGGCCCGCAGCCCGACGTCGCGCGCGGTCGCACCCGCCCGCTCGACGACTTCCGCGACCCGCGCCGGGAGGACGGAGAAGCGCATCACCGCCGCCGGCTCCGCGAGCGCCCGGCGGGCCGCCACGGGCAGCACCGCCCACGTCGCGGCGGGCAGGTCGCGAACCTCCCGGCCGCCCGCCTCCTCGCACAGGCGCGCGAACTCGGCCCGCTGCCACCGGACCTGCTCCGCGAGGCCGTCGAAGCCGGCCACCAGCGCCGGCCGCTCGCCGTCAAGGCCGAGGGCGGCGGCGGCCTCGCCGTCGACGAGGTCGAGCGCGGAGGGGAGGAGGTCAGACGCGGTTACCGCGCGCGCCGCGAGCCCGCAGTCCTTGAGGCTCCCGAAGCGCGCCGCGACCAGAATCTCCACGTCGGGCGTCGGCCGGAGCTTGACCGTGGCCTCGACGATCACGCCGAGACTGCCGAAGGCGCCGACGAAGAGCTTGGGGAGATCGTAGCCGGCCACGTTCTTCACGACCTTGCCGCCGCCGTGGACGATCGCGCCGTCGGCGCAGACGACCGTCACGCCGATCAGCAGATCTCGCGCGGTTCCGTAGAGGTGGCGCCGCGGGCCGGCCGCGTTCGCCGAGAGCACGCCGCCCACCGTCGCCACGTGGGCGTCCGGCGGATCGAGCGAGAGCCATTGCCCCCGCGCCGCGAGGGCCACCTGCAGCGCCTCCATGGTCGCGCCCGCCTCGACGGTCGCGGTCAGATCCCCGGGCTCGTGCTCGATCAGCCGGCTGAGCCGCCGGAGCCCGAGCACGACGCCCAGCCGCGCGGCCGGCGCGCCAACGCCGACGCCGGTCCCCCCGCCCCAGGGCGTCACCGGGATCGACGCGTCGTTGGCCAGCGCCAGCACGGCGCTCACCTCGTCGATCGAGCCGGGGAACACCGCGGCCTTCGGCGTGCGACCGTCGACGACGTAGGGGGAGAGCTCGACATCGGTCAGGAGGTTCGCGGGACCGACGACGCCCCGGAGCGTTTCGAGAATCGCGTCCGCCACCGAACAGCCGACCCGCCCGCGCTAGAAGCGCTGGGCGAGCCCCTTCTCTTCGATGGCGTGCGGCCGGTGGGCGACGGGGCCGACTTCCACGCACGACTTCTTCGTCGGGAAGATCTTGCCCGGGTTGCAGAGCCCGCCCGGATTGAAGGCGTCCTTGAGGCGGCGCATGAACTCCAGGTCGGCGGCGCTGAAGATGAAGGGCATGAAGTCGGCCTTCTCGAGCCCGATCCCGTGTTCGCCGGAGATCGAGCCGCCGACTTCGGCGCAGACCCTCATGATCTCGGCGCCGGCCGCGACCACGCGCGCCTCCTCGCCGGGGACGCGCGGGTCGTACAGGATATTCGGGTGGAGGTTGCCGTCGCCGGCGTGAAAGACGTTCCCGACGCGGAGGCCGTGCGCCTCGACGATCTGGTTGACCCGGTTCAGCACGTACGGCAGCCGCGTCCGCGGGATCACCCCGTCCATGACCATGTAGGCGGGCGACACGCGGCCGTACGCGCCGAAGGCAGACTTGCGGCCCTTCCACAGGAGCTGACGCTCGGCCTCGTCCCGGGCCGCCCGCACCTCGCGCGCGCCGGCCTCCCGGCACGCCGCGACGATGCGCTCGACCTGCGATTCCATGCCCGCCGCGAGACCGTCGACCTCGATCAGCAGCGCCGCCGCCGCGTCGCGCGGGTACCCGCAGCCGAACGCGTCCTCCACGGCCTGGATCGTGAGCTGGTCGATCATCTCCATCGCCGCGGGGACGAGCCCGCGGGCGATGACGGCCGAGACCGCCTCCGAGGCCTGGGTGATCTCGTCGAAGACCGCCAGGACGGTCTTCACCGCCTGCGGCTTCCGGAGGATGCGCACCACGACCTTCGTGGCGACGCCGAACGTGCCCTCAGACCCCACGAACACGCCGGCGAGGTCGTAGCCGAGCGCGTCTCGCGTGCGGCCGCCGAGCCAGGCGATCTCGCCGTCGGGCAGGACCACCTCGAGGCCGAGCACGTGGTTGGTCGTGACGCCGTACTTGAGCGTATGCGGCCCGCCGGAGTTATTGGCGATGTTGCCGCCGATCGTGCACGCCTGCTGGCTCGACGGATCGGGCGCGTAGTAGTAGCCCTTCGGCCCGACCGCCCACGAGAGGTGCAGGTTCACCAGACCCGGCTCGACGACGGCGATCTGGTTATCGTAGTCCACTTCGAGGACCCGGTTCATCCGCATGAGGGAGATGACGACGCCCCCCTCCGACGGCAGGCACCCGCCCGACAGCCCGGTCCCCGCGCCACGGGCCACGAACGGGAGCGCCTCCCGGTTGGCGAGCCGGACGATCGCGGCGACGTCCTCCGCGGAGCGCGGGAAGACGACGAAGTCGGCGAGGGCGCGGAAGAGCGTGAGGCCGTCGGACTCGTAGACGAGGAGCTCTTCGGGATCTGACAGGACGCCGTCCCGGCCGACGATGGCTTCGAGCTCGCGGCGAAGGCTCCGCTTCCGCGCGTCCGTCATAGCGGCGCCATTATAACATCCGGCTCGACCCCCGGATCAGCGCCCGGCGCCGTACTCGCGGGACAGGTACTCGACGATCACGCGGGCGTCCTCGTCGCCGATCGGCGCCCCGAACACCTTGATCATCTTGTTCACGACGCCGCGCCACTGCGCCTCGCCGCCCCGCGGCTGCATCGTGATGTAGTCAACCGAGTGGCACATCTGGCAGGCCCGCTGCGTGACCTCCATTCCCGTGCCTGCCTTGAGCGCACCCTGATCGGAGGGCAGCGTGATGGAGACCACGCCCGCTTCGGCGGCCAGCGGCGCGCTCGCGAGCAGCGCCACCAGGCGGAAGACGAGGGTGCGCGCCATCGCCGGCGCCTCAGCCGACCTCGAGGTCGACGCGCTCGACGACGTTCCTCAGATAGCCGGAAGGATTCCAGAGCGGCGTCATGCCCTGGGACTCGCCGATACCGTTCAGCGCGCGGACCATGACCGTCTGCGGCCCCCGTCGGGCCGGCGCCCACCGCGCCGACCACTCGCGGAACGAGTAGCGGCCGAGGTCGGGCCCGAGGGTCGTCGCGCGCCACGTCTGCCCGCCGTCGTCGGAGATCTCGACGGTCTGGATGCCATAGCCGCCGTCGAACGCGACCCCGGCGAGCGTCGACGACGCGCCGACGGGAACGCGGGAGCCACTCTCCGGCGACGCGATGACGGACCGCGTCCGCATCCGGCTGATCGGCACGGTGCGGGCGGGCGCGGTGCCGGGCTCGACGCAGCCGCACGGCGTGTCCGGAATCCGGTAGGCGGGCTTCATCCAGAACTTCTCGAAGGGCTGGTCGGTCACCGTGATCTCCGAGAGATTCTTGACCCAATAGGTCGAGTACCACCCCGGCACGACGAGCCGCGCGGGAAAGCCGTTCAGCATCGGCAGCGGCCGCCCGTTCATCTGGTAGGCGATCAGGACCTCCGGCCAGTCCATCACCTGCCCGACGGCGAGGCTCTTCACGAAGTCCGGCACCGTGGGGAAGGCGGGCGCGTCGAGCCCGTTGAACGTGACGTCGACCGCGCCCGGGCGGAGCCCCGCGGCCTGGAGCACCTCGCGCAGCCGGGCGCCCACCCACTCCGCGTTACCCATCGCGCCGTCGCCCCACTGGCCGCCGAGCACCCGGGGCGAGAAGCGGCCCCGGCTGTTGCCGGCGCACTGGCAGACCGCGGTGATCGACGCCGGGGAAAACTTCGTCTGAAGGTCCGCCATGGACAGCTCGAGCGGCCGGTCGACGTGCCCGCCGACTCGGAGCCTCCACTCGTCGAGATCCACGCGGGTCGGGATGGGAAAGACGTGGTATCGGACGAAGAAGGCCTCGTTGGGCGTGATGGCGCGGTCGAAGTACTTCATGGGCGTTTCGAGCTGGGGCGGCCGGGACGTGAGCAAGATGAGCTCGGTCTTCTCGGGATACCGCACGAGGGGTCGGCCGGCCAGGACCGGGTCGGCGGCGCCCGCCGACGCCCGGGGAGGCGATAGGAGGAGGGCGACGCCAGCGGTACCCGCCCCCGCGAGGAAATCTCGGCGCGACAGACGGCCTGACATACGCCCTCCCGACGGGGGCTGACCTCGTCCCGCGTGCTTCGACTTCTAGGCCGTTCGCCGCCGGGTGTCAAGCCGCTGCGTCCCAGCCGCTGCGTCCCGCTGCGTCCCGTGCGGCCCGAGGGAGCCCGGGGGCAGCGGGAGGCTAGGCGCGGCGTCCGCACGCGCGGGCTCGGCGCCCCACCCGACGCCACACGCGGCGGCCGGGGGCGCGGCCGCGTATACTTGCGTCGAGCCGCTGCGGCGCGAGGAGGTGGGCATGCCCGCTGGCCGGATCCGGACGATGTGCCCGATGAACTGCCATCCCACGTACTGCGGGATGCTCGTGGAGGTCGGCGCGGACGGCCGCGCCCACCGCATCGACGGCGACCCTGACAACCCCGACAGTCACGGCTTTCTCTGCGTCCGCGGGCGGGCGGCGGTCGAGATCCCGCACAACGAGCGCCGGCTCCGCGTGCCGCTCCGCCGCGCCGGCGCCCGCGGCAGCGGGGCGTGGCGCGAGATCGGCTGGCCGGCGGCCCTCGACGAGATCGCGGGACAGATCCGCGCCACGCGGCCCGACCGCGTCGGCGTCTGGTTCGGCCACGGCGCCTACGTGACCACGATCGCCCGCCCCCTGATCATGCGGTTCGGCCACCTCGGCGGGTTTCAGGTCTGGAATCCCGCGATCGTCTGCTGGGCGCTCGGCGCCTACGGCCTCGCGCTGACGGGCGTGCTCGAGGCCAATACCAAGGAGGACCTGGCCGCCCACTCGAACCTCGTCGTCCTCTGGGGCGCGAACCTGGCGAGCCAGCCGACGACGGCGCCGCACCTGGTCGCTGCCCGTCGCCGGGGGGCGCGCGTCGTCGTCATCGACGTGCGGCGCAGCGAGGCCGCCCGTCAGGCCGACGAGGTCTACCTGATCCGCCCCGGCACAGACGCCGCGCTCGCGCTCGCGATCGCCCACGTGCTGGTCGCCGAGGGTTTGATCGATCGCGCGTTCATCGATCGGCACACCGTCGGGTTCGACGCCTACGCGGCGAGCCTCGGGGCGGCGACACCGGCATGGGCCGCGGCGCACACCGGGCTCGCCGCCGCCGACATCGTCCACCTCGCGCGCCTGTACGCGACCACCCGCCCGGCCATGATCCTGGTGGGCGGCAGCTCCCTCGCCAAGCACCGGGACGGATGGCAGCCGGGGCGCGCGATCTCGACCTTGCCGGCGCTCACCGGCCAACTCGGGATTCCCGGCGGCGGCCTGGGCCCGCGCCACCGCTCGTTCCCGACCGGGGACGCCTTCGCCGATCTCGCCGCCGCCGACCGGCGCCCGCCCGGCGACTACGTGCCGAGTCACATGGCGTCGATGGCGAAGGTCATGGAGGACGGCAAGCTCGACATCCTGCTCCTTCTCGGCACCGATCTCCTCTCCTCGTTCGCCGACGCCGGCCGGCTCGAGCGGCACCTCGATCGCGTCGGGCTGATCGTCGCCTACGATATTTTCCCGAACGAAACGATCCGCCGGGTCGCCGACATCGTGCTGCCGGGGACCGTGTGGCTCGAGGAGATCGGTCTCAAGGACACCGCGACGCACCTCTACCTGATGGAAAAGGCGCTCGAACCCCAGTGGCAGGCGCGGGCGCTCGCCGACGTGCTGTGCGGCCTCGCGGCCCGGATCCCCGTCGCCGACTTCTTCCCGTGGGTGGACGTCGAGGACTACCTGACGGCGTATCTCGCGCCCCAAGCGGGCGGGCTCTCCGTCCGGGGGCTCAGGGAGGCGGGCGGCTTCGTCGAGCGGGGTCGGCTCTCTCACGTCCCCTACGCGGATCACCGCTATCCGACGCCCTCGGGCAAGATCGAGCTCTACTCCGAGCGCGCGGCGGCGCTCGGACTGTCGCCGCTCCCCGCCTTCACGCCGCGCGAGACGGGGGGCGGGCCGGAGCGGCCTGGCCTCGAGTTTCGCCAGGGCCGGACGCTCACCGCGTTTCACGCCTTTTACGACGCCGGGCGCGCGCTGCCGACGCTCGCCCGGGTCGACCCCGAGCCCGAGCTCTGGATCCATCCGGTCGACGCCACGGCGCGCTCGCTCGGGCCCGGCCAGCCGATCGAGATCTACAACGAGCGCGGCGCCTTCGGAGCGCGCGCCCGTGTCACGGAGGACGTGCTACCGGGCGTCGTCTGGATGCGGGACGGTTGGCCAGGGCTCAACGTGCTGACGAGCGGGGCCCCCTGCCTCGAGCCCCCGGCGAGCGACGGGCTCGATCCACGGATTCCCGGCGGCCAGGCCAGCTTCGAGGCGCAGGTCGAGATCCGCCCCCGCGGACCCGTGCCCGCTGCGCCAGGCCGTTCGTCGTGAGCCCCGGAATACCCGGGGGCCGGCCGCCCGGGCCGCCGTCCGCGAGCCGGTGGGTCTGTCTAATCTGCCCGTGGGTGAACGAATCGGGAGACCGGTGCGCCCAGTGCGGGAGCCCGCGACCTCGACCGGGCGCCTCGCTCAGAACGCGCTGGATCGAGCCGCGCCCGAGCCCACCGCCGACGCGTCCCGCCAAGGTCGCCACGCCGCTCGCGGTCATCGTCGCGCGGGACAAACCGTGGCTGCACACGCGCTTCCACCTGAAGTTCCGCAACACCACGGCGCGGGTGCTCTTCGACCGGCGCGTGGGCGAGCGGCGCCACCAGAGCAGCCAGGGGGCGCCCGAGCGCCGGCGCGCCGATCGCCGGGCGCGGCCGACCGTCGAGGCCGACATTCAGGCGCAGGGCTGGGCGATCGTGCGGACTTCATAGAACGCTCGCGGGGGCGGCCCGGCGGGCGATGGCGAGAGTGCGACGCAGTGTGCTGTTCGTCCCGGGGAGCGACCGAGCGGCGCTCCGAGGCGCCCTGGAGTCCGGACCAGACACGCTCGTCGTGGACCTCGAGGACACCGTCACTCCGGTCCGTAAGCACGCCGCCCGCGTGCTCGCGGTCGCATTCCTCGGGGAGCCGGCCCCGGCCGGTACCGAACGGGCGGCGCGCGTCAACTCCCCCGCGACGCCGTACTTCTCCGACGACCTCCCGGCGGTGATCGCCGCGTGCGCCGACGCACTCGTGATCCCCAAGGTGAACTCGGCGGGGGAGATTCGCGCGGTGGACGATCAGGTCGCCCGCACCGAGGTGGACAGCGGGCGCCCGCCGGGCTCGGTGAGGCTCCTGCCGCTGATCGAGACGGCGCTCGGCGTGCTCAACGCATACGCGATCGCCACCGCCTGCCCGCGGGTCGACGCGCTCCTCCTGGGCCACGTCGATCTCTCCCTGAACCTCGGCATCCGTGAGGCGGGCATCCGCGACGGGACGATCTTTCACGCGCGCTGCCAGGTCGTCCTCGCCGCCCGGGCCGCCGGCCGAGACGCGATCGACGCGCTGTGCATGAACCCCACCGACGCCGACGACTTCCGGGGGGAGGCCCGCGAGGGCCAGCGCCTCGGCTTCGCCGGCAAGCTCCTCCTGCATCCGGACCAGGTTCGGCTCGTCCACGAGGTCTACGCGCCTTCGGACGGGGAGATCGCTCACGCCCGGCGGGTCGTGCAGGCCTTCGACGAGGCCGCCGCCGCCGGCACCGGAATGTTCCTGCTCGACGGGCGGATGATCGACCTCCCGGTCGTCGAAGCCGAGCGGGCCGTCCTCGAGCGGGCGCGGCGGGCGGGCGCCCTCTGAGGGCCCGGGCGGGCGCATCCTGGGCCTGCTCCCGCCGGATCCCGAGCGTGACCCTCGCGCTCCTGACCGGCGCCGCGTGTGCGCATCACCATCCGGTCCCTCGCTCGCCGGCCGTCCCGGTCCCGGTCGGCTACGAGGAGACCGGCCGGGCCTCGTGGTACGGCCACCCCTACCACGGTCGGGAGACGTCGAGCGGCCAGGTCTACGACATGCGGCAGATGACCGCCGCCCACCGCACGCTGCCCTTCGACACGTGGGTGCTCGTCGAGAACCGGGACAACGGGCGGACGGTCGAGGTCCGGATCAACGACCGGGGCCCGTTCGCCGCAGGCCGGATCCTCGACCTGTCGTACGCCGCCGCGCGCGTCCTCGGCGCGGTCGAGACCGGCGTGATCCCGGTCCGCCTCCGCGTGATCGCGACCACCGGGCGGACCGAACCGCGCGGCGCCTTCACGATCCAGGTCGCCGCGTTCGCCGACGAGACGAGGGCCATCGCACTCGAGCGGGAACTGGCCGCCAAGGGAGTCGACGCGGGCGTGCGACGCGCGGAACTTGGCGACCGTGTGCTCTATCGCGTGCGCGCCGGGCGCTTCACACGCCGCGCCGACGCCGGCCACTACGCCCGGCGCCTGGCGACGCTGGGCTACACGGTCCTGGTCACTCCTGAGTGAACCCGGAGTCGGGGATGCCCAACCGCTGCCGAGACGCTGGGCCTCCTTGCCCGGCACGGCTTGGAGACGAACTCGACGGCCTTGAGGCGCCGAGCAACCCGAACATGCGGCACCAGGCCCGCGACCCCCGGCTAAAATGTCCTCCCCGGCGCGGCGCGCACACACGCCCGCCGGCCCGTCGCCGCCCGGGCCTCCCCCGGCGAGCATCGACGACGCACAGGAAGATCGATGACCATCAGATGCGCGGCCCCATGCCCGAGGCTGGTATTGCTTACGTTCCTCGTCGTCGTCTCCCGGAACCGTCCGGACCTCTACGCCTGGATCAGACGGGTGTTCTTCACCGACACGCGCTTCCAGCTGATCTTCGACCTGCGGCGCGTGGTGAGACGCCGGATCAAAGGGGGCCCCGTCTTCGAGCGCCGCCAGCGGGACCGGCCAGCCAGGGCGGAGATCGAGCAGCTCCGGATCCGGGGATGGGTCGCCCTGCCGAGCGCCCTCGAAGAACGTTCAGCCTCGAAATCAAGTGACGGAGGCTCACGCGACTTGCGCTGAGCGATACGGACAGTCTTTGAAGTAGCGTTGGTGATCATGACTTTCGGCGCTACGCTCTATGGATGTTTCTGGGTGATGAATCGCCTCGGGCTTCCGCAGCTGTTCATAGTCGCAGTTATGTCGGCGACTACGTTGCTTGTCACCTTCGTGACCATCGAGGGCTAGGTTACTGGCTGGATCCGCTACCACCTCGGCACAACAGATGAGGCAACATCTTGTCTCCAGGCCCTCACTCGGCGCTTCAGGATTTTTGTATTCGCCGGACTTATTGGCCTGCCCGTCGTGTTAGCACTCATTGGCGTTCTCCTGACTGGGAATTGGACTGCCTCGGCAGTGTTGTTCATGATCGCAGTCCTTGTTGCGCCCTGGGCCGTGCGAAAGATCAGAAGCGAACTGGCTCATGGCCGTGGTTGAGATTTAAGGAAGCTGAGCCGCGAGGACAGTTTGTTTCGTGGGGACACTGAACAACGCCGCCTTAGTCTTCGACCCGTCTTGCTGTGCGCGATCGGGGTGAGAGGTCCTCCGCGTCGCACAACCCACGTGCACCTCATCGTGTCGGCGTCAGCGGGTAGCCCGCGCGCGCATCCCGCCAGCCCGCGAGAAATTCCCCACCGCGTTCTGTCGGTCGTTAATTCCACCGCCTTCCTTAACCGAGGACTTGGCGCTAAACTCGCCGCGTGAACGCCCTTCCAATCGCGCCCTTGCGAACATCCTGTTCCTTCTACAGCGAAGGGATCAAGCTGGTCGGCGATGTCTACGCCCCACCCGATCTCAAGCCCGGAGCAAAGCGAGCCGGAATCGTTCTCTGCCACGGGTACACCGGTGTGAAGGACCTCTACCTTCCCGACAACGCCCGGGCGCTGACCGAGGCCGGCTATGTCGCGATGACCTTTGACTACAAGGGGTGGGGCAACAGCGAGGGTGCGCGGAGCCGGCTCGCGCCCTATAGCCGGGTAGCGGACGTCGAGGCTGCGCTGACCTTCCTGGGCACCCTGCCCACGGTAGACGCCGACCGCCTCGGCCTTTACGGGACCAGTTACGGGGGCGCGACCGCCACCTGGGTCGCGGCGATCGACGACCGCGTCAAATGCGTCGTCAGCGTCGTGGGGATCGGCAACGGCCGGCGCTGGATGCGGAGCGTCCGACGGCCCGACGAGTGGTACGACCTCCTGGAACGTGCCCGCGCCGACCGCGTGCGGCGCGTCCTCGAGGGCCAGTCGGCCCCGGTGGATCGCGCCGAAATCCTGCTGCCCGACCGCCAGTCGGCCGAGCTGGCCGCGCTCGCTCGGCGGAATTTGCCGGCCGCGGTCAATGCGATTCCGCTCGAGTATGTGGACGAGACGCTGCAATTCCATCCGGAATGGGTCGTCGACAGAATCGCGCCCCGGCCGATTCTCTTTGTGACGACGGATAACGACCGCCTCGTCCCTCCGGAGGAGTCGGAGCAACTGTACGCGCGCGCCGGGAACCCCAAGAAGCTCGTCACCCTGAAGGGCTACGGCCACTACGAAGTCTATACGGACCCCGCGTTCAGCGAGGTCATGGAAGCCGCCCTCGCGTGGTACCGGGCCCATCTCCCGGCGGGCTGAGCCGACGCCCCAGACACTCCCGATCGGCGAAGACGCCGCACCGGGCCCCGGTACGTCCGGGTGTGCACGGGAAGTCGGAAGATATTGACGCACGCGGAAGACCTGGGAGACGCCATGAAGCACGCGCTCGCCACGCCGGCGGTGAAGCCGTGACCCGCCGCCTGACCGGATTGGACCTGGCTGTTGCCGGCGGCCATCCTCGCCGCCCCACACGGAGGAACGTCGGCGCCTGTCGGTGGCGAGCCGAGGGGGCCCGGGCGGGCCGCGGCCGTCACGCCCCGCGTTCAATTTGAGCCCTGTTGGCATTCCGAATTGGGCCGACGTGACAGGCAGGCCCATGGGATGATGGACCGCCTCGAGAGAAAGCCCCTGCAGGAACAGCGCCTTAGGCATCTGGCACTCCTGTTGCTCCACCGACGAGCATGCCGAAAAGCAGCCGCACATCTACGAGCCAGGGCGAGAGCGCGGACCGGGAGGCGGCACTCGGCCGAATTCTCGTGGTCGACGACGATGTCGACGTCCGCTCGACGCTGACCGACCACCTCCAGAGCCAAGGGTATACAGTGACAGCCGTGGCTGACGCCGAACAAGCGTTGGCGGCCGTGCGCAGTGAGCGCCCCGATTTGATCCTTCTCGATCTCCTTCTCCCCGGGACGAACGGTCTCCAGGTGCTCCGGCGCGTCCGCCAGGATGATCCGACCGTCAGCGTGGTCGTCATGACGGGTCTCGAGGACGACGGGCTTTCGGCGGCGACCATCCAACTCGGCGCGATCCTCTGTCTCCGGAAACCGTTCGGCCTCGACCGTCTTGATCGGGCGGTCCGATCAGGGGTGGGCCTGCGCAGGAAGTCCGCCCCCTCAATGAGGGCGCGATCCCGATAGGGGGCTGCGGTCGATCACGTCCGCGCCCATGAGAGCGAACCGCGGTCACTCGGCCGGAGGGGCCCCCTTCAGGCGGATCTCATCCGCAGTCCGCGCCCGCGCTTCGGCGGCTCGTGCGGGCGTCGAGTCCGGGTAGGGCTCACGAGAAAAACCTTCCCGCCGGAGGGCCGCCGATGAGACACTCAAGTCTCTCGGGGCCGGGTCTCTAGGATGTCCGATCAAGCGTTCCGCATCCTTCTCGGCGACACGCACCCGGAAAGCCGCGCGGTGCTCGAGGCGATCTGCCAAGAGCAGGAATGGGAGTTCACCGCGGTCGAATCGAGCTCTCAGCTCCTACGCCTGCTCCGCGCGGAGTCTGATTTCTCTCTGGTCATGGTCGACCCCACCCTCCCCGGCGCCGACTCGGACGTCGCCAAGACGATCAAGGCCAGCGCGCCGTCCGGGTCGGTGCCCGTGATGTTCGTGTTGCACAAGGGGGTGGGGGCCCCGAAGGGAACACCCGTGGACGGGTCGATCGAGATCGACCACGCCGGGCCGGCACGCGTGCTCGCGGCGATGCGCGAGGCGATCAGCGGCGCCGGCACTGCTCAGCGAGAGGACCCTCGGCCCGCCGAGGAGAGCCCCGCGCCCCCGGCGCTGGCGGTCGTTCCACCCTCCTTGAGCGCCGTGCCGAGCGCGCCCGGAACACGGATCCTCGTCGCTGATAAGGCCATGATGACCGGCACGGAGGACGCCCGGCCCGCAGAGGAGGTCCCCCGGGTCGCCGTCCCAGCGTCCGTGGGCCGTGGGTCAAGCGACCGCACGGTACGGATCCTCGTCGCCGACACGGTCGTCACGACCCGCACGGTGTTGGAACCGCTCTGCGAGCGGCACGGATGGGAACTGATCGCCGTCGAGTCTGGATTTCAGGTCCTGCGTGTCGTGCGCGACACCGCGGTCGATCTCGTCCTCATCAACCCGCACGTGCAGGCGGCCGGCGTGTCCGGCGTCGACATCGCTCGAACCATCAAAGCCGCCGCGCAGTTCAGGAAGATCCCAGTGCTTTTTCTTCTCCACGCAGGCACCGTCGCCCCCGCGGGCGCGAAGGTCGACGGAGTAGTGGAAGTGGACGCCTGGCCGGCCGCGCGCCTCGGGAGCGCGCTGAGCGCGGCGATGAGCCGGGCGGGCGGGGCGGTCGACACCGCCGCGCGGGTCGACACCGCTGCGCGGGGAGCGGCGGCTCCCGCGCAAGCGCTCTCGGGCGAGCAACTCGCCCAGCTCCGAGAAGTTCTCCTCGCAGAGGTTCGACGCACAAGCGAGGCCGCGCTGAAGGCCTTCGCCCAGACCGAGGGCCGGGCCATCGCCGAGGAGGCGGTCCGTCGCTCTGCAGCGACCAAGACGGGAGGTCAGGCCGAGCAGATGGCATCGATCGCGCGTGAGGCCATCGGGGACACGATCACCCGGCTCGAGCGCCTCGAGACGGCCGTGGCTGCCATGCAGGGAGCGATCGGGGCGGCCCGGCAGGCCGCCGAAACCGCGGCCCGCGCCAAGGCGCCGGGGATTGAGCCGGCCGCGGCGCGCGAAGCGATGAAGACGGCCGTCCGCGAGCACCTTTTGGGCGAGGGCCGGACTGTGATCGAGCAGGTCATTGGCGCGCTCGCCCGGGAGATTGTGCCGCCGCTGGCTGAGCGCCTCGTCCGCCAGCAGCTCGAGCGCCTCCCGAACCCCACCGCCACGGTCGACGAGCTCCTCCCGCAGCTCAAGGAGCAGATCCTCCGGGAAGGCCGGGGCCGCGTGGAAGAGTCGGTGGCGGCGCTCACCCGGGAGGTCGTGCCGGCCCTCGTCGAGCGCCTCGTCCGCCAGCAGCTCGAGCGCCTCCCGAACCCCACCGCCACGGTCGACGAGCTCCTCCCGCAGCTCAAGGAGCAGATCCTCCGGGAAGGCCGGGGCCGCGTGGAAGAATCGGTGGCGGCGCTCACCCGGGAGGTCGTGCCGGCCCTCGTCGAGCGCCTCGTCCGCCAGCAGCTCGAGCGCCTCCCGAGCCCCACCGCCACGGTCGACGAGCTCCTCCCGCAGCTCAAGGAGCAGATCCTCCGGGAAGGCCGGGGCCGCGTGGAAGAATCGGTGGCGGCACTCACCCGGGAGGCCGTGCCGGCCCTCGTCGAGCGCCTCGTCCGCCAGCAACTCGAGCGCCTCCCGAACCCCACCGCCAAGGTCGACGAGCTCCTCCGTCAGATTCAGGGGCAGGTCCTCACGGAAGCCCGCCGCATCGCCGACGCCGGAACGAAGGAGCAGGTCGAAGGCATCGGCGCCGCTGTCCGCCAGCAGATCGCCGCCTACACCGACGAGGCGGTCCGCGCCCTGGCCCGGGAGATCGTCCCGGCGGTTGCGGAGCGACTGATCAGCGCCGAAATCGCACGGCTTCGGAAGCAATACAAGTTGGACTAGACGATCGGCCTCGACGGCGCGGCGAGACGGGAATGCCCGCCCCTGCGTCTGAACCATGGCACCCCGGCGCCATGGTGTCCTCGTCGAAGGGGGACGATCGCCGCGGTCGGCGGGTCGAGCTCTGGACCGGGCGCCCCGGCGCTCCGAGAGCCGCCCCGTACGATGCTAGGCAGGCCGGGTGCGCGTGACCCCCGCCGCAAGAAACCCGTCGATCTCGACCTCCGTGAACCCGAGCCCGCGCAGGATCTCGCAGGCTTCCGAACCGAACGCGGGCGTGGCCGGAGCAGGCGTGAAGCCGGCGTCGTCCAAGCGCACAGGCGTCGAGACGACGCGCACGGGTCCGAGGGCGAAATGCTCGAAGTCGTGAAGCATCCCGTTCGCAAGAACCTGCTCGTCATCGAGCAGTTCCAGCGGGATCTTGACGCCGGCGGCGGGGATCCCGTGGACGTCGAAGATCGCCTTCCACTCGGCGGTGGTCCGGGACGCCATCACCGCTTCCATCCGCGTCCGCAACGCCGCATAGTGGCGCACCTCGGCCTCACGATCGCCCGCCGGGGTCTTGTGGATTTCGTCCGCCACTCCCAGGACGCGCATGAGCGCGCGCTGGAGGCCCGGGCTCACGCAGGCCACCGCGATCGCGGCATCCCTCGTCGCGTAGGTTCGATAGTAGACGCCGGTCATCGCCGGCGTCCGGAACGAGGGCGTGACGGCAAGCTGCTCGGCGACGGGCGCGCCACCTGCCCGGAGCCGCGCGAGCGCCTGGAGCGACGCGGCGTGCGGCGGTCCGTCGACTCCGTGAACCCGGACCATCGCATTGTTTTGCACGACGAGCGCCGCCATCAGCAGCGAGACGTCGACTTCGCCGCCCCGTCCCGTCACGGTCCTGCGGAAGAGCGCTGACACGATGCCGAAGGCGAGCGTCACCGCGCACATGTAGTCGGCGATGGGCGGGTCGGCGGACACCGGGACGCCGTCCTGCGTCCGGCCGGCCGCGGCCATGAGCCCGCTACGCGCCTGCACGACGAGATCCATCGCCGGGAGCCCGGCGTCCGGGCCACGCGTCCCGAAGCCTGTGACGTTGCCGACGATGAGCCGGGGGTGCCGGCGCACGAGCGTCGCCGCGTCAAGGCCGAGCGTGGCGCCGAGACCGGGGCGGAGGTTGGTGAGCACGACGTCGGCGGAGCCGGCGAGTGCCTCGATGATGCGCGCGGCCGCCGGGTGCTTGAGATCGAGCGGCAGCGAATGCTTGCCGCGATTGCGGCAGACGAACAGCCTCGACTCGCCGGGAGCGAGCGGGGCCAGCTGCCGCACGGGATCACCCGCGAGCGGCTCGACCTTGATCACGCGCGCGCCGCCGTCCGCCAGGAGCTGGCCGCAGTAGGGGACGGCGATGAACTGGCCGAACTCGACGACCGTGAGACCGACGAACGGACGGGGATCAGGCATCCGACCGGCGCGCGGCCTCTTTCAGGGCCATCTTCCGCTTCAGCTCGGCGGCCGTGAGCCGGACGATGTCCTCGTTCTGGTGCGCGTAGACCTGGTACGCGTCGGTGTCGACCTCCTCGAGCTCGAGGCGACGGCCGAGGACGTCGGCCTTCCAGCGTTGCTGCTCGCCGTCGCGCGCGTGGAACTCCGGCATCACCTCTCGTGCGAACAACTCGAGGCTCGCGCAGATGTCGTCGTGGGTCGTGCGTCCGGCCTGGTTCAGGAGGATCACCTGATCGACGTGGGCGCTCTCGAACTCCCGGAGCCGCCGCCGGATTGTTTCCGGCGAGCCGATCAGGCCGCTCCGGAGCGTCTCCTGCGCCTTGGGCGTCTCACGCCACCCCTGGTAGAGCTCCCACATGTCGCCCGCGCCGGGGGCGGGGATGCCGTGTCGACCGTAGTGGCTCAGGCAGAAGACGAAGAACGTCCAGCCGGACGCCTTCTCCCGCGCCGCCTCGTCGGTCTCGGCGCACATGAAGCCGCTCACCATCGCGACGTTCGGGTTTGTCGGGTAGTCGGCGAGCTTGGCGAGGTGACGGGTCAGGTTGAGGTAATACCGGTTCACCCAGGCGCGGGCGGCATCCGGCGAGACGAACTGGAAGCCGAGCGCACCCATCCCCCACTGGCCGGCGCTCGCGATCGTGGTGATGTTCGAGCACGCCACCCAGAGCGGCGGGTGCGGCCGCTGGTACGGCTTCGGGAGCACGTTGCGGGCCGGAAAGTCGAAGAACTGACCATGCCATTCCCAGGAGGGACGTGAAAACATCGGGATCAGCGCCTTGACCGCCTCCTCCCACACGTCACGCTTTTCCCGGACACGACGGCCGAAGGGATGGAGCTCGACCGGCCCCTGCCCCTCCCCGAGGCCGAGCTCGACGCGGCCGCCGGAGAGGAGGTCGAGTGTCGCGACCCGCTCGGCGACGCGGATCGGATGGTTCGTCGGGAGCTGGACCACGCCATGGCCCAGCCGGATACGCGTGGTCCGCTGGCTGGCGGCCCCGAGGAAGACTTCCGGCGCGGAGGAGTGGGAATACTCCTCGAGGAAGTGGTGCTCCACCACCCAGGCGTAGTCGTAACCGAGCCGGTCCGCGAGCTCGATCTGAGCGAGCGAGTTCTGGGAGACGTCGTACTCGCTCCGCTCCGACCAGGGCCGCGGGATTTGATGCTCGTAGAAGATGCCGAACTTCACCCGCGCCCCTCGCTCATCGCCCGCCGCATGCTGCCGCACAGCGTAGACGATCCCCTCCGGGCGACGCAAGGTCAGAACCGGTGGCGGATCACCCAGAGGTCGGCGAAGACCGGCTTGAAGAGTGTCGCCTTGAGGAACTCGATGCCGGACGATCCGCCGGTGCCGGCCTTGTTGCCGATCGTGCGCTCGGTGAGCTTCACGTGCCGGTACCGCCACTCCTGCAGGCCCTCATCGAAGTCGGTCATCAGCTCGAGGAGGATCGCCATGTCTGGTTGCTCCCGGTAGAGCCGACAGAGTCCGTCCTGCACCGCCTCGCTCGCGACCGCCGGCAGGGTGACGTCGCGGGCCCGCAACTCGGCTGGTATCGCTACGCCCCGGTGCTCGAGCAGATCGTAGAAGTGGTCGACGAGCGACCGCTCATTGAGCCGGCGGACGAGGGCGACGTGCTCGGCCGGACGCGACTCGAAGCCCTTCAGGAGGTCGGCGCGCTTCTGGCCCACGACAAACTCGAGGGCGCGGAACTGGGCCGACTGGAAGCCCGACGCGGTCTCCAGTCGGCTACGGAATGCCGCGAACGACATCGGAGTCATCGTTTCCAGGATGTCCAGCTGACCCACCACGGTCTTCATCACCGTCCGCGCCCGCTTGAACGTGGCGATCGCGCCGAAGAGGTCGTTCGCCGTAAAGTCCCGTTTGATCTTGTCCAGCTCGTGGAGGAGGAGCTTGAACCACAGCTCGTAGACCTGGTGGATGACGATGAACAGGAGCTCGTCGTGCTCCGCCCGCTGGGAGCGGGGCTCCTGGAGCTCGAGGAGCCGGTCGAGCTTGAGGTAGCTCGTATAGGTCAGATCGTCGGGGGGCATAGTTCGTTACCTCCCTCCCCCCCCACCGAGGAGGAGCCAGAGCAGGACCACGAACCCGAGGGCCGCGGCCGCCGCCGCGGTGGCCTTCAGCGCCCGTGTCTGGCGCCGCGCCCGCGCGACGGCCTCGGCGTAGGGGGTGCGCGTGAAGGTCACGAGCGTGTAGAGCGGGACGAACCGCCTCGGGAAGAGCCGGTGGAGCTCAAGTTTGCCAGCGAGAGGTCGGCGAGCGCGTCGGTGTGCGGCTTGCGCAGCGACCCGTACTGGGCGAAGGCCGCTTCCCGGTCGGGGGCATGCCTCGCGAGCGCCTCGCTCAGGACGGCCAAGACGACGCGGTCCCGGTAATACCACGGACGCGAGCGGATCGTTACGAGCGTGCCGGTCGGGTTCCGGAAGTAATCGGAGGTCAGGGTCGGCATCAAGGCGAGGGCGTCGGGGTACGTGGCGCTGAAGAAGAGCGAGACGTCCTCCGGGGTCTTGAACGCCGCGAAACTCCCCGGGCCCTCGAGGGGCCAGAACACCGTGCAGGTGAAGGAGCCGTCGGCGTTGGGCAGCGCGATCATCATGGATCCCCCGCGCGGCCAGATGTGGAGGGCGTGCGGGTCCAGCGCGAACTGGCCGCCGGACCCGGGTGGAATCACTAGCTCCTTGTAGCCGTGGCCCAGGTAGGCCTGCTCGTAGTCGAACCGGTCCAGCCGCAGCATCTGCGCGCGTACCGCGGAGAACGCGCCGTCGGCGCCGACCACCGCGTCGCCCCGGGCCGTCGACGTCGCGGCGGTTCGGGCGTCCGTCAGGGAGACCGCGGCGCTCTCCAGGTCGACCCCGGTGCAACGTTGGCCGAAGGCGATCCGCACGTTCGGACTCTTTTCGGCCGCGGTCACGAGCGCGGCGTTCAGCGCGGCGCGGCCGACCGAGTTGATCACGTGCCCGGGCTCGGTGCCATAGGCCTGGAAGGCGAGCTCGCCGCGCGGGGAGTGCATCATCCGACCTCGCATGGGGATCGCGCTCCTGAGGACCTCGGTGGCGAGGCCCACCGCGCGGAGGCTCTCGATGCCGCGGGTGGAGATCGCGAGGTTGATGGAGCGCCCCTCCTCCGGCGCACCCGATCGGGGGTCGTCGCGCTTCTCGTAGACCTCGACCGCGTAACCGGCCCGGCCGAGATAGATGGCCATGAGCGCCCCGCCCAGGCCCGCGCCCAGCACGACGAACTTTGCCGTCTCGCGCGGCGCCACCGTCCCCCCGCTATCCGGTCGCCGTGCCGCAGGTCCGGCCGAGGATCCCGGAGAACCGCCAGACCTCGTGGAACGTGTTGTAGAGCGGCACCGGGGCGACCCGGATCACGTCGGGCGCCCGGAAGTCGACCACCACGTCCTCCGAGGTGAGCGCCTTCAGCACGTCCCTGGCGCGATCGCGGACGCGGATGGAGAGCTGGCAGCCCCGCGCCGCGGACTCGCGGGGCGTGATCGTCTCGATCCGCTCTCCCGAGATCCGATCGATCAGGTACTGGAGGTAGCCGGTCAACGCGACCGACTTGGCCCGCAGAGCGTCCATGCCGACCCCGTCGAAGATCGCGAGTGAGGCACGGAGGGGGGCCATCGAGAAGATCGGCGGGTTGCTGAGCTGCCAGCCGTCGGCGCCCTCGCGCGGGACGAACTCAGGTTGCATCAGGAACCTGCTCTCGGGATCGGTGCCCCACCAGCCGGCGAGACGTGGCAGCGCGGCGTTCCGGCCGTGGCGCTCATGCACGAAGCAGCCCGCGACCGCGCCCGGGCCGGCGTTCAGGTACTTGTAGGAGCACCAGACGGCGAGATCGACCGCCCAGTCGTGAAGCCGCAGGGGCACGTTGCCCACGGCATGGGCGAGGTCGAATCCGACGCGGCAGCCGTGCCGCCGGGCTACGGCCGCGATCCGTTCCATATCAAAGACCTGGCCCGTCAGATAGTGGACTCCGCTCATCAGGACCAGCGCAATCTCGCGGCCGTGCCGCTCGATCAGCGCCTCGACGTCCTCCAGACGGATCAGATCCTCGCCGGGCCGTGGCCGGGCGACCAAGAGCGACCGGGTGGGGTCAAGGCCGTGGTGCCCGATGTGGGACCGCACGGCGTAACCGTCCGACGGGAAGGCGCCGCCCTCAAGGAGGATCCGGTGGCGCGCCGGGGTGGGGCGGTAGAAGGTCGCCAGCATCAGGTGAAGGTTCACGGTGAGTCCGTTCATCATGACGACCTCGCCCGGCAGAGCGCCCACCAGCCGGGCCCCGGACTCCCGGAAGAGCTCGTGGTAGCTGTACCAGGGCGTCTCGTCTTTGAAGTGCGCGTCGACGCCGAGACGCTCCCAGGCGGAGACTTCCGCCTCGACCAGCGCTCGCGCCGTCCTCGGCGCGAGCCCCAGGGAATTGCCGCAGAAGTAGACGACCGGTTGACCGTCGGCGCGGGTCGGGATGTGGAACAGGGTGCGACAGGACGCGAGCCGGTCGTCGCGGTCGAGCTGCAGCGCGAAGGATTCCTCGGGGCTCCACTGGCCCCCGGCCGTCATACGAAGGATGCCCGCTGCAGGCCCAGGAACTCGAGGGCGGTTCCGGCAAGTAACGCGTCCCGCGTGTCCGGCAGGAGTTCCGGGAGGGACTCGATCAGTTGACCCGGACACGCCTCGCCCAGCGGGAACGGGTAGTCCGAGCCGAGGGCAATCCGCTCCGCGCCGACTAGCTTCAGCAGGTGGCGCAGGACCTCGGCGTCGTGCACTAGGGAGTCGACGTAGAACCGGCCGAGGTAGGCGCGCGGATTGACTGGGTTGTCCACGGCGCAGAGGTCGGGGCGCGCCCGGAAGCCCGATTCGATCCGCCCGATCGTGCCGGGAAACGCCCCGCCTCCGTGGGCGAAGCAGATCCTGAGCCGGGGCAGGCGCTCGAGCACGCCGCCGAAGATCACGCAGCAGATGGCGAGCGCGGTTTCCGCCGGCATGCCGACGAGCCACGGCAGCCAGTATTTCGCCATCCGCTCCCGTCCCAGCATGTCCCACGGATGCACAAAGACAGCCGCGTGCAGCGCCTCGGCCGCCTGGAACACCGGGAACAGCGCCGGATGGTCGAGGTTCCACTCGTTCACGTGGCTGCCGATCTGAACACCGGCGAGCCCGAGCTCCCGGACACACCGTTCGAGCTCGGCGACGGCGAGGTCCGGCGCCTGGAGCGGCACGGTGCCGAGGCCAGCGAAGCGCCCGGGATGCGCGGCGACGGTGGCCGCGATGTGGTCGTTGAGGAGGCGGGAGAGCTCGAGCGCGTGCGCGGGCTCGGCCCAGTAGCTGAACATGACGGGCACGGTCGAGAGTACTTGAACCCGCACGCCATCGCGGTCGCACGCCTCAAGACGAGCGGCGGCATCCCAACAGGTGTCGGGGATCTCCCGGAAGAACGTGTCGTCGATCAGCATCCGGGCCCGCCGGGGCGCGTGGTGCTCGAGTCGGACAAACCCCCCGTAGCCATAGCGCGCCCGGAGGTCGGGCCAGCGCTCCGGGAGGATGTGGGTGTGGACGTCGACCTTCACCGCGGATGCGCTCGCCGCCGCCGGGCCGGGGCTACCGGGCCCGCGCCGGTGGCTGCAGGACGGCGCCGCATTTCTTGCAAGTCCGAAGCGACTCGTCGGCGTAGAAGCTCTCGATCACGGGTTTGAGCTGGACACCGAGGTCGGTGACCCGCAGCGTCGCCTCGTGGAGGACCTCGCCGCACCGGTCGCAGTACCAGCGGAGGGCCTCCGTCTCCCCTGGCTTCCGCTGACGCTCGATCACCAGCCCGATCGTCCCCGGCCCGCGGACGGGGCAGTGAGGGACGAGGGGCGGGAGCAGCAGCATCTCGCCCTCGCGGATCGCGAGGTCCCGGCGCTGGCCGTCCTCGATGACGCGGAGGACAATGTCGCCCTCGAGCTGGTAGAAGAGCTCCTCGCTCGGGTCGACGTGATAGTCGTTCCGCTGGTTCGGGCCGCCGATGACCATGACCTGGAAGTCCGAGTCCTTCCAGACCATGGCGTTGCCGACCGGCGGCGCGAGGAGGTGGCGATGCTCGTCGATCCAGGCTTTGAGGTCGAGCGGAGCCAGTTTTGCCATGGCGACCCTCCGATCCGGCAGTGCGGTCAGGCTCGTGGGTTCATATTGCTACCGCGCGCCGCCGAATTCCAAGGATCGCGCGGCCGGACCGCCCGATCCGGGCCCGCGAAGATCCCGGCCGCTCAGCGTGATCGACCGGATCGTCGGGGTGGCGGGGCGGTCTTCGGGCGGCGCGCTCACCCGCCGAAGCTGCCACCGGCGCCGGGGCCCGGGCCTCGGAGCGATCCCGACCTAGGACGCTTCGCGAATCCGCGGGGAACTCAGACGATGACGATCGCGGCGCACCTGTGTGGCCGGGGGAGCGTCGGTGCGACCGCCTGGCACGTTCCGGCTCCAACGCCAACGCTCGGTGGTGCGGCCAGGGGTCGACGAGTCGGTCTCCACGCAAGACGCCGGCGACGTCTCACACGGCTCTCGGGCACAGGACCGTTTCCCTGTAGAAGGCGACCGGAACCGGAGACTCGGACTCCCCGGGTGGCCAGACCAAGAGGTATGTGAGCACCTCTCCGGCGAACGCTCGGCACGCCACGGTGCGCGCGAGATCGGGCCACCCACCCGTTGCGGGAACCGTCCTGCCGACCGCGAGCACGACCGGGGGCTGGCCGGGCAACTCTCGGACGGTTGCGGCGGTGAGCCACGCAGCAATCAGCACATCAAGCATCGTGTCCCTCCTCTCGTGGCTGGCCGGCCTCCCCGGACCCCGGCCGGAGAGGATGTGGAACGGGCGAGCGCGGCCGGATGCCCAGGGCCCCGAGCACGCCCAGGCCACCCCCGCTGCTTGACGGTCGCCCGCGGGCCAGACAGGGCCCATTGCGGGTCGCTGGTGTCGACGCCTTGTCCTCGCCGCGCCGCGTACGCGGCAAACGCTCCCACTGACACAGCGGCGTCCCCTTGGCCAGCGCTGCGCCCCGCCGACTCACCATCCCGCTGTCCACGAGATCCGGCTCCGACGGGTCGCCGGGATGGTCGTCCACGGCGGCGAGGTGACCGCGGACAAAGTAGGTGATGAAGTCCAGAGGCACCTCGCCCAGCCGATACCGAGCAAGGTGGTCTCTCCGCACGAGCCCAACGGCGGTGACCGCGACGGTCTCGTCCGTCCCCTCGACCGGCGCGATCAACGTTTCGTGACCGACGCTGATGAGGTCATCGAGAGCCGGCATCCCCGGCGGCGTACAGGCCGCCGGCGGGGCCCCCGCCGGGGACGGCACGCCGCTCCGCGCGGGAGCCCCGGCCGAAGGATCCGCGCCGGCGGGCGGCCGCTGCTGCCACTCCACCCGGGTCGGCGTCCGACCCCCTTCGCTGTCCTTCACGATGTCAGACAGGGATTGCGCGGACGCCTGGCCGGCACCCATCAGACACGTAAGGGCCGCCAAAGAGAGCAGCGATGTTCGCGTCATGGTCTCCTCCTTGTGTGGTCGGACCATATTTCGCCGGGGACGAGCGCGAGAGGACCGAGAAGGAGAGACGAGCTGGAACAACCGTCTTACGAGACGCCGCGGCTTGACGCTGGCGGACTTCGGGCCAACTCGGCGGCCCGGTCGGCCACGAGGCGAGCGCCGGCGGCGACTTGCCCGGCCGGTGAACTGGGCAGGCCGTCAATCGCTAGTCCAGCGATCTAACTGCGTCCATATCTACTACCTGGGGTGTTCTCCGTCACATAATCATACTAGATATTGATTAAATTGTACGTCAACGATCGTCTTATGCAGTATCTTGTGGCTGTGGAACCCCTGGGGTGCGGCCCGCCCAATCTATCGGCGCCCTGATGAGCGTACGGGCCGTCGCCCCGGGCGCGCGAACGGACGAAGGACAGGGGGGGAAGCCACCCCTGGCGAGAGGAAGCGACGCCCCGTGCTTTGAGAGTTGGGAGATGGCGACGCTCCTTGACACGCCCGCGCGCCGAATCGAGCGCTGGGTCGAGCGCGGCCTCCTGAAGCCGCAGCGGTCGGGACGCGGGCAGGGACGCCGCCGGGCCTTCAGCATCCACAACCTGGTCCAGGGTGCGCTCCTCGCCGAACTGCAGCGGACGTTCGGCGAGCGGAACCCCTGTCTGAAGACCTATCTGGCGATTGCCTCGATGTTTGTGCACGACCTCAGCGCGTACCTCTTGTCCGGCGACATGGCGCGCGAGCTCACGTTCGGGATTGCGACCCGTGGTGACCACAACGTGAGTTTCACCTACGGAATCGCGCCGTTCGGCGAGAACACCACCCCACAGATCGTCGACTGGATCGACCAGCAGCTGAGAGAGGGAGGAACCGTATCGGTCTTTTACCTTCGCCCGAGGATGGAAGTGATGCGGCAACGTCTCCTGAAGCTCGAGAGGGGGGGCGAGCCACCTCCCTGGACGAAACTGGCGGTCCACGCGCGTCCCTCGCGGGATGACGGCGTCGGGCCTCGACCGATCGCACAGTCTCCGTGACGCGCAGGCCGGGGCGCCGCCCGCCTCCGCGCACGCGCGATCTTACGAGTTAGCGCGCCCCGCCTGAACGCTGCCCGAGCGACGAGGCACCCCGGGGCCACCCGCCCGCGCGGGGCCCTCGACCGGCCCGATGGCGTCGCGTTGGGGGCGCCGCCCCCGCAGGCGGGCCGTGGTGGGAGTCCCCGCGGCGCCAGAGGGAAAGGCGTCTGGTCCTTGGTTCTGCAGTGCAGTCGCGCTGACCAAGGCGCCCGCGCCGTCTATCGCGGCGCGGGCGCACCGCGGTCAGCCTGCCCAGCAACGACCTCGCCGCCCGAGAGCACCTAGGCGGAGTTCTCCTACCGTCACCTCAACTCAGCGCCGCCCCAACCGCATTCACGTAGATCGCATAGATCGACGTGCTGCCGCAAATGAACAGACGGTTACGCTTCGTGCCGCCGAAGCACAGATTAGCGCAGACCTCCGGGGTGTGGAGGAACGCCAGCAAATCGCCGTTCGGTGCATGGACGCGTACGCCGTCGGTGTCGATTCCGCCCCAGCCCCAGCTGCACCAGACGTTGCCGTCGGTGTCGCAGCGGACGCCGTCGGTGAATCCCGGCCTGAAGTCAGCGAACTCTTTGCCGCCTCTCACGCCGGTGCCGTTGTTCACCACGTCGAATACCATGATGTTGGCGGGGTACTGGGGCCCGTCGGTCGCGCCGGTATCCACGACGTAGAGCCTCTTGAAGTCGGGTGAGAAGCAAATACCGTTCGGGCGCTTCATCGACTCGACCATCACCGTCGCCTTGCCACTGGGATCGAGGCGATACACGCGGGTGGGCAGCTCGAATTCAGCCTTGTGCCCTTCGTACGGCCCGAGGATGCCGTAGCCAGGATCGGTGAACCAGATCGAGCCATCGGCGTGGACCGCCGCGTCGTTGGGAGCGTTGAGCTTCTTACCTTCGTAATTGTCGATGAGCACCGTCCAGGTGCCGTCATACTCGCGTCGCCGCACCCGCCGGGTGTCGTGCTCCATCGCAATCAGCCGGCCCTGGTTATCGCGCGTGTGCCCGTTCGAATACCCGGACTCGGTCTGGTACACGCTCACGTGGCCGTCGTCCTCGGACCAGCGCAGCGTGCGATGGTTCGGGATGTCACTCCAGACGAGGCAGCCCCAGTCACCCATCCAGACGGGGCCCTCGCACCAGAGCGCGCGGTCGTTGCCCATGCCGTGCCAGATGCGCTGCAGCGTCGCGTTGCCCTGCCGCGCGGTGAAGCGCTTGTCGTGGACCTCAAACGCGGGTTCCGGGTAGGTCACCGGGGTCTCGCCTGTCCAGTCGCGGTCGCGGGCGAACTTATCTGCCGCCGATGCGAGTGGCGCGGTCGCGGCGGCGGTCGCCGTCGCCGCTGCTGCGGCAAGAAAATTGCGTCGACTGACTTCCATGGCAGCCTCCTCTAGGTTGGTGGTGCGTGACGAAGATGAGTACGACGTCCGCCGAACTGGATGGGCCTCCTCGGGCCACGATGCCCAGCACGCCCAAATCGGGCCCCTGGATTCCCACCGCCAATCGGCCGCGACACCGAAAGGCGGAGACGGGCGCGGCCCGGAACCGCCCGTGGGCCAAACGTGTATATTAGCGGAAGCGTGTTTGCAAGCCGAATCAGGTGACTCGCGGCACGAGACCGCTGGCGGTTGCGGATCACCCAATGGAGGCATCCCAGGAATGGCCACCAACGCGAAGTGGCTGATCGTGACGCTGCCGGCTCTCGCGCTGCTGCTCGCTACCGCGTCGAGTGCACGGGCCGCCGCGCCACCGAGCCAGCCCGGCGCGATCGGGCGGACTCCTCCCCGTCTGAGCTACATCAACGGCGAGGTGTCGTTTTGGCGGCCGGGCGCCCAGGACTGGACCACTGGCCAGGTCAACACCCCACTGGCGCCCGGCGACGAACTCTACACGGCCACCCAGGGCGACCTCGAGCTGGAAGCGGGCACGCGAGCCTTCGTGCGGGCCTGGGGCGACACGCGGCTCGGCCTCGCGAACCAGGAGCCCGATTTCCTACAGTTCACGATCCCCAGTGGACACCTGTCCGTCGATCTACGTGGCCTGGGTCCGGGCCACAGCGTCGAGCTAGACACGCCGAACGCGGCCTTCACCATCGAGCAGCCTGGGTATTACCGCGTGGACGTCACGCCGGAGCGGACCTCCTTCATCACCCGGCGCGGGGGGCGGGCTACCATGAGGCCCGCCACGGGCCAGGCGGTCGCCATCGTCCCGAGCGAGGAAGTGGTCCTCGAAGGCGAAACTGTGCAGAGCTACGTCGCCCCCGAGCTCGACGTCTGGGACCAGTGGAACTACGCGCGCACTGACCACCTCCTCGAGTCCGTGAGCGCGCGCTATGTGCCGCCGGACGTGTATGGCGTGGACGATCTGGATCACTACGGCACCTGGCGCGTCGTACAGACCTACGGGCCCGTCTGGGTCCCCGAAGCGGTGACACCGGGGTGGGTGCCCTACAGCACCGGCAGGTGGATCTCAGATCCGCACTATGGCTGGACGTGGGTCGACACCGCGCCCTGGGGGTGGGCGCCCTACCACTACGGCCGCTGGGTCGTCGTTGATGGCTTCTGGGCGTGGGCGCCGGGGCCCGTCGTGGCCCGGCCCGTGTATTGTCCCGCCCTCGTCGCGTTCTTCGGCGCCCCGGGGATCGTCGTGAGCGCCGGCGCCCCCGTGGTCAGCTGGGTCGCGCTCAGCTGGGGCGAGCCCGTGGTGCCGTGGTGGGGCCCGGCCGGCTTCGTTGGCAGACCCCGGTGGGCCGGCTGGGGCGGCCCGCGCGTCGTCAACAACGTCGTCATCAACCGAACGACCGTCGTCAACGTCAACAACATTACGGTCTACAAAAACGTGACCGTCCAGAATTCGGTCGTCGCGGTCCGCCAGGATCACTTCGGCGCACGGCCGGTCGAGGAGGCGCGGATCGCCCAGGTGGATGTGCACAGGCTTCAGCCCGTGCACGGGCCGCTCCGCGTGGCGCCCGAGGCCGCGAGCTTCGTCGCCGCGAGCGGCCGTGCGGCGCGCCCGCCCGAGACGATGCGCGCCCGGCCCGTCGTCGCCACGCGGCCGCTGGCCGGCCGCGTGGGTGCGACGCGGAATGAGGTCCGGCAGGAGAGTCCGACCGTCAGCA
>QHRX01000218.1 GCA_003221455.1 Candidatus Rokuibacteriota bacterium
AGGGAGCGGAGGCCTGAGAGGGGGAGCATGAACCGGGGCAAGATTGTTCAGGTCATCGGTCCGGTCGTCGACGTCGAATTCGAGCCCGGCCACCTGCCGGCGATCTTCAACGCGCTCGACGTGACGGGGGTCGAGAACAAGGACATCTTCTCCTATTCCAAGCGCCTGGTCCTCGAGGTCTCCCAGCACCTCGGCGAGAGCCGTGTGCGGACGGTGGCGATGGCGGCGACGGACGGCCTGGTGCGCGGCATGCCCGTGACCGACACGGGCGGCCCGATCTCGATCCCGGTCGGCAAGGAGACTCTCGGGCGGATTCTCAACATCATCGGCGAGCCCGTCGACAAGGGGCCCGCGATTGAGGCGCGGAAGTACTACCCGATCCACCGCCCCGCGCCGCCGTTTCTCGAGCAGTCCACCAAGGTCGAGATGTTCGAGACGGGAGTCAAGGTGGTCGACCTCCTCGAGCCCTACACGAAGGGCGGCAAGACCGGCCTCTTCGGCGGCGCGGGCGTCGGCAAGACCGTCATCATCCTGGAGCTGATCAACAATATCGCCAAGCAGCACGGCGGCATCTCGGTCTTTGCCGGGGTCGGCGAGCGCACCCGGGAGGGCAACGACCTCTACCACGAGATGAAGGAGTCCGGGGTCATCGACAAGACCGCGCTGATCTTCGGCCAGATGACCGAGCCTCCCGGCTCGCGCCTGCGCGTGGGGCTGACCGGGCTGACCGCGGCCGAATACTTCCGCGACGAGGAAGGCCAGGACGTGCTGCTCTTCATCGACAACATCTTCCGGTTCACGCAGGCCGGCTCCGAGGTCTCGGCGCTGCTCGGGCGGATGCCGTCGGCCGTGGGCTACCAGCCCACGCTCGGCACCGAGATGGGCCAGCTCCAGGAGCGCATCACCTCGACCGTCAAGGGGTCGATCACCTCCGTGCAGGCGATCTACGTGCCGGCCGACGACCTCACCGATCCCGCGCCGGCCACGGCGTTCGCGCACCTCGACGCGACGACCGTCCTCTCGCGCCAGATCGCCGAGCTCGGTATCTATCCGGCCGTCGATCCGCTGGCCTCGACGTCACGCATCCTCGACCCGAATATCCTGGGTGCCGAGCACTACGGGACGGCCCGCGCCGTGCAGTCGATCCTGCAGCGCTACAAGGACCTGCAGGACATCATCGCGATCCTCGGCATGGAGGAGCTCAGCGACGAAGACAAGCTGACCGTCGCGCGCGCGCGGAAGATCCAGCGCTTCCTGTCGCAGCCGTTCTTCGTCGCCGAGGCGTTCACGGGTCAGCCGGGCCGCTATGTGAAGCTCGCCGACACGATCCGGAGCTTCCGCGAGGTCGTCGAAGGCAAGCACGACGAGCTGCCCGAGCAGGCGTTCTACATGGTCGGCGGGATCGACGAGGTGATCGAGAAGGCCAAGAAGCTGCGCGAGCTCGGCTAGCCCGGTGGCGCTCGCGCTGGAGCTGGCCACGCCGACGCGCCTCGTCGTGTCGGCCGAAGCCGACGAGGTCGTGGTGCCTGGGGTCGAAGGCTACTTCGGCGTCCTGCCGGGCCACGCCGCTTTCCTGACCACGCTGGGAACCGGCGAGCTCACCTACACCGAGCGTGGGCACCAGCGGCCCTTGGCCGTGAGCGGCGGGTTCGCCGAGGTGCGCGACGACAAGGTGATCATCCTCGCCGACACGGCCGAGCGCCCGGAGGAAATCGATCGGGCCCGCGCCGAGCGCGCCCGCCAGCGCGCCGAGCAGCGCCTCGCCGGTCGCGCCCAGGGGGACATCGACTTCGCTCGTGCCGCCGCCGCGCTCGCGCGAGCGCTGGTGCGGCTCCAGGTCGCCTCGCGGGCCGGCGGCTAGCGACCGCGGTCTCCCGAACCGATTGCCCAGTTTTTTGGGCAGGACCGCACAGGAATCGTTGCAGTCACGCCACGGGCCGCGCGGTATCTTCCCGTGAAATCGATGCGGGCGACTGGCACGGAGATTGCCATACGCAGTGGCGATGCTCCGGCGTCTCGCCATCGCCACGCTCCTGCTGGATGTCCGCCCCCCGCGGTGCGACGGCGTCGCCGGCCGGACCGATGGGGCGCGCGGCCGGGAGCGCGTGAGCCACCGCCTCACCACCTCTCGGCCGATCCAGCTCCTCACCCTGTTCGAGCCTGCCTTCCCCGGACGGGACGATTGGCCTCCCCGGTAGAGCGCCTCGCAGATCTCGCCGCCAAGTACCGGCGTCTCCAGGCGTCGTACCAGCGGTCGCTCTTCTACGCGCGCGAGGTCCGCCACCTCTACACGCGCCTAGAGCGCGCGAGCCTCTTGGGGCTCGAAGGGCTGGCCGACGCCCTCGACTCACGGGACCGGTACACGCGTGGGCATTCCGGACGCGTCGGCGCCTGGGCGCGCCAGACGGCGCTGGCGCTCGGGTGGAGCGTCGACCATGCTGACCTCGTCGGTCAGGCGGGCCGACTCCACGACATCGGCAAGATCGGCGTGCCGGAGGTCCTGCTCCGGAAGACGGAGGCGCTGTCGGCCGACGAGTGGCAGGCCAGGCGCGGCCATCCGGAGATTGGCGCCCGAATCGTCGCGCCCTTCGACTTCTTCGCGGAGGGGGCCGAGATCATTCGGCATCATCACGAGCGCTGGGACGGGAGCGGGTACCCCGACGGGCTCACCGGGAGTCGGATTCCCGTCGGCGCGCGCATCGTCGCGGTCGCCGACGTCTTCGACGCGCTGACCTCCGACCGTTCCTATCGAGTCGCCCTGCCGGTCGAGGCGGCGGTGAAAGAGCTTCAACGCGAGGCCGGCCGCACACTTGATCCGCGGCTTGTCGACGTGTTCGTTGCCGATCGGCCGTCTGTGTGACGTGCCGGCGGCGCTCGCCGTCGGTCTGGGCGCTCGAAGACGGGTCGGTTCGAGGGAGACCGGATACGTCGCGCGCAGCGCCGGCGTCGCCCGCGGCCGACCCGGACCGCTCGTCGCCGCGGCGTTCGGGACCGTCGCCATCGGATGCCCAGTGCGCGGCCGTTTCCGGCGCCGTTCCTTGACACGTTGCGTCGGCGGCGTATAGTCTGAACGGCGTATGCCTCGACGTGACGAGATCGCGGATCGCGTCGCCGGCGCCGTGCTCAAGCGGCTCGTCCAGAAGAAGCAGGTCGACGTCAAGGACGAACCGGCTGCGCGGGCGGCCGTGCGCCGGGTCATCCTGGAGAACCTGCAGGCCGAGGAGCGGCTGGACGCCGACGCCCGCAAGCTCCTCCTGGACCACGCCAAGGAAATCCGAGGATCGTCCGCGGACTACCGCCAGCTCCTCGGCAAGGTCCGCGAGAAGCTCGCGCGGGACCGAGGGTTCATCCTCTGATGCGGATGAGCCGCGAACGGATCTTCTACCTAGCGGACATGATCGTCAAGGAGCTCGGCGGGTCGGACGCCGTGACGGTCAAGGCTCCCGACGAGCTTCGGACCGAGGTCATGCGGGCGCTCTCCGACGAGGCCAGGCTCGAGGAAACGATCGACACCGAGGTGCGCCGCACGCTCTCCTCATACGCGCGCCCCGCACCGGAGGGCAGTCGCGAGTGGGAAGTGATGTACCAGAAAACGCGCGAGGAAGTTCTCCGCCGCCGGTTCCGCCTGTGAAGCGGCTGGTCGTCGCGATCACGGGCGCGACCGGCGTGATCTACGGCATCCGGTTGCTCGAGCGTCTGCGTGGGCTGCCGGCGGTCGAAACCCACCTGGTCGTGTCGGCTCCCGGCAAGCGGACGATCCTCGAGGAGACGGACTACGCGCTCCGGGACGTGGAAGCGCTCGCGCATCATGTCCACGACAACCGAGACATCGGCGCCTCGCTCGCCTCGGGGACCTTTCGGACGGCCGGGATGGTGATCGCGCCGTGCAGCATCAAGACCGCCTCGGCCGTGGCCTACTGTCGCTCCGACAGCCTGATCGCGCGCGCGGCCGACGTCACGCTGAAGGAGGGCCGGCCCCTCGTCATGCTGGTCCGGGAGACGCCGCTCCACGCGGGACACCTTCGCTGCCTGCTCGCGCTCGTCGAGATGGGCGCCGTCCTGCTGCCGCCGATGCCGGCCTTCTACCACCGCCCCAAGGACCTCGAGGACGTCATCGCGCACACGCTCACGCGTGCGCTCGACCGGCTCGGCGTGCCCCTTCCGGGCGCGCCCGAGTGGCAGGGGACCCAGCCGCGGACGGGGAGCGGAACGGTCGATGCTTGATCTGTCGGTCGTCATCCCGGTCTACAACGAGGAGGAGAACCTGCCGCTCCTGTGGCCCGAGCTCCGGAGCGTGCTCGAGCCGCTCGGGCTCCAGTTCGAGGTGCTCTTCATCGACGACGGCAGCCGCGATCGGAGCGCCGAGATCGTCCGCGGCTTTCGGGACGCCGACCCGCGGGTCCGGCTGATCCGCCTCAAGGCCAACTCCGGCGAGACCGCCGCTACCGACGCGGGCTTCAAGAGCGCGCGCGGGCGGTGGCTCGTCACGATGGACGCGGACCTGCAGAACGACCCCCACGACCTGCCGATGCTGCTCGCCCATCTCGACCAGTGGGACGGCGTGACCGGGTGGCGGGTCAAGCGGGACGACCCGTTCCTCCGGCGCGCCTCGTCGCGGGTCGCCAACGCCATCCGGAACTGGGTGAGCGACGAGAGTGTCCAGGACAGCGGCTGCACGTACCGGGCGTTTCGGCGCGAATGCCTGCGGAGCCTCGTGCTCTACCGGGGCTTTCACCGCTTCCTCCCGACGCTCCTCCGGATGCGCGGGTACCGAGTCCTCGAAGTCCCGGTCAACCACCGCCCCCGACGGTTCGGCCAGTCGAAGTACGGCATCGGCAACCGCGCGGTCGCGGCGTTCAAGGATCTCCTCGTGATCCGGTGGATGAAGGACCGGGTCCTCCGCTACGACATCGCCGAAGACCTCGGTGGCGATCCGACGCGGGAATAGGCGGCCGTGCGCGTCCTGCTGATCGGCCTCGGCCGCTGGGGGGAGAAGCACCTTCGCGTCCTTCGCGATCTGGGGGCCGACGTCTGGGTGGCAGACGTCTCGCGCGAGCGGCTGGGCTGGGCGGTGCGGCAGGGGGTGGCGCCGGCGCGCGCCGTCTCGGACTACCGCGCGGCCCTCGCTCAGGTGGACGCCGTCGACATCGTCACCCCCGCCGACAGCCACCTGACGCTGGCGACCGACTGTCTGGAGGCGGGCCGGGACTGCTTCATCGAGAAGCCCGTGACCCGCACCGTGGGCGAGGGGCGGGCGCTCGTGGAGCGGGCGGCTGCCGCGCAGCGCCTGGTTCAGGTCGGGCACATCTTCCGGTTCCATCCCGTGACCGAGTGCCTGCGCTCGGCCCTCGCGAGCGATCGGATCGGCGCCGTGCGGTATGCGACCGGCCGGTTCGCGGGGTTCAAGCGGCCGCGCACGGATGTGGGCGTCACCCAGACCGACGCGATCCACTACTTCGACCTGTTCGCGTTCCTGCTGGGCCGGGAGGCGACGTCGGTCACCGCGCTCGTCCGCGACTACCTCGGCCGCGAGATGGACGACCTGTCGTTCACGACGGTGGAGTACGGCCAGACCCCCGTCGTCGTCGAGGCCGGATACTTCGTCCCGGGGACGCACCGCGAGTGCGTCATCGTCGGGGAGCGGGGTAGTCTCGTGGCGGACTTCGGCCAGTCCACCGTGACCGCGCACGCGGGAGCGCATCGCCGGCACGGCGACGCGTGGGAGGCGGTCGAGACCGGCGTCGACGAGCTGAAGGTCTCGGGGGACGAGCCACTGCGCCGCGAGCTCGCGGCGTTCCTTCACTGCGTGACCGCGAGGGTCCAGCCGCCCGTCGACGCCCAGGCCGGCGTGCGCGCGCTCGGGGTCGTCGAGGCCGCGGCCCGCTCGTCCCACCTCGGACGGCGAGTGAGCCTGGACGAGATCTGAACCGCCCGAGCGCATTGACTTTTTGGCGGCCCTGCCGTCGGCCGCCGTTGTCGCTCCCCGCTCCAGGCCGTGTAAACGATCGGCTCGCCCCCTCCGTCAGACCGATCAAGAAGCCCGTCTCGCCAAAGGAGGAAACGATGAGACGACTGATCACGGTGCTGGCAGGGGGCGCGCTGGCGGTGGCCCTGGGGGCGTCCGCCGCGGGCGCACAGGATGTCAAGCAGGACACGCGGGACATTCGGCAGGATCGGCGCGATATCCGGAGCGATACCCGGGATATCCGGGCTGACCGACGCGACGTCGCCAGAGATCGGCGGGAGCTCCAGCAAGACGTCAAGAACGGCGACAAGCGGGCCGCCAAGGGGGAGCGGGCGGACCTCAGGCGCGACCGGAAGGATCTCCGCCAAGACCTGCGGGAGCGGCGGACTGATCGCCGTGACCTCCGGCAGGATCGCCGCGATCGTCGTCGGGACGTCCGGGAGGCGGTAGGATTTTGAGGGAGCTCGGCTGGCGCACGGGGCCGGCCCGACCCCGTGCGGTGATCGGAAATGGATGGACGACATCCTGAGCGCGACCTCGTTCCGTACCTTCGGGGCGAGCTGGCCGCCGCTGACCGGGAGCGGGTCGACCGCCACCTCGTGGCGTGTGCCCGATGCCGCGCCGCGACCGAGGGCTACCGAGGGCTCCTGGATGACCTGGCGAGGTCGGCCCCTCCGGCCCCCGCGGTGCACTGGGGCCGCTACCGCGCAGAGGTTCGGGAGCGGATCGAGCGGCGCACACGGCGCCCGGCGGAGGCCTGGCGTTGGTGGCTCCGCCCGGTGCCGACGGCCCTCGCCGCGGCGGTGATCGGTGTGCTCGTGATGGTCGCGGTGCGAGGCGGGAGCCACCGGGTTATGGTCAAGCCCGAGGCGGTCGCGTTCGAGGAGATCATGCTGGGCCGGCGGCTCGGGCTGCTCGAGCGGTACGAGGTCCTGGAACGCCTGGACCTCTTCGAGGATCTCGACGTGATCCAGCATCTCGACGGGCTGTCGACGGCGAGCCAAAGCTGACCGGTGCAGAATCGGTTGTGGCTCGCGCTGGCGGCGTTGGGCCTCGCCGCGATCACTCCCTCCCGGGCCGCGGCCGGCTCGCCGCCGGCGAATACGCCGCCGGACGCTGAGATGCTGCTGGATCTGGACCTCCTGAAGGACGCCAATCTGGCCACGGAGGGCGATCTGCTCAAACAGATGCCGCTGATCGAGCGGCTTCGCTTGCTGGAGAATCTGAATGTGCTCGAGTCCCCGGTCCCGACGGTCCCGGCGCGCGAGGAGGCGAAGCCGCAATGAGCGCGCGGTGGCTCGCCGGGTTTCTCGTCGCTGTTCTCCTCGCCTTCCTGGTCACTGTCGCGCTCCTCATGACGGGAGCCCTCGAGGCCGCCTGGAGCCAGGAGCCGCAGGCCGGCGGGAGCGAGCGCTTGAGTCCCGACGAGCGCGCGGTGGTCGAGCGCAATCTCGAGCGCTGGAAGCAGCTCTCGCCCGAGGAGCGACAACGTGCGCTCGAAAACTTCCGGCAGTGGAAGGCGATGTCCCCCGCAGAACGCCAGACTGTGCGCGAGAACTTCCAGCGCTTCCGGCAGATGCCACCCCAGGAAAAGGCGCGGGTTCTCGACGAGCTGAAGCGGTGGAATGAGCTACCGGATGCGCGAAAGCGGGAGCTCCAAAGGGGATACGAGCGGTTCCAGCGCATGCCGCCCGAGCGGCGCCAGCGGATCTTCCAGCGATTCGAGCGCTTCCAGTCCTTGCCGCCGGTGGAGCGGCAGCGCGTCATGCAGAACTACGAGCGCTGGCGGCAGCTGAGCCCGGACGAGCGGTCCCACCTCCGCCAGCGCTGGCAGCAACTGACCCCGGAACAGCGCCAGCAACTGAGGGAGCGCTGGCGCAACAGGTCGCCGGAACAGCGCCGACGCCCGAGCGAGCGGCCCAGCGGATCGGGCGAGCGGGAGCGCCGCTGAATCCGACGCCGCCAGCCCCGGGCTACTTGTCCCGGATGGCGGCCTGAGCCTTCTTCGCGACGTCCGGCGGGATCGCCGTCATCCCATGGTCCTTCTTGGCGTGTGCGGCGGCCTTTGCCATGACCTCGCTCACGTCCTTGCCCTCTGCGACGAAGTTGCACCCGGGCATCAGATCGCCACACTTGAGCTGCTTGGCCATGAACGCCTCCCTGCGCGGCCCCGTTGGCGAAGCCACGTCTAGGTTCCTATAGTACGCCCCGGAGGCGGATTTTCGATAGCGCCTGTAGTCCGGCCCGAGTCGGCGCCTCCATGTTCGACCGTGACGGGTGCTCCCTCTTGCAGAACTCCAAGGAGGGATTGCCCCCATCTATCGGCGGGCGGATGCCGGGCAGTCCGAGACCCAAGCTGCCGCAGGGTCCGAGGGCGCCCGCGCCACGTCCGGCTCCCCCGGTCGGCCGTCGGCCACCCCTCGAGTCCGGGCCCTGCGTCGTCGTCGATCAGCTGGGGGATGATCCCGCCGTGCGCCGCGTAGGGAACCGTTCCGCGCGAACTCCGAAATCGCGGCAGTCGCGGTCAGTTCGGCCGGCGGCGAGCGTCACCGCGTGAGTCCCTTCTGGCGGGCGAGGAACGATGTCGGCGTCGGAACTGATCTGGCACGCTTGCACCTCAACGGCGGCGAGTGCGACTCTGCGCGGAGATCTCTCTGCGACCCTGGTGCTGGGCGTCGACCCAGGCTCTCTGAGAGGGAACGGTGGCGATCTACTTCAGGAGCTTTGGCGAAATCTGAGGAATCGGCGATGGGGGCAGCGGGGGGCGGACTGTCGTCACCGGCAGCCCTGACGGGACAGGTCCCGGCGCGGGCGTTGGGACGATGGGCGGCGGCGGTGATGGCGGCAGCAGTCCCAGCGGAGGCGGTCCGACGATGGGCGGCGGCGTTCCGCCGATGGTCGACGGTGATGGCGGCAGAAGTCCCTGCGGAGGCGGTCCGCCGATGGGACGCGACAGTACTGACGGGGCAGCTTCCAGCGTGGGCGGTTCGATCGGGCCGGGGGTGGTCGGCAGTGCGAGCGGGGTGATCAGGGACGTGGCCGTAGTCGAAACCGAACCGAGCGGCGTTGCTGCCGGCGGCGCTGAGGTCAGCGCGGCACCGTCCGAGCCCGCACTCGGCGCGAGCGCGGCCGCTTGTCGCAAAGCTTCATCGATGTGAGCCTGGACCATGGTCGGAGACGCGATGGTGGGCCAGTTCTTCTTCTCGACGCTGAAGTCTCCGGCGAGCTCCCGCGCGGCTTGCGGTGTGATCGTTAGAGAGCGGAGGGGGGCTGTTCCGCTCAGCTCGACGCGTCCAAGAGGCCCGACGGTGACCGGAGCGCCGAGTGGCCGACCAGTTTGGGGGTCGAGTTGCGTTACGCCGACAGTGCCCCGCAGGACCGTGATGGTCGTCGTAAATAGGCCCGCGATGGTTCCTCTCGCCGCCGTCTTCGCGACCTCCGCGACGACGACCGTGCCCCGAATCCCTACCACGCAGTTCGGCGTCTTGATCTCGACCGATTCGCCCGGCCGCATCTTGTCCTTCGCGACGGCGATCGCGAGCCGTCCGAGTCCAAGTTCGACGGTTGCGGTAGACGGAACCTCGTTGACGGTGAGGGTGGACCATTCGCGGACGGTGACAAGTGCCTTGCCGCCGAGCAGAAGTTGGGCGAACGATCGCTCGCGCGTGGCGATACGGTCGCGAAGAAACACGGCGTCTCGGCGTGCAAGCGGGACCGGCAGAGGGAGGCTTGCCCGCGTCGCCGTTACACTGCCCTCGAGCGCGGCCACAACGCCGGCGGGAACCTGTGCTGATCCGGGTGTCGCCGCGCCGAGTGCAGCAAGCGTGACCAGCGTCAACGGTGCCCAGAATGTCGAGAGGCGGTCACTCAGCATGGGCAGTCCTCACTCTGTCGTCGCGGATCACTGACGGGGCGCAGGCCGATGGCACCCGCAACGGGGGGCCGATCCCTTTAGGCTTCGATTCGAAGCGCGGCCGGCGTCCAGGCGCGGAGCTGCCGGTCTCTCGCAATCCGAGCGGGGAAGCGGCCCCGTACGAAGCGGGCGGCAGGTTTGAGTCATCCGGTCGTCGACGACGCGTGTCCTGATAGCCGTTCAACCGGGAGCTCCTGTAGCGTCTCGACACCGATGGTGTCGCCGCCCCGATGACGGACTACCGCGACGCAGCGTACGTTAGCGTGAGGGTCAGGCTTTACGTCCACACGGTACGTCTCGCCGAGATCGACCGTATCTGCCGGCGCAAGACTCGACCACACGAGGCACATGCCGTGGAGGCTGACATCCACGGCGCGCCCGAACAGGAAGCGTTGCTCGGTCAGCCACAAGCGAACCGGCCACGCCGCCGGGTACCGAGGACTGCGCCGGCGTTCCGCTATCCGTCTGGCCCCTTCCGACCCTGGCGCGGGCGCCGGCTCGTTGGCCGACGATTGATCAAAGTGGGACATCTTGTGCTCGTTGTGATCGCTTCCCTGCAACTGCGAGCATCCGACACGTCCCCGAGAGGCCGGTGCAATCGGCGACGTCGACGCCGGTAGTGTGAAGCGCGTGGCGGTTCTCGGCTGGGATGTCGGCGGCCGGCGAGGACAAGCCCAGAACCTTCACGCCGTCCGGCGTCCCTGGAGCCCCTTCAGGGCCTGCCGGGAGCACCAAGGGCACATGCCATCCGAAAGGCGAGGGGGCCAGAGTGGCCGCCATTTCGCGACGCCCGTGAAGGCCAGTCGATGGAGCCAGTGCCACGCACAGCGTTTCAGGATCAATTCACGCACCCCTGCCGGGCGGAGCGACGCCCCCAGCTCGCCGTTTCGCGAAGGACGGCATCGAGTTTTGCCCCATGAAGGCGGCCTTCACCGTAAAGCAATTGGAACATGCGGGGGTGAGCCAAGCGATCGGGTGAATCCCCGGATCGGGAGGCGGGGAATTCCCTAGAAGGGTGCCGCCCCGAGGAGCGGGTCGTGTCAGGCTGCGCTGACAGCCCTGCTGACTCGACGCATACTTACGGTGTGCACTGTCAGGGGTTGGCGCCGGTCCGGCCGGCCAGAATTAGAACGGGCGTCCGGCGCCGGTCAAGGCCCCGCCATCCGTCGGAGCCCGCCGGCGCCCGGGCGCACTCCGGTCCGCTACGGCGCTTGGACTTCCTGCATCCGCGGGGCCTGGACTTCCTGCATTCGCGGCGCCTGGACATCTTGCATCCGCGGGGCCTGGACTTCCTGCATTCGCGGCGCCTGGACATCTTGCATCCGCGGGGCCTGGACTTCCTGCATTCGCGGCGCCTGGACATCTTGCATCCGCGGGGCCTGGACTTCCTGCATCCGCGGCGCCTGGACATCTTGCATTCGCGGGGCCTGGACTTCCTGCATTCGCGGGGCCTGCACCTCCTGCATGCGCGGCGCCTGGACGTCCGTCACGTGCGCTTCCGTCAACCCGGAGAGCAGCACCGAAGAAGCAACCACGCTGAGTACTGCGGCGAAACCCTTCCTCATATTCTTCCCTCCCTGAGCATTAGATGACAACGCGCGGGTGGAGGATTCCGACCCTGTCGCCGTTCCCCCCGGGGTGTCCAGGACACCGGGAGGCTGGCTCATCATCCCGAGTTCGGGAAGTAAAGTCGGACAAGAGCTCTCTGTCGGGTCGCCCTGCCTTGACGCTCGGGCTCTGGTGCTGCGGGGCCCCGAGTCTTGCCCCCCCCGGTGTGGGGGGTGTGTCGTTCTTATCGCATTCAACCTTACGCTGCCGTGGGACAGGCGGAGGCCTGAATGAGATCATCGCGAGTCTTTGAGCCCCAGGCAAATCCGAGAAGGGCGGCGATTTGCAATCTGACGTCGTGGGCGGCTTTCCGAGGCGATTAGAATCTGTCCGACGTTTGAGATGTGACCGGCGCCTGCCCCTGCTCGTGATGCCTCAAACGTGGTGTTACCGAGCGGCGCCAGCGACGCCCCGAAACTCCTGTTCGCCACGTGCCGCCTCGGGTCGGGCGCGGCGGTTGTCTGCGAATTTCCAGAGGAGCGTTTCCAGAGGATGTCCGGCGCCTGGGCGATGTCGGGGGCGAGGGCGGCAGGATCGAGCTCTCGCATCTGCTGCTCGAGGGTCTGGCATGTCGGCGGGCCGGCACGCCTAGCGGCAGCGGCGATTGATGGCGCGCACGCACTCTCTGTCTTGGCGCGCGCACTCACGATGACTTTCTCCACAGGTTTCGGGAAAGTAACATCGCCAATGGCGCGACGATTCTCGCTCGGTCCCATTCTAGATGGCGCGGTACGCTGCCTTGACTCCAGCGCGGTCGGGCTTGTATGCTCCCGTGGTCTGATCACCTGTTGACATGACCAGTATTGGTCTCGCGCGCATACGAAAGCCGCCGTCAGTGCCCGAGGCGGTGATTGCCCAGATCCAAACCCTCGTCTCATCCGGCGCTCTTCGGACCGGCGACCGTCTCCCGCCGGAGCGAGAACTCGCTGAGCGCCTCGGCGTCGGCCGCTCGTCCATTCGTGAGGCAATCCAGGCCCTTCAGATGATGGGCATGGCCGAGGTGCGCCACGGGACGGGAGTGTTTCTGACTGGTGGGCCCGGCCGCTGGCTGCTGGAGCCCCTCAAGTGGACCAGCGACTCGCGGATGCGACTCTTCAAGGACCTGATCGAGGCCCGCCTGTCGGTGGAAGTCACCCTCGCTCAGCTCGCCGCCCAGCGGGCGACCGAGGCCGAGGTCGCCGCCCTGCGCGCGGCTGCCGACCGGCGTGCCGTCGCCACCTCCGGGCAGTACCTGGAGAGCGGCTTCGCCTTCCACCAGTCCATCGCCGAGGCGGCCCACAATCAAGTGCTCGCGTTCATGCTGGGAGCAGCCAAGCACCTCTACCTCGACGTTCTGGCCGGCCTCGAGCAGGCGCGTGAGCCGCTCGAGGCGTTCCGGCGGAGCCAGCACGCCGGCCACCGCCGCATTCTGAGGGCGATCGAGCGCCACGACCCACGGACGGCCGGACGGGCGATGCGGGAGCATCTCGCCGAGATCCAGGCGTACTATCCGGCGCTCGTCGCGGGTCACGAGGCCGGAGGAGGGGCCGCCCGGACGTCGTGATCGTCGTATCGGACTAGCAAGGCCGTGGCGCCTCCGAGAGGCGATGGGCGCCGCGCAAACTCGATGACCAGGGGGGCCACAGTATGGAACAGTCTAGTCAGAGCTTCGGGCGTCGGGATCTTCTCCGCGGGTTGACGATCGGCGGTGCGGCGCTCGCCCTTACCGTCCGCAACGAGTCGCCGATTACGAGCGCCCAGGCCGCGCCCAGGAGCGACTTCGCAAAGACCCAGGGGTTGAAGGTCGGGGCGGTTTTGGAAACGCTCTCGCATCCGCTCATCAAGGTCTGGGGCGACTACCTGGCCATCGAGGGCAAGGGCTTCGGGATGCAGGTCTCCGTTCAGGACGGCGAGCGCAATGTCCAGAAGCAGACCAGCCAGATGGAAGCGTTCATCACCCAGAAGGTGAACTTCATCGTGCTCCAGGCGACCGACGCCGCTGGTCTCTCCCCGGCCGTTCGGAAGGCCGAGGAGGCGGGCATCCCCGTCATTACGCTCAACCAGAACGTCGCCCAGGTTCACACCGGCTTCGTCGGGATGGGCCATCGCGCCATGGGAGTGCAGGTGGCCGACGGCATCGCTGCCCAGCTCGGCGGCAAGGGCAACATCGTGCTACTCCAGGGCGTGGAAGCCACCGGGGCCAATATCGAGCGCGTCGCCGGCTTCAGGGACGAGCTCAAGAAATACCCGGGTCTGAAGATCGTCGCCGACCAGAGCGCCGCTTTCGACCGCAAGAAGGGGCACGACGTCTTCGAGACGATCCTCAAGGGCCAGCCCAAGGTCGACGCGGTGTTCGGCGTCAACGACGAGATGGCGATCGGCGCCGCCCAGGCCTCGGTGGAGGCCGGCCGCCGGGCGGGAATCAAGTTCTGGGGCGCCGATGGCGAGTTGGACATGCTGAAGGGGATCATGGCCGGCACCGTGGACGGCGTTTCGGCCATCGACGTGCTGCTTATCCCGCGCACAGTCATGTTCCTGGGGGCCTGGCTCATGACGGCCCGAGTCTCAGGCAACAGCCTGGCCGGCCAAATCGAAATTCCGCCCTACGCGGTGACGAAGGCGAACGTGGACAAGGTCGCGATGCCGCCCGCCTGAGCGATGCTGCACCCGCGGGTGACTGGCGCGTTCCGCGCCCTGCGCAGCTACGGACTCCTGGCGGCCTTGATCGCGATGGGGCTGGGGCTCGCCGTCACCGCGCCCGGCTTCGCGAGCGTCGGCAACGGTGCCGACATGCTCCGCGACCTCGCGATCCTCGGGATCATGGCCGTCGGTGAGACGCTGGTCATCATCGGGGGCGGGATTGATCTCTCCGTCGGCTCGATCCTCATGCTCGCCGGTATCCTCAGCGACAATCTCGTACGTGGGCTGCACTTCGGCCCGTTCGTCGCGGTACCGCTGGTGCTGGCCGCCTCCACCCTCGTCGGGCTGATCAACGGGCTCCTCGTCGCCCGCGCGCGTATCCCGGCCTTCATCGTGACCCTGGCGGGTCTGTACGCGATCCGCGGCGTCGCGCTCTCGCTGTACCGGCACGACGTGACTAGCGTCGCTGACGCGCTGATCAGCGACCCGACCTTCCTCCTGCTCGGCCAGGGCGACGTCCTTCGCGTCCCCATCAACGTGCTCATCTTCCTGCTCGTCCTCGGGGCCGGACACGGGCTGCTCCGCCGTACGCGGTTCGGCCTGCACCTCTACGCCGTGGGCGGAAACGAGCTGGCGACACGCCTGTCGGGCATCGACGTCGAGCGCGTACGCCTCGCGACCTTCACCATGTCGGGTTTCTGCGCCGGGCTGAGCGGCGTGGTGCTCGCCTCCCGCCTCCAGACGGGCGCGCCCGAGGCGGGTCTCGGGGCCGAGTTCGACGTGATCGGTGCGGTGGTGATCGGCGGCGCAAGCCTGCTTGGCGGCCGCGGGACGCTCGTCGGCACCCTGGTCGGCGCCGCCTTCATCATCGTCCTCGGCAAGGGGCAGTCGCTCCTCGGTGTGCCGGCCAACTACCAGTCGTTCGCCCGAGGGGTAGTAATCCTGCTGGCCGTCGTGCTGGACGGGCTCGCCCAGCGCCGCCGGCTCATCAGTCGCGTGATCACCCGCGGGCCCCGCACGGGCTCGGTGTCCCCAGCCGCCTCCTACCCTGGCGAGGCGAGGATCCGGCCGTGACGGGCTCCCCGCTGCTGGACCGCCCCGGCCCGCCGCCGGCTACCGCCCCCGCGCTCGAGGTCGTCGGCCTGACCAAGGCCTTTCCTGGCGTCCAGGCGCTGGAGGACGTCTCGCTCAGCGTGGGAGCGGGCGAGGTCCACGCCCTCGTCGGGGAGAACGGCGCGGGCAAGAGCACTCTGATCAAGATCCTGGCCGGGGTATACCAGGCCGACGCGGGCTCGGTCCGGCTCGGCGGCCAGCCCGTCACTATTCGCTCCGTCCACGAGGCGCACCGGCTCGGCATCGCCGTCATTTATCAGGAGCCAGCGCTCGTCTCCGCGCTCACGGTGGCGGAGAATATTTTGCTCGGGCGCGAACCGCTCGCCCGGCTGCGCGGGCTGGTGGACCGGCAGGCCCTTCTCGCCGAGGCACAGCGAATCCTGGACCGCCTCCAGAGCCCACTCGACCCGCGAGCGCCGGTGGCCGAGCTCGGCATCTCGTGGCGGCAGGTGGTTGAGATCGCCAAGGCGTTGTCTCTGGACGCCCGGCTGATCGTCATGGACGAGCCGACGGCCGCCCTCACGCTGCAGGAGACCCAGCGGCTCTTCCACATCGTCCGGGAACTGAAGGCCCAGGGCCGGGCGGTGCTGTTCATCTCCCATACTCTCGAGGAAGTATTCGAGATCGCCGATCGGGTGACCGTTCTGCGCGACGGGAGGCTTGTGACTACCCGCGAGGTTAGCGGTCTCACGCGCGCCGACCTGGTCCGCTTCATGATCGGCCGAGCCGTGGACGAGTCGAGGAATCGCGCCCGCCCAGTGGTGGGGCTCGAGGTGCTGCGGGTGAGTAGACTCCGCCGCCAAGGGGTGCTCGACGACGTCACCTTCACCCTGCACGCGGGCGAGGTGCTCGGGATCGCGGGGCTGGTGGGCTCCGGGCGGACCGAGCTCGCCCGGGCGCTCTTCGGGGCCGATTCTGTCGACAGCGGTGAGATCTGGATCGGGGGGCGGCGTTTCGACCCTCGCTCGCCGCGGGACGCGCTGCGCGCGGGAATCGGGCTCGTGCCCGAGGACCGCAAGCGCGAAGGGCTGGTCGAGCTGTTCAGCACGGCCGCCAACATCTCGCTCGCCAACCTCGGCGCGATCAGCCGATTCGGCGGCTGGATCGACCGACCTCGCGAGCGCGCCCTGGCGATGCGGCTCATCGCCCGACTCAGCCTCCAGCCGCCGAGCCCGGATTGGCCGGTGCGCACGTTGTCGGGCGGCAACCAGCAGAAGGCGGTGCTGGCCAGGTGGCTGGCCCGCGACGTCAAGGCCCTGCTGGTGGACGAGCCGACTCGCGGCGTCGACGTCGGGGCCAAGGACGAGATCTACCAGCTGATGGACGAGCTGGCGCGGGCGGGGATGGCGATCCTCATGATCTCCTCCTATCTCCCGGAAATCCTGCAGATGAGCGACCGCATCCTGGTGATGCAGGAGGGGCGAATCGTCCTGGAGCTGCCCCGCAGCGAGGCGACAGAGGAGCGCTTGATGGAAGCGGCGACCGGAGGCCTGACGTGACGCCCGACCGCGCCCCGGCCGCCGGCCGTCCTGCCGCCCAGGGGCGGCTCCGCGAGCGCCCGTGGACGGTAGAGGACGTGCTCGCCCGGTACGGGCTCGGCCTGGCCCTCCTCCTCCTGATCGCACTCTTCGGGGCGATGTCGCGGGCCTTCCTCACGGCTGACAACGCCCTCAGCGTGCTGCGTCAGGTGTCCACCGTGGGGATCATGGCCGTCGGGCAGGCGCTGGTGATCCTGGGCGGCGGCATCGACGTATCGGTCGGCTCCGTGGTCGGCCTGGGGGGCATGGCCGCCGGCCTCGCCTTGCGCGATTACGGGTCGGGGGCGCTCCTCGCGGCTCTGCTGGGCGTCCTGGCCGGCCTGCTGGTCGGGCTCGTGAACGGGCTCGTGATCAGCTCGCTGGGCGTCGATCCGTTCATCACCACTCTCGCGACCCTGAGCGGTATCCGGGGCATCGTCTACATCGTCTCGAACCAATACGACGTGCGCTTCCCCGAGCTCGACGCCTTCCTCTTTTTCGGCCGCGGCCACGTCGGTCCCCTCCCGTTCCAGGTGATCCTGCTGGCGCTGGTGGTGGCGGTGGCCTGGCTGGTGGAGACGCGGACCGCCTTCGGCCGCTCGGTCCACGCCCTCGGTGGCAACGAGACCGCCACTCGCCTGTCCGGGATCGCGGTAGAGCGGGTGCGGATCGCGACCTACGCCGTTTCCGGCGCCTGTGCGGCGCTGGCGGGAGTGCTGATCACCGCGCAGATCGCCATCGCTGTCCCCTACCAGGGCAACGGAGCCGAGCTGGACGTGATCGCCGCGGTGGTGGTGGGTGGGGTGGCCCTGAGCGGGGGGATCGGGAGCGTGTTGCTGGCCGCGCTCGGGGCGCTCTTTATCGGCGTGCTCGCTAACGGGATGGCGCTGCTCGACGTCCCCAGCGTCTGGCAGATGGTCATCAAGGGTCTGGCCATCCTGCTAGCCGTCGGCCTCTACAACGTGGCCCGCACCCGGCGGGTCTGAGAGGATCGCGCTCATGAATCAACTGTCCCGCGCTGGCCGGCCGCGCCCCTCCCTGCGGAGCCTGCTCCAGCAGGACCAGATCGCGGTCGCCCCCGGCGCCTACGACATGCTCTCCGCGCTTCTGATCGAGCAGGCCGGCTTCTCCTGCCTGTACATGACCGGTAACGGCCAGTCGGCCTCGGCCCTCGGCCTGCCAGACCTCGGGATGATGTCCCTCTCCGAGATGGCCGAACGGGTGCGCCGTACCGTGGCCACGGTGGGGCTGCCGGTCATCGTCGACGGTGATGACGGCTACGGAAACCTGCTCATGCTGCAGCGCGCCGTGCGGGAGTTCGAGGCGGCTGGCGCGGGCGCCATCCAGCTCGAGGACCAGGTGAGTCCAAAGCGCTGCGGCCACGAGCTGGGCCGCGAGGTGGTGCCGGTCGAGGAAATGATCGCTCGGCTGCGCGCCGCCACCGACGCCCGGACCAGCCCCGACACCCTGATCATCGCCCGCACCGATGCGCGCACCGGACACGGGCTCGGGGAGGCGATCCGCCGTGGGCGCATCTACGCGGCGAACGGCGCCGACGTCGTGTTCGTGGAATCGCCCGAGAGCGCCGACGAGTTTCGCGAGATCGCCCGCGCGATCCAGACCCCCCTCCTGGCCAACATGGTCGAGACGAGCCGCAGCCCGTACCTGACTTGGCACA
>QHRX01000002.1 GCA_003221455.1 Candidatus Rokuibacteriota bacterium
GGGTGGCGGTCGACCTCGCGCCGGACCCGCGCGAGGCGGTCGGCGCCGAGGAAGAGCTCGGGCAGCTCGGCCGGCCCGGCCGGCCGTTCCGGGGCGGCCGCCATCGGTTCGGTCGGGAGCGCGGGCGGCAGGAGCGCCGCGCAGGTCGAGCCAAAGGGCGAGCAGCTCTCGGCGGCGACCCACCGGGCGAGGTCGAGCTGGCCGCCCGACAAGATGGACCGGGGCTCCAGGGTGCCGGCGAGCGGCTTCACGCGCGCCTCCCCGCCCTCG
>QHRX01000003.1 GCA_003221455.1 Candidatus Rokuibacteriota bacterium
CTTGCCGATCGGGTCCTTCGTCCTGAGCAGCGCCTGCGTGGCGACGGTGCCGAGGGCGAGGATCACCGTCGGCTGAATCGCCGCGAGCTGCGCCGCCAGGAACGGACTGCAGGCCTCGATCTCGTCCGGCTCCGGGTTGCGGTTGCCCGGCGGGCGGCACTTCACCACGTTCAGGATGTAGGCGTCGGTCTCTCGGCTGATCTGGACCGACTCGAGCATGCGGGTGAGGAGCTGGCCCGCCCGGCCCACGAACGGCTTCCCCTGCTGGTCCTCGTCGGCGCCGGGACCCTCGCCGATCACGACGAGGTCTGCGTTCGGGTTGCCGGAGCCGAACACGATCGTCGAGCGGCCGGCCGAGAGCTTGCAGCGCTGGCAGCCCTGGAGTGCCTGCTCCTGCCGACGGAGCCGCTCCGCCGGGCTCGCCAGGTAGTCGGCGGCGAGCGGGAGCTCCCCAAGCCCCATGTCACGCCAGTAGCGCAGCGAGTCGCCAAGCGCGCGAAGCGCGTCGGCCAAGGGGGGGGTGTCCATGCCTCAGCGGGCTCGGGTCGTTTGGGCGTGGGCGCGGAGGGCAAGGACGCGATCGAGGATCGCGTCCGCGATCATGGACTTGGGCCGGCGCGCCAGGGGCTCGGTCCCGCCCCACCGGTCGACGAGCAGGACCTCGTTGTCGTCCGCGTCGAAGCCGATGCCCTCGCGGCTCACGTCGTTGGCCACCAGCAGGTCGATTCCCTTGTCGCGGAGCTTCGCGACGGCGTGCGCGGCGACGTCGCCGGTCTCGGCGGCGAAGCCGACGACGAACGCCGAGCCGCGCCGGGCCGCGACCTCCTTGAGGATGTCGGGGTTCGGGCTGAGGTCGATCGAGAGCCGCTCCTGGCCGGAGCGGATCTTCGCCGGGGACGGGTGGGCCGGCCGATAGTCGGCCACCGCCGCAGCCTTGATTACGATCGTCGCCTCGCCGAGGTGCTGCAGGATCGCCTCGCGCATGTCCTCCGCGGACTGCACGGGGACGAACACGGCGCCGGGCGGCGGGGAGATCGCGGTCGGCCCCGAGACCAGCACCACGGCGGCGCCACGCCTGAGGGCCGCCGTCGCGATCGCGTACCCCATCTTCCCCGACGAGCGGTTCGAGACGTACCGGACGGGATCAATCGGCTCGCGGGTGGGTCCGGCGCTGATCAGCAGGTGCTCGCCGGCCAGATCCGCGACGGGAGCGAGGAGCCGCCGCACGGCCTCGACGATGTGCTCGACCTCGGGGAGTCGCCCCTTGCCGGCCAGGCCGGACGCGAGCGCGCCTGCGTCCGGCTCGAGGACGATCACACCGCGCGCCCGGAGCGTGTCGACGTTGGCCCGGACGGCCGGGTGCTCCCACATGCCCCCGTCCATGGCGGGCGCGAACAGCAGCGGCCCCCGCGCGGCCAGGAGGAGCGTGGAGAGGAAGTCGTCGGCCAGCCCGTGGGCGGCCTTGGCCAGCACGTGGGCGGTGGCCGGCGCGACCACGATCGCGTGCGCCCGCTCGGCGAGCGCGACGTGCTCGACCGCCTCCTCGCCGCGCGGGTCGAACAGGTCGGAGAGCACCGGGCGGCCGGAGAGCGTCCGGAACGTCAGCGGCCCGACGAACTGGCGCGCGTGCTCGGTCAGGCAGACGGTCACCTCGGCGCCGAGTCGGGTCAGCTCGCGGAGGAGGTAGGCCGCCTTGTAGGCGGCGATCGACCCGGTGACGCCGAGGATGAGCCGCTTTCCGGCGAGCGGCTCCATCACGCCTTGGACGCTTCGCTCTCGTCCTTTACGCGGTATCCGACCTTTGCCTGCGCGATCTCCTCGAGCGCGACGCTGGTCGGCTTCTTGTGCTTCGACTCGACCTGGGCGTTCGCGCCGCGGTTGATCTGGCGGGCACGCTTGGCCGCCAGGACGACCAGCAGATACCGGTTGGAGACCTTATCGAGCGATTTGCCGAGGGACGGGAACGCCATCAGCTTCGTACCTCCAGATCGGGCATCGCGAGCGACAGCCGGTTCGTCCGGCACCGTTCCGCCTGAATCACCGCCGCCAAATGCTCCGTGGCCTCCTTCACGTCGCGGTTGACGATTAGGTAGTCGTACTCCCGCCAGAGCGGGACCTCCTCCCGCGCTCGGTCGAGGCGGCGCCTGATCTCGCGCTCGGGGTCGGAGCGCCGCTCGCGGAGCCGCTGCTCGAGCTCCGCCATCGACGGTGCGATGATGAAGACCAGCACCGCCGTCGGATAACGCGCCCGCAGCTGCCGCGCGCCCTGCGTGTCGATGTCGAGCAGGATGTCGCGGCCCTCGGCGAGGGCGCGCTCGAGGGTCCCCGCGTGGGTTCCGTAGAGGTTGCCGTGCACCTGCGCCCACTCCGCGAGCGCTCCCGCCGTCCGCAGCGCCTCGAACGCCGGCTGGGTCACGAAGTGAAAGTCCCTCCCGTCGACTTCGCCCGGGCGGGGCGGCCGCGTCGTGTACGAGACCGAGTACGCGAGGTCGGGCAGGCACAGGCGCACCTCGCGGCAGAGCGTCGTCTTGCCGGCTCCCGAGGGAGCGGACACGACGATCAGCGTTCCGCGGCGCGCGATCATTCGAGGTTCTGCACCTGTTCCCGGACCTTCTCGAGGAGGCCCTTCGCGGTGATCGCCGACTGCGACAGCTCGAGGTCGTCGGCCTTCGACGCCACGGTGTTGAGCTCCCGGTTCATCTCTTGGATCAGGAAGTCGAGCGGCCGCCCGACCGGGCCCCCGTCCTTGAGCATGAGGGCGAACTGCTCGAAGTGCGCGCGGAGCCGTGTCAGCTCCTCCGCGATATCCGTCTTCTCCGCCCACATGGCGACCTCGGTCAGCACCCGCGACTCGTCGATCGGGTAGACACCGAGCAGCGCCCGGAGCCGCTCCTCGAAGCGCTCCCGGCGGCGGGCGGCGGCCTGGGGGACGCGGGACCCGATCCGCTCGACCTCGCGCACGAGCCCCTCGTGGAGGTCTCGGAGCGCGGCGGCGAGCGCCTCGCCCTCGGTCTCGCGCCGCTCGACCAGCTCGTCGAGCGCGCGCCCGAGCGCCGCCTCGAGGAGAGGCCAGACGACATCAGCCGCGGGCGGCTCGGCGTCCTCGACCTGGACCACGCCCGGTCGGTCCAACACCCAGGCGAGCGGCGGGTCCTCGGCGATCGCCAGCTCGGCGGCCAGCCGCCGGCTCGCCTCGACGTAGGCGCGCGCGAGCGGCACGTCGAGCGTCACCTGCTGGGTCGGCTCCCGCCTGACCGCGCTGACCCCTGCCGTGACGTCGATCCGGCCGCGCTGCAGGCGCTCCTGGATGACGCGGCGTGCCTCGCTCTCGAGCGATGCCGCCAGCCGAGGGAGCTTGATCGAGATGTCGAGGTGACGGTGGTTGACCGATCGGGCTTCGACCGAGACGACGAGCTTGTCGCCGGCGACCTGCGCCCGGCCGAATCCGGTCATGCTGCGGATCATCGGGGCGCGCCCATTACGGAATGATAGGCTAAAATGTGCTGTAGTGTCAAAGTGTTGCGCGTTGACACCCTCGCCCCCGCCGTGTAGAGTGCCGCCGGCGTGAAGCGCGTCCTCGCGGCCCTGCTCGTGATCCCCCTAGCGGTCGCCGCGGTTCTTGGGGTGCTGGGCTGGGTCTTCCGCCGGCGCCGCTCGAGCTTGCCCGTGATCGCCTCCGTCGCGTCGCAGTGGCTCGTGGCGTACATGCTCTGGACGCTCGCCGCCGCCCTCGCCGAGGGTTACGGACTCCTCGAGCCGAGGGGGTATTTCGGATACACGCGGTACGGGTTCGGCCTGTTCGCGATCATCTTCGGCCTGTGGCAGTTCCGCCTGGCCCGGGCGGGGGCCGTGAGACAGGCTTCGCGCGTGTTCGTGTGGAGCCAGATCGGCTGGCTCCTGTTGGTCCTAGCCGAGCACGGCGCTCTCGGCTGAGCCCGGCTCCGGTAGCCGAGTCGGCCGCGCCAGACCGGACCTACCAGCGGCTGCCGCCGCGCGAGCCGCCTCGGCCGCCGCCGCCGCCGCCGCCGCCGTAGCCGCCGCGCCCGGGGCGACGGTCGCCACCCCCGCCGCCGGCCGTGCCCGATTTGGCCACCTCGACCTTGATCTGCCGGCCGTCCAGCTCGGTGCCATTCAGGCGCCTGACGGCCTCGTTGGCTTCCTCCGACGTCGCCATCTCCACGAAGCCAAAGCCCCGCGACCGGCCGGTGTCGCGGTCGGTGACGACGCTCGCCGACTCCACGGAGCCGACGGCGGCAAAGGTTTCGCGGAGGCGCTCACTGGACGTGGAAAACGACAGCCCACCGATGAAGAGTTTGACGGCCACGGGGGACTCCTTCTGCGGCTTCCGTCTCCGCGCACGGCCAGAACCCGGAAGAAGCTCGGGACGCGGCCTGTCGGCGAGGTGGGTTCACGGTGAACCGACGATTCACCCAGGCCTCCTGAGTGTACACGAGGGGGGCCGGCTCCGGCGGCGGGGATTTGGGCGCGGTTCGGGGAGCGCCGGAACCGGCCGCCGGCTCGCGCCCGGGTACGGTCCCGTACGGGAGGCGGCAGGAGGCCTCCGCGGCGTGGCGCCAGTCGCGCGTGTAGTCGGCCGGGAGCCGGGGTTGTGAGGCCAGCGACCCGGGCCCGAAGAGGCCCGGCCCCCCGACCGGCGGAGAGCGGGTTGGTCAGGCGCGACTTCCGGGCTTGGTCGGGCGGCTCCCCGCCTTGCAGAGCGGGCAGTCCGCCGGCTTGAAGTTCGGGACCGCGATCGTCGCGAGCGCGGCGTACCTCACCGGGAAGGCCGCGGCGCCGCCGCTCCGGTCGATGAGCGCCCCCACGCCGACGACGCGGCCGCCGGCCTCGGCGACCGCCTGCATGACCTCCCGGGTCGACCCGCCCGTCGTCACCACGTCCTCTACCACGAGGCTGCGCTCGCCACGGGCGACCGCGAAGCCCCGCCGGAGTCGCATGGCGCCGTCCTCGCGCTCGGTGAAGAGGGCGCGCGCTCCGAGGGCGCGCGCGACCTCGTGGGCCACGAGGATGCCCCCGATCGCGGGGGCGGCGACGACCTGCACGCCCGCCTCCGTGAAGGGCGCGGCCAGCTCGGCGCCGAGCGCCGTCGCGTACTCCGGGTGCTGCAGCACGAGCGCGGATTGCAGATAGGTGTCGGAGTGGAGCCCCGAGCTCAGGAGGAAGTGGCCGCGCAGCAGGGCACCGGTCTTCTCGTAGAGGGCGAGGGTCTCGGCCTCAGACATGCGGCGCGGCGTGGATCTCCGCCAGGATCGCCTGTGCGGCGGCGGCGGGGTCGGGCGCGCCGGTGATCGAGCGGCCGACCACGAGGTAGTCCGCGCCGGCGGCGATCGCCGCCGCCGGCGTGGCGGTCCGCGCCTGGTCGTCGGCCGCGCCGCCCGCGGGGCGGACGCCGGGCGTCACGATGACCCAGCTCGGGGGCAGCAGGTTGCGGAGCGCGCGGATCTCACGGGGCGAGGCGACGCACCCGTCGAGCCCCGCGGCCCGCGCGAGCTCGGCGAGGTGGAGCACGTGGGCCTCGACGGACCTCGCGAGCCCGAGGTCCCGCTGGAGCTCGGCGCGGTCGAGGCTCGTGAGGACCGTGACGCCGAGACAGAGGGGGCGCGGGACGCCCGGGCCCTCCGCCGCGGCCGCGGCCGCCGCCGCCCGCATCATCGTCGCACCGCCGCTGGCGTGGACGGTGAGCATACACACCCCGAGCCGCGTCGCCGCGCGGACGGCGCCCGCCACCGTGTTCGGGATGTCGTGGAACTTCAGGTCGAGGAAGACTCGGAAGCCGCGCTTGCGCGCGTGCTCGACCGCCGCCGGGCCGGCCGCCGTGAAGAGCTGGGCGCCGATCTTGCACGCGCCGACGAGGCCGGCGAGCCGGTCGAGCAGGCGGTCGGCGTCGGCGAGTCCCTCCACGTCGAGGGCGACCAGGAGTCGCTCCTCAGCGGTCACGGTGATACTCCTGCAGCGTGCGGACCGTGTGCTCGCTCTTCCGCATCGCCTCGATCCCGGAGATGGCCGCCTGCGCGCCCTCGGAGGTCGTGCAGTACGGGATGTTCTGCATCACGGCGGTGCGGCGGATCAGCGAGGAATCCTTCCGGGCCCGGCCGTCCTCCGGCGTGTTGAAGACGAGCGCGATCTCACCTTGCCGCATCAGGTCGATCACGTTCGGGCGGTAGCCCTCGCCGACCTTGTTGATCACCTCGACTTCGAGGCCGTGGAGCTCCAGCACCTTGGCTGTGCCCGCCGTCGCGACCAGGGAAAACCCGAGCTCGGCGAGCCGCTGGGCCAGCGCCGCGACCCGCCGTTTGTCCCCGTCCTTGACGGAGAGGAACACCTTGCCGCCGGTCGGCAGGGGCGAGCCGGCCGCGAGCTGCGCCTTGCTGTACGCCCTCCGGAAGTCAGCGTCAAGGCCCATGACCTCCCCCGTCGACTTCATCTCGGGGCCGAGGACCACGTCCACCCCCGGGAACTTCGCGAACGGGAAGACGGCCTCCTTGACCGCGACGTACCCCACGGGCGGCGCCTCCGTGAAGCCGAGGGACCGGAGGGAATGGCCCAGCATGGCCTTGGTCGCGAGCTTCGCCAGCGGCCGGCCGATCGTCTTCGACACGAACGGCACCGTGCGCGAGGCGCGGGGGTTCACCTCCAGGACGAAGGTCTGCGCGTGGCGGATCGCGAACTGCACGTTGATGAGGCCGACGACGCCGAGAGCCGCTGCGAGCGCCTGGGTCTGCAGCTTCAGCGCCCGGATCTGGTCGTCGCCGAGCGAGTACGGGGGAAGCGCGCACGCCGCGTCGCCCGAGTGTACGCCCGCCTTCTCGATGTGCTCCATGACGCCGCCCACCACCACGGCCTCGCCGTCGGCGATCGCGTCGACGTCGACCTCGGTCGCGTCCTCGAGGAACTTGTCGACGAGCACCGGGTGCTCGGGCGAGACCCGCACCGCCTCGCGCATGTACTCCTGCAGGTCCTCCTCGTCGTAGACGATCCGCATGGCGCGCCCGCCGAGCACGTAGGACGGGCGCACGAGAACCGGATAGCCGATCGCGGTGGCGATCCGCTCGGCCTCCTCGTACGAGCGCGCGGTCGCGCCCGGCGCCTGGGCCATCCCGAGGTCACGGAGGAGCGCGCTGAAGCGCTGGCGGTCCTCCGCCCGGTCGATCGCGTCGGGGGGCGTGCCGAGAATCGGCACCCCCGCGCGCGTGAGGGGCACGGCGAGCTTGAGCGGTGTCTGGCCGCCGAACTGGAGGATCACGCCGAGCGGCTTCTCGCGATCGAGGATGTTGAGGACGTCCTCGAGTGTGAGCGGCTCGAAGTAGAGGCGATCCGACGTGTCGTAGTCGGTCGAGACCGTTTCCGGGTTGCAGTTGACCATGACGGCCTCGATGCCCAGCTCCCTCAGCGCGAACGCGGCGTGGACGCAGCAGTAATCAAACTCGATGCCCTGGCCGATGCGGTTCGGGCCGGAGCCGAGGATCACGACCTTGGGCCGCGGCGTCGGCGGCGCCTCGTCCTCCTCCTCGTAGGTGGAGTAGAGGTAGGGCGTGTGGGCGACGAACTCGGCCGCGCACGTGTCTACCATCTTGAACGTCGGGCGGATGCCATGGTCGAGGCGGAGGGCGCGGATGCCGGCCTCGTCCTGACCGGTCAGGTCGGCGAGGCGACGGTCGGCGAAGCCCAACCGCTTCGCGCGGCGCACGACGGCGGGGTCGGCGAGCGCGCGCTCGCGAATGACCGGCTCGAACTCGACGATCTCCCGGATCTGCTCGAGGAACCACGGGTCGATCGCGGTGAGCGCGTGGATCTCGCCGGTGGCGAGTCCGCGCCGGTAGGCTTCGCCGATGGCGAACAGCCGGTCGGCGTTCGGCACCGCGAGCTTCGCCCGGAGCTCGTCGAGGTCGGCCACGGGCAGGCCGAGCCCCCATCGGTCCTGCTCCAGCGAGCGGACGGCCTTCTGGAGCGCCTCCTTGAACGTTCGCCCGATCGCCATGGCCTCGCCGACGGACTTCATCTGGGTCCCGAGGGTCTGGTCGGCCTCGGGGAACTTCTCGAAGGCCCAGCGGGGCACCTTGACCACGCAGTAGTCGAGGGTGGGCTCGAAGGAGGCCGGCGTCTCGCGGGTGATGTCGTTCCGGAGCTCGTCGAGCGTGAAGCCGACGGCGAGCTTGGCCGCGATCTTGGCGATCGGGAATCCCGTGGCCTTGGACGCGAGCGCGGACGAGCGCGACACGCGAGGGTTCATCTCGATGACGACGAGCCGCCCGTCGGCCGGGTCGACCGCGAACTGGATGTTGGAGCCGCCCGTCTCGACCCCGATCTCCCGGATGATCGCGACGGCGGCGTCGCGCATCCGCTGGTACTCCTTGTCCGTGAGCGTCTGCGCGGGCGCCACCGTGATCGAGTCCCCCGTGTGCACGCCCATCGGGTCGAAGTTCTCGATCGAGCAGATGATGACGACGTTGTCCCGGAGGTCCCGCATCACCTCGAGCTCGAACTCCTTCCAGCCGATGAGCGACTCCTCGACGAGCACGGAGCGGAGCGGCGAGAGCTGGATCCCCCGCTCGACCGCGACCGTGAGCGCGTCGGGCGTGCGGGCGATCGATCCGCCCGAGCCGCCGAGCGTGAAGGACGGCCGGATGATCGCGGGGAAGCCGATCTCCGTCGCGATCGCGCGCGCCTCCTCGGCCGAGCGCGCGTAGCCCGAGCGGGGGAGCGCAAGGCCGATCCGGCCCACCGCCGCCTTGAACAGCTCGCGGTCCTCGGCCGTCCTGATGGCGGAGAGCGTGGCCCCGATGAGCTCGACGCCGCACCGCTCCAGGGTGCCGTCCTCGGCGAGGGCCACCGCGAGGTTCAGCCCGGTCTGCCCGCCCAGGGTCGGCAGGAGCGCCTGCGGGCGCTCGCGGTCGATGACCTTGGCGAGGATGTCGGCCGTCAGCGGCTCGAGGTAGGTCCGCGGTGCGGTCTCCGGATCCGTCATGATCGTCGCCGGGTTCGAGTTCACGAGGACCACCTCGAACCCTTCCTCGCCGAGCGCCTTGCAGGCCTGCGTGCCCGCGTAGTCGAACTCACACGCCTGCCCGATGACGATCGGCCCGGAGCCGATGATCAGGATCTTGCCGAGATCACGCCGTCGGGGCACTCAGTCCTCGATGATTCCGTAGACGATCGAGGTCTCCGGCGCGGCCTCCTCGCGCTTGTACAGCACCGTGTCGATCCGTCCCGAGCCGATCCACACGACTTCCCCATTGCCCCACAACCGCTCGCCGAGCACGCTCATGCGCTTGTCGACCCGCTCGCGGATGGTCGCCGGCTCGAGCATGCCCTCGTCGGACGTCGTGAACGAGGTCCATTCGGGCTTCTGTCCCATCTCCTCGGTCTTCCGATACGACACGAGATACTTCGGCATATGGCCGGATCAGCCTCCCTTCTCGCTCATCAGCTCGGTGAATCGGGCGAACAGGTGGTTCGCGTCGTGCGGCCCCGGCGATGCCTCGGGGTGGTACTGCACCGAGAAGACCGGGTGCTCGCGGTGACGCATGCCCTCGCACGTTCCGTCGTTCAGGTTGACGTGGGTCACCTCCCAGCCGCGCGCCTCGACCGACCCCGGATCGACCGCGAACCCGTGGTTCTGCGTCGTGGTCTCCACCCGACCCGTGGCGAGGTCCTTGACGGGGTGGTTGGCGCCGTGATGGCCGAACGGCAGCTTGTAGGTGGCGCCGCCCGCCGCGAGGGCCAGGATCTGGTGGCCGAGGCAGATCCCGAAGATGGGGATGTGCCCGAGCAACTCCCTGACCGCCGCGATCAGGTAGGGCACGGCCTCGGGATCTCCCGGTCCGTTGGCGAGGAAGACGCCGTGGGGCCGGAGCTCTCGGACTCTCGCGGCGGGCGTCCGGGCGGGCACGACCGTCAGGTCGCACCCCGCCGAGGCGAGCTGGCGCAGGATGTTGAACTTGATCCCCGAATCGTAGGCGATCACGCGAAACCGCGCTGGCGTCGCCCGGGCGTAGCCGCCCGCGGGCTGCCACACGCCCTCCCGCCACGTGTACGGGGCGTCGGCGGTGACCTCCCGGACGAGGTCGCGACCGACGAGCGGCGGCAGCGCGCGCGCCCGGTCGGCGAGCCGCGCCGGCTCCAGGTCGTCGGTCGACACGAGGCCCTCCTGGGCGCCGTGATCGCGCAGATGCCGGGTCAGGGCCCGCGTGTCGATGCCCTCGATGCCGACGACTCGATGCCGGACCATATACTCGGCGAGCGACACGCGCCCGCGCCAGCTCGAGACGATGCGGCTCGCCTCCCTGACGACGAAGCCGTTCACCCACGGTCGGCGCGACTCCGCGTCCTCGTCGTTCAGGCCGTAGTTGCCGATCAGGGGGTAGGTCATCAGGACGATCTGTCCGCGGTACGACGGGTCCGTGACGATTTCCTGATAGCCGGTCATCGACGTGTTGAACACGACCTCGCCTGACGCCTCGCCCGTCGCGCCGAGCGCCTCGCCCCGGAAGACACGCCCGTCCCGGAGGGCGAGGAGAGCCGGCCGCCGCTCACCCATCGTCAATGCCCTCGGGCCCCGCCTCGCGGCGACCGCACCAGCGCCGCGCGCCACCCCGGATTCATCGGCCCGGCTCGCCTCCGGCGGCGGCGCGCCAGACAATCCTACCCCCGACGATGGTCGCGACCGGAGCGCCGCGGACCCTCCACCCCCCGAAGGGCGTGTTCCGGCCCTTCGACCGAAACGTCGCGGGGTCGAGCGTGAGCTCCCGGTCGAGGTCCAGGATCGTGATGTCGGCCGGCGCCCCCGGCGCCAGCGTGCCGCCAGGGAGGCCGAGGAGGCGGGCGGGGCCGACCGACATGCGTGCGATCAGCGTACTCAGATCGAGGCGGCCCGGCCGCACGAGCCGGTCGAGCAGGACCGGGACGGCCGTCTCCAGCCCCACGACACCGTTGGCCGCGCCGTCGTACTCGCCCTCCTTCTCGCTCTGCGCGTGCGGCGCGTGGTCCGTCGCCACGCAGTCGATTGTGCCGTCGACGAGTCCCTCCACGAGGGCGTCCACGTCCCGCCGCGTCCGGAGCGGCGGGCTCATCTTCGTATTGGGATCGTAGCCGCGGACCGCCTCGTCGGTCAGGACGAGGTGATGGGGGGCGACCTCCGCGGTCACCCGCGCGCCGCGCGCCTTGGCCTCCCGCACGAGCCGGACGGCGCCGGCGGTCGAGAGGTGGGCGATATGGACGTGGGCGCCCGTGAGCTCGCCGAGCAGGATATCGCGCGCCACCATCGTGTCCTCGGCCGCCGCGGGGATGCCTCGGAAGCCGAGCTCGGTCGACACCGCCCCCTCGTTCATGCAGCCGCCGTGGCTCAGGTTCGTGTCCTCGGCGTGGCTGATCACGGGGCAGCCGAACGGCAGCGTATACTCCATCGCGCGGCGGTAGAGCTCGGCGTTCATCACGGGCCTCCCGTCGTCGGAGAACGCGACGCAGCCCGCCTCGGCCAGCTCGGCGAGCTCGGCCAGCTCCTTCCCGCCGAGCCCCCGGGTCACGGCACCGATTGGATAGACGCGGACCGCGCCCGCGGCACGCGCCTGGGCCAGGATGTAGTCCGTGACCGCGCGGGTGTCGTTGGCCGGCTCCGTGTTCGCCATGCAGCAGACGGCGGCGAAGCCGCCGGCGGCGGCGGCGCGGGTGCCGGTCTCGACCGTCTCCTTGTACTCGTGGCCGGGCTCGCGCAGGTGCACGTGCATGTCGATGAGCCCTGGGCAGACGACCTTGCCGCCCGCGTCGAGCACCTCGGCGCCGGCGACGGTCCGCTCGAGCCGCGGGCCGCTGCGGGCGATCAGGCCGTCCTCGACGAGCAGGTCCTGCTGGAGGTCGGTGCCCGAGGCGGGATCGATCACCCGGCCGTTCCGGATGAGGAGCTTCATGGCGCCTCCTGCGAGGCCTTGGCCCCGGCGAGGAGAAAGAGCGCCGCCATCCGGACGGCGACGCCGTTCTGGGTCTGCTCGAGGATGACCGAGTAGGGGCCGTCCGCGACCTCCGGCGAGAGCTCGATGCCGCGGTTCACGGGGCCGGGGTGCATGATGACGACATCCGACCGCGCGCTCGCCCGGAGCCTGTCGAGCGTCAGCCCCCAGTAGCGCGCGTACTCGCGGAGCGAGGGGATCAGCCCGGCGCTCATGCGCTCGTGCTGAAGGCGAAGCATCATGATCACGTCGACGTCGCGGATCGCGTCCTCGAGCCGGTGGCTCACCTTGACGCCGAGCTCCTGGACCTGGGGCGGGATGAGCGTCGGCGGCCCCGCCACGGTGACCGTCATGCCGAGCTTACGCATGCCGTAGATGTTGGAGCGTGCCACCCGGCTGTGCGCGACGTCGCCGACGATGGCGACCTGGAGCCCCTCGAGATGCCCCTTCCGTTCGCGGATGGTCAGCAGGTCGAGGAGGGCCTGGGTCGGGTGCTCGTGGGCGCCGTCGCCCGCGTTGACGACCGAGCAGCGGAGCGTCCGGGCGAGCAGCTCGGCCGCGCCGGCAGACGAGTGCCGCACGACGACGACGTCCGGGCGCATGGCCTCGATGTTCCGCGCGGTATCGAGCAGCGTCTCGCCCTTCCCCGCGCTCGACGTCGAGACCGAGAAGTTGATCACGTCGGCGGAGAGCCACTTCCCCGCGATCTCGAAGGACGTGCGCGTCCGGGTCGAGGGCTCGTAGAAGAGGTTGACGATGGTCTTGCCTCGGAGGGTCGGGACCTTCTTAATTTCGCGCGTCCCGATCTCGCGCAGCGAGGCGGCGGTGTCGATGAGCAGCGTGATCTCGGCGGGGTCCAGCTCGCGGATCCCGAGCAGGTCCTTACGCTTCCAGGCCATCGCTACCCCTCCTCCGGCTCTTCGATGACGACCCGGTCCTCGCCGTCGTGTTCCCTGAGCCGGACGGCGACGCTCTCGCGGCGGGAGGTCGGCAGGTTCTTGCCGACGTAGTCGGGGCGGATCGGCAGCTCCCGGTGGCCGCGGTCGATGAGGACGGCCAGCTGGATCATCTTCGGCCGACCGAGGTCGATCAGCGCGTCGAGGGCCGCGCGGATCGTCCGGCCCGTGAAGAGAACGTCGTCGACCAGCACGATGGTCCTGCCCTTGACGGGGAACGGGATGTCGGTGCCTTGGACCCTCGGCTGGTCGGTCTTGAGGCCAAGATCGTCACGGTAGAGCGTGATGTCGAGCGTTCCGACCGGGACCTTGGTGCCGTCGATCGCCGCGATCCGGTCGGACAGCCGCTCGGCCAGGGTCACCCCGCGCGTCCGGAGCCCGACGAACGCGAGGTTGGTGGCACCGTTGTTGCGCTCGAGGATCTCGTGGCCAATCCGGGTGAGGGCCCGCTCGAGCGCCGCCTCGTCGAGGACCTGGGCCTTGATCACACCTCGGCCGTCCGGTAGGCAGAAAAAACGCCCCAGGTGGGGCATGGCTGGCCGCGGTCGGTGCTCGGCTGTCGCTTCATGGGTCCCCTTGCGGGCCTCGCAGGGCTCGCTTAAAGGAGGTGCACGACGTCTCCTCGACTCTACACGCGCGGCGCTCGGCCTGTCAAGGCGAACTCGGCCCGAACCGGCGCTCGTGTCCTGTCAGAAACCCGCCGACACGGGCGTCGGCGCGCTCGGCGCCCCTCGAGGATCGGCTCCCGCTCCGGCCCGCAGCGGAGGAGGGGAGAGCCGTCCCGGTCGAGGCGGGCCGGGACGGTCTCGGGCCGCCGGCCGTCGCCGCCGTCAGGCTCGTCCCGCGTCATGCAGCGTCCGGATCCGGATTCACTTCGGCGGCGTGATCGAGTAGGTCTTGAGCTTGCGATAGAGGTGGCTCCGTTCGATGCCGAGCCGCTCCGCGGTGCGCGTCATGTTCCACTCGTTGGCGCGGAGCTCGCTCAGGATGTAGGCGCGCTCGAACGCCTCCCGCGCCTCCCGGAGCGTCCGCTCCTTGGCGTCGCCGCCGGAGGCCAGATCCTTGGGTCGGAGCGGCGCCGGCAGGTCGTCGGGGCCGATGATGTCGCCGGGGGTCATGATCACGAGCCGCTCGACCATGTTCCGGAGCTCGCGGATGTTGCCCGGCCAGTCGTAGGAGAGGAAATAGGCGAGCGCCTCCACCGAGACGGTCTTCGGGCGCTTGCCGTTCTCGGCCGCGAAGCGCGCGATGAAGTGATTGATCAGCAGCGGGACGTCTTCCTTCCGCTCCCGGAGCGGCGGCACCTCGATCGGGATCACGTTGAGCCGGTAGAAGAGGTCCTCGCGGAAGCGGCCCCGCGCGATCAGCTCGTGGAGGTCGTGGTTGGACGCGGCGATCACCCGGACGTCGACCTTGATCGTGTCCTTGCCGCCCACGCGCTCGAACGCCTGCTCTTCCAGCGCGCGCAGCACCTTGGCCTGCGTCTTCAGGCTCATGTCTCCGATCTCGTCGAGAAAGAGCGTGCCGCTGTTGGCCGTCTCGAACTTTCCCTTGCGCCGCGCCACCGCGCCCGTGAACGCCCCCTTCTCGTGCCCGAACAGCTCGGACTCGATCAGCTCCTCAGGGATGGCGGCGCAGTTCACCTCCACGAACGGCTGCTCGACGCGCGTGGAGAGCTGGTGGATGGCCCGGGCGACGAGCTGCTTGCCGCTGCCGTTCTCGCCGTGAATCAGCACCCGCCCGGTCGTCGGCGCCGCGGTGGCGATTTGCTGGCGGAGGGCCTGCATCACGGGGCTCTGACCGACGATGTCCCACTCGAGGTCGAGGCGCTCCCGGAGCTGGGCGTTCTCGCGCGCGAGGCGAGCGTGCTCGAGGGCACGGGCCGCGGTCAGCAGCGTTTTCTCTAGCGAGAGCGGCTTCTCGATGAAGTCGTAGGCGCCGAGCTTCGTCGCCTTGACCGCGGTCTCGATGGTGCCGTGCCCAGAGATCATCACGACGGCGGCGTCGGCGCGCAGGCGCTTGATCTTCGCCAGCGTCTCGAGGCCGTCCATGCCCGACATCCAGATGTCGAGGAAGACGAGTTCAGGCCCGTCCTCGGCGACGCGCGCGAGCGCCTCGGCGCCGCTCCCGACCGCGCTCACCCGGTAGCCCTCGTCCTCGAGCACGCCCTTTAGGGTGCTCTGGATCGCGGGCTCGTCATCCACGATCAGGATGTGCTCGCCGGCCATGCGGGACTAGGTGGCGACGGGCGCCACGGCGGGGAGGGCCGCCGTCGGCAGCTCGACCACGAAGCGACTGCCACGGGGCGGGTTGTCGTCGACCCAGATCGTCCCGCCGTGGTCCGCGACGATCTGGTGCACGATGGAGAGGCCGAGACCCATCCCAGTCGCCTTCGTCGAGAAGTACGGGAGGAAGAGCTTTTCCTTGTCCTCGGGCGCGATGCCGGCGCCATCATCGGTGACGGAGAGGCGCACGCGCCCCGTCTCCGGCGAAAACGCGAGCTCGACCGCGACCGCTCCCTCGCCTTCGACCGCCTCCACCGCGTTCTCGACCAGGTTCAGGGCGGCGCGCTTGATCTGGTCCGGGTCCACCGTCAGGAGCGGCAGGTCGGGGGCGCAGCGGGTTGTCAGCGAGATCCCGGGATGCGATTCGCGGTAGAGGCTCACGACGCCTTCGACCAGCGCCCTGAGATCAGTCGGCTTCGGCGTCAGCGCCGGCATCCGGGCGAACCGCGAGAACTCGTCCACGAGGCGCTTGAGCCCCTCGACCTCCTGGATGATCGTCGCGGTGCACTCCTCGAGCAGGCGCTTCTCGTCCTCGGCGCGGCTGGCGAACCGGCGGCGCAGGCGCTGGGCGGAGAGTTGGATCGGCGTGAGCGGGTTCTTGATCTCGTGCGCGATGCGCTGGGCGACCTCGCGCCACGCGGCCAGGCGCTGCGCGCGGAGCAGCTCGGTCAGATCGTCGAAGACGAAGACGAGGCCCGCGTACTCGCCGTCGGGGCCGCGCAGCGCCGTCGCCGACGCGAGCAGGGTCGTGGCGGCGCCGCCCCGCCGGAGGTGGAGCTCGCGCTCGATGGTCTCCCCCTTGCCGCGGCCGAGTCGCGTGGTGAGGGCGACGATGTCGTCGAAGTCGTGACCGGCGAAGACCTCCCGGAGCGGCTGGCCGGGGCTCGCCGCCGCCGGCAGGCCGAGCATGCGGGCGGCGGCCCGGTTCATCGTCGTGAGACGGCCCGTGACGTCGAAGGAGACGACCCCCGTGGCGACCGCCTCGAGGACCGTCTCCGTGTAGCGGCGGCGCCCCTCGAGTTCGGCGTGCTTGGCCTGGAGGTCGAGGTAGGCGGCCTCGAGCCGCGTCTTCGACTGCGCGAGATCGGCGGTCATCCGGTTGAACGAGTCGACGAGGATGCCGATCTCGTCGTCCGCGCGCGCCTGCACGCGGTAGCTCAGGTTGCCGGCCGCCACCTCCCGCGTGCCCTGGGCGAGCTGCTCGATCGGCACCGTGATGCCGCGGGCGAGGTAGAGGCCGAACCACGTGAACGAGAAGACGATGATCAGCGTCATCAGGAGGAACATCAAGATGTAGATGCCCTTGATCGGGTTCTTCAGGAGCTTGAGCTGCTTGTACTCGGTAAAGGCCTGGGAGATCCCGCGGACCTTGGCCTCGAGGCGCTCGGCCACGTGGGTGGCGGCGACCACGGCGCCGATCACGTGGCGACCGGGCTCGCCCGCCGGCACCGACCACACCGGGGTGACGGCCTGGATGAGGTCGCCGGCCTGGATCTCCCGTACCGTCGTCACCTCCTGGCCGTCGAGGCCCTGGCGCACCAGCCGCGCGCTGATCTCCGCGGTGGGCAGGTCGCCGAGGACCGGGTCCTTGACGTGCACGAGGTCGTGGCCGCCGGTGTTGAAGACGGTCAGCGCGCTGAGGCCGAGCTGCTCCTGCTGCTCGACGAGGTAGGCCGCCAGCGCCACGCGCCGGTCCTCGGCGAGCAGGCCGTCGCGGGCGATCGCCCGGGCCACGTGCTGGCCGTGCCGGAGCGCCGTCGCCTCCAGGTTCTGGTAGTACGTCTGCGCCACGGACAGCGCCTGGTCGAGCGGGCGCTCGACCTGGGGCTTGAACCAGCCCTCGATCGAGGTGTTGATGAAGTTCGACGCGATGATGAAGATCAGGATCGCGGGCGCCAGCGCCAGGAGCAGGAACGCGAGGACCAGCTTGGCCTTAAACCTCGACCCGATGACCTTCTGACGGCGCTCGAAGGAGAGCTTGACCAGGTTCCGGAAGAGGAGGACGAGCAGCAGGAGGAAGACGATCAGGTTCAGGTTGAAGAGGGCGAAGACCACGATGGTCGAGGCGACCGGGATGTCGGGTGTGCGAATGCCGAACTCGAACGCGGTGGCGACGACGAGCAGGATGAGGAACCCGCAGATGACGATCAGGTTCCGCTTGCGTCGGTCCTGGTCGCTCAGGAGCGGCATCTCACTGGGTCCGGCTCACCGTGAGCAGGGACGACGTCACCCAGGGGGTCTCGTCGGCCTCGCCCGACAGGCGCGTCAAGAGGGTGTTGGCCCGGCCGTTGAGGGCGGCTTCCGCGTGGACCCGCACGTAGAACAGCGCGGTCGGCTGGAGCTCCGTCGCCGGTAGGAGCTTGAGCCCCCGTAGCTCGGAGAGCACCCGCTGGGCATCCCGGAGCTCGCGCGAGGTATAGGGCTCGCGGGTCTCGCCGCTGAGCGACGCGACCTTGAATTCCTTCGTGAGCACGTTGTAGAGGAGCTGGCGCTCGATCATCCGGGCCTTGAGGAGGCGATCCGGCCACAACCGTCGGTACTGCCAGAGCTCTACGGTGAAGCGCACGTTGGTGGGGATGCCGCTCTTGATACTCTCGGTGAACCCGGGCGGGATGGCTCCCAGCACCGCGACCTGGACCGTCACGTCGGAGTCGTTCAGGTAGACGGAAAGATTGCTGATCGTGAGCTCGGCCGATCCGGGTCCGATGGTTCCCGCGACCAGCAGCACCGTCAGGGAAAGGCTGAGGACGGGAGGAGGCACGCGCATACCGACGCCGCATTATAGCGCGTCGGTAGCGGGGGACCGCCGCGGCCCGGCCGCCGGTCGGGCGGTCGAGGGCGCCCGAGGGGGACGCGTCGCGGACGGGACGGGCCCGCCCTAGAGCGCCGCGACGCCGGGGGCGGGCCGCAGAGCGGCCGGGAGCGGGACCAGTTCCCGCACGGAGCATGCGGCGATCCGCGGCGCGCCGTGGGCACGCTCGATCGCGGTGACCAGCGCGAAGTTGAGGGCGTGGCCGGCGTTGCGCGCGATGACGTGGCCGAGGACCGGCCGGCCCAGCAGCGCGAGGTCGCCGATCAGGTCGAGAACCTTGTGACGGACGAACTCGTCGCGGTAGCGGAGCTCGTTCAGGACGCCGCGCTTGCCGACGACGATCGCGTTGTCGAGCGAGCCGCCCTGCGCGAGGCCGTTCTTCCTGAGATTCCCCACGTCCTTCAGGAACCCGTAGGTGCGGGCGGGGGCGACCTCCTCGACGAACACGTGCTCCGTCGGTTCGCACGAGACCGCCTGCGTGCCGACCACGGGATGGGTGCTGTCGAGCGTGTAGCTGATGCGAAAGACATCGCAGGGGACGATCTGGAGCCAGCGGGCATCGGTGCCGACCCGGATGGGCCGGTCGATGACGAGCGGCTGCCGACGGGCCGCCAAGGTCGTGCGGCCGGCCGAGTAGAGCAGCGCGACGAAGGGCCGCGCGCTGCCGTCGACCGCCGGGATCTCGGTCCCATCGACCCCTACCTCGAGGTTGTCGAGCCCGAGGCCGGCCGCCGCAGCCATCAGGTGCTCGACCGTCTGGACCCGTGTTCCGTTGACGCCGAGAGTGGTCGCGTAGTGGGAGTCCACCACGCTCGAGGCGAGCGCGGGGATCGACGCCTGATGACCGGCGACGCGGAAGACGATACCGCTATTGGCGCGGGCGGGAGATACGGTGATCCGCGCGGCTCGCCCCGAGTGCAGCCCGATCCCGTCCAGGGCGACCCGCTTCGTGATCGTCTGCTGGAAGTTCATTGGCCTGGGTGGGTATCAAGCAAGCGGGATGCCACTCTGGCGAGAAGCGGGATTTGCTCTATCTTTCCTCACGTTTCGTGAGAGGCGGGGCCAACTCTCAGTCGGCCATGTTCCAGGAATGACACACGGGATCGACCCGCTCGTCTCCTTTTAGAGACGACTTGGCGCCCGGCGGCCCAGGTCACCCAGGCGAGACTGAAGAACGGCCACGATCGCCGGTCCGGCCGTCTCGGTCCTGAGGACCCGGGGACCGAGGCTCGCCGAGAGAAAGCCGTGGGCGACCGAGAGCTCGACCTCGGGGGCCGCCAGCCCTCCCTCGGGTCCGACCAGCACGATGGCAGCGGAGACCGGGCCGCCGAGCTCGGCCAGCACGGTCCCGAGACCGCGGCCCTCCCCCTCCCAGAGGCAGAGGCGGAGGCCCCCCGCGGGCAGGTCAGCGAGGAACTCGGTCAGGGGTCGGGGCGGCTCGACCGGCGGGATCACCGCGCGGCCGCACTGCTTTGCCGCCTCCGTGGCGACCCGTTGCCAGCGCCGCACCCGCTCGCCCCAGCGCGCGGCCTCGAGGCGCACGACCGTCCGCTCGGTAAGGACGGGGGCGATCCGCGCGACCCCGAGCTCGGTGGCGGCACGGATGATCGTCTCGAGCTTGTGGCCCTTCGGCACCCCCTGGGCCAGCGTGATTGCGAGCGGGGACTCGGCGGCGCTCCGCGTCGCGGACAGGACGGTGCCGACCGCGGCGTCGGCAGTCACGCGCTCCAGGCGCACCGTGTACTGGCGCCCGCTGCCGTCGACGGCGGCGACGAGATCGCCGGGGACCAGGCGCAGAGTTCGCGCCATGTGCCGTGCCTCCTCGGCCTCGAATGTGAGGCGGGTGCCCTCGACCGCGTCGGGGCGAACGTGGAAGCGGCGGAGGGTCACAGCCGCCGAAGGGCGAGGCTCGCCCAGCCGTCGACCATCTCGCGGTCGTGCGGGACCAGACCGGCGAGTGCGAGCGCGCCGGCGACGGCGCCCGCCTCGTGTTCGAGGATCCCCCCGAGGATCAGCGTCCCGCCCGGGCAGAGGAGCCGGCGGTAGCGCGCCCCGAGCGTGAGATGGGCGGCCGCGAGCAGATTGGCGAGGACGAGCGGGAAGCCGCCGGCCGCGAGCTCGGCGGCGTCGGCGACCGCGCACCGCACGCGGTCGGGCACCCCGTTCCGCGCCGCGTTGGCGATGGCGGCGACGATCGCGTCGGGGTCCGTGTCGACGGCGAGCACCTCGGGCACGCCGAGCCGCGCCGCCGCGATCGCGAGGATGCCGGAGCCGGTCCCGAGGTCGAGCGCCCGCGCGATCGGCTCCGGACGTGGCCCGCGCAGGCCGCCTCCCGTCTCGGACTCGCCGGCTCGTCTCCCCGCAGTCGGGCCGGGCCGGGCGGCCTGGGCAGAGCTTCGCCCTCGCGGGCTTCGTGGGCGCTCCCGGCCGGGCGGCGACGCTGGCCGATCCTGCCCGGCTCGCGCCGCCGGCGGGGCCTCGCACAGCCGCTCGAGCAGGACGAGGCAACCGGAGGTGCTGCCGTGGTGGCCGGTGCCGAAGGCGCGGCCGGGCTCGATGACGAGCGTGAGGCGCGGGGTGGCCGGGGTGTCCCACGGCGGCGCCACCAGCAGCCGGCGGCCGACCTCGATCGGGCGGAAGTGGGCCTTCCACGCCTCGGCCCAGGCCTCCTCGACCACCGGGAGCACGGTCGGCAGGGCATCGGCCACGGCGTAGCCGAGGGCGCGGAGCCCGTCGAGGTACCGGCGGACCCGGGCGCGGAGGGCGCGGGGCGCCGCGTCCGGCGGGAAGAACGCGCGAAGGACCTCGTCCTCGACGACGCCGAGCGCGCCCAGCTCCCAGACGAGGTTCGTGAGGCCTTCGGAGATTGGCGCGGTGACGGGGACGGTCAGCTGCCAGAACGGCGCCGACATCAACCGCCGAGGATCTTCTTGACCCAGCCGCCCTCGTCCTTCATCGCGGCGTCCAGCGCCTCGACGGCGGCGCGCTGCCTCGCGGTCAGCTTCTGGGGGATCTCGAGCAGGACCTCGTAGCAGGCATCGCCGTGTCCTCGGCCGCGCAGGCGGGGCAGTCCCTTGCCGCGCAGCCGCAGCACCTCGCTCGGTTGGGTGCCGGCCGGTACCTTCAGCGTGGCCGTCCCGCCGAGAGTCGGGACCTCGATCTCGGCCCCGAGCGCCAGCTGGGCAAACGTGAGCCGGAGCTCCGCCAAGAGGTCGGCCTCGCGCCGGACGAATACCGGATGCTCCTGCACCCGCACGACCACGTAGAGGTCCCCGGGCGGACCTCCGCGCGCGCCCGCGCCGCCCTCGCCACCGAGCCGCATCTGCATGCCGTCCTCGATGCCGGCGGGAATCTTCACCTGCAGGAGCCGCTCGCGGCGCACGCGCCCCTCACCGTGGCAGGTCTTGCACGGGTTGGTCACGATCTGGCCCTGCCCGCCGCAGCGCGGGCACGGGCGGCTCACGGTGAAGAGGCCCTGGCTTAGGCGGACCTCGCCGCGTCCCTGACAAGTCGGGCATTGCTCGCGCCGGCTCCCGGGCTCGACGCCGCTGGCGCCGCAGGCCTCGCACGGCTCGGCGCGAGGGATCTGGAGCTTGGTCTCGACGCCGCTCGCGGCCTCCTCGAGCGTGATCTTCAGCTCGTACTGGAGATCCTCGCCGCGCGCGGCGCGGCTCCGCTGTCGGGCGCGGCCGCCCCCCGCGAAGAACCCTTCGAAGATGTCCTCGAACAGCGAGCCGAAGCCGGCGTCGGCGACCCCCCCGGGGCCCGGCGACACCGTGCCGAAGCGGTCGTACTGCGCCCGCTTCTCGGCATCCGACAGGACCGCGTACGCCTCGTTGACCTCCTTGAATCGGCCCTCCGCCTGCGCGTCGCCGGGATTGCGGTCGGGGTGGTAGCGCATCGCGAGCTGCCGGTAGGCCTTCTTGAGCTCCGCCTCACTGGCGCCCCGGGAGACGCCGAGCACCTCGTAGTAGTCGCGCGCCACGCGCTAGGCGTCCCCGCCGGGCGCCACCGCCACGGCGACCAGCGCCGGCCGTAGGACGCGCCCGTGGAGCAGGTAGCCCCGTGCCGTCTCGCCGACGACGGTGTTCTCGGGCTCGGTCGAGCTGATCACCTGCGACACGGCCTCGTGGCGCGCGGGATCGAAGGTAGCGCCGAGGGCCGAGTAGCGCTCGAGGCCGAACTTCTCGAGCACCTTCAAGAGCTCGCGCTGGATCAGCTCGATCCCCGCGAGCATCGAGGCGGCCTCGCCGCGCTGGCGGGCGGCGTCGAGCGCCCTGTCGAAGTTGTCGAGCACCGGCAGCAGGTCGCGGATCAGCGATTCGTTCGCGTAGCGGAGGTACTCGTCGCGCTCGCGCTGCGCCCGCCGCTTCACGTTCTCGACCTCGGCGAGCGCGCGCAGGTAGCGGTCGTGCTTCTCGTCCAGCTCCCGACGGAGCTGCTCGACGCCCGCCGCGGGCCCCTCCCCGGGCGCGCGCCCGGGGTCGGTCTCCCTCGGGGCGGATTCGGAGACTGAGGGCCGCTCGTCTTTCATGGCATCAAAAATTATAGCAGGCCGGGTGGGGGCGTCAGGACGGCAGGTAGAGGTCGCGCCGGACGCGGGACAGGCGCTCGCTCATCTGAAGCGCCGCGTCCTCCACGATCGAGATGACCTGCGGGTAGCGCATGCGCCGGGGCCCCACGATCCCCAGAATACCGAGAACCTGGTCGCGGTACGAGTACGTGGAGGTGACCAGCGTGCAGTCCTGCAGCTCGGCGACGGGATTCTCCTCACCGATCGTCACCTGCAGCCCGCCCCACCGGGAGAGGTTCGACAGGAGCTCGATCAGGTGGTCCTTGTCCTCGAAGGTCCGGAGCATCTGGCGCACGGCGCCGATGTCCAAGAATTCGGGTTGCTCGAGCATGTTGATCGCGCCCTTGACGTAGAGGGTGCGGTCGCGCAAGAGGTCGAGGATCTGCTCGACGAGCGCGCCGACGCGCGTCCGCAGGGGGTCGAGCGGATCGGCGGGCGCCGCCCAGTCGTCGAGGACGGTCTGGACGCTCTTGCCGCGGACGCGCCGCGTGATCTCGCGGCCGATCTCGCGCAGGTCTTCGGAGGCGACGCTCGGCGGCAGGCGGAGGGCGCGGGCCGTGAGCCAGCCCGCCTCGGTGGCGATCACGGCCAGCACCCGATCGTCCTCGAGCGGGATTAGCTCGACGCGGTCGAGCGCCGTGTGCTTGAGGGGGGGTGCGAGGAGCAGGCCCGTGAAGCGACTCGTCTCCGAGAGGTGGGCCGTCGTCTGCTCCATGAGGCGGTCGATGCCGTCGCGGTCCTCCCGCGGCTGTGCGTCGCGGGGCGGGGTGGGCGCCGGCGACGGAAACGAGTCGACGTAGAAGCGATAGGCCTTGTCGGTGGGGACCCGGCCGGCCGACGAATGGGGCTGTGACAGGTACCCCATCTCCTCGAGGTCGGCCATGGTGTTCCGGATCGTGGCCGGCGAGAGGTTCGGCATGTGGCGCTTGGCGAGCGCCCGCGAGCCGACGGGCTCCGCCGAGTCGATGTACTCGCGAATGACCGCGATCAGGATCTCCCGGTGTCGGGCGTCCATAACCACCTGATTCCTATCACACCTGGACGAGCTCGACAAACAGGGCGTCAGAGAGCAGGAAGCCGCGCTCGGTCAGGCGCGCACGCCCCCGCGCCCGCTCGAGCAGCCCCGCCGCGCGCCACCCCTCGAGCCGCGCCGTGAGGGCGGGGTCCGTCGCCGCCCGCGCGCCGAGCCATTCCTCCGGCACGCCGTCGCGGGTCCGCAGGCCGAGGATCAGACGCTCCCCCGCCGCCTGCCGATCGGTGAGCACCTCGTGCTCGGCGACGGGCAGGACGGCCGCCTCGAGTAGCTCGCAGTAGCGCTCGGCGGACCGGACGTTCGAGTAGCGGACGCGGCCCAAGAATCCGCAGGCGCCGGGCCCGAGTGCGGCGTACTCGCGTCGCCCCCAGTAGACCTGGTTGTGACGGGAGCGGCAGCCCGGGAGGGCGTAGTTGGAGATCTCGTAGTGCTCGTAGCCGCGCGCGGCCGCGCTCCGTGCCAGCGCCCAGTACTGCGCCACGACCGTGTCCTCGGGCGGGAGGCCCGGGACGCCGTCCGATCCCCACCGGCTGCCCTGATCCAGAGTGAGCCCATAGGCCGACAGGTGGTCCGGTCGCCAGTCGAGCACCTGGTCGACGGTCCGCTGCCAGCCCGCGACGTCGAGCCCGGGCAGGCCGTACATGAGGTCGACGGAGACCTGGGGCAGGCCGGCCTCGCGCGCCGCCGCGAACGCCTCCCGCGCGCCCCTCGCGCCATGGAGCCGGCCAAGGCGCCCGAGGATCGCGTCGTCGAGCGACTGCACGCCGAGGCTCACGCGCGTGACGCCGGCCGTGCGGTAGGCCTCGAGCTTGGCCCGGCTCACGCTCTCGGGGTTGCACTCCACGGTCACCTCCGCGTCCGCCTCGATCCGGAAGCGGGCGCGCAGGCCGTCGAGGACGCGGGCGAGCTCGGCGGGCTCGAGCAACGACGGCGTGCCGCCGCCGAGGAAGACCGTCTCGAAGACCGTCGTCCGCCTCCACGGCGCGCCGGCGAGAAGGTCGACCTCCCGCGGCAGCGCGCGCAGGTAGCGGTCCTTCAGCCCCTCGCGGAGCGGTGACGTGGCGAACGAGCAGAAGGGGCAGCGCACGACGCAGAAGGGGACATGGACGTAGAGGCCGAGCGCGGTCTCGTCCGGTGCCACGCCGGCGAGCGGACCGAGCCCGTCAGCCGCCACGGGGCCCCCGCCGATCAGGGGAGATAGTGGCCGAGGCGCGTCCAGCGGAGCCAGTGACGGTCGCCGTCCCATGACCAGTAGATGAGGAAGGCCTTGCCCTTGATCTCGTCGTGCTTGACGAAGCCCCAGTAGCGGCTGTCCTGCGAGTTATCGCGGTTGTCGCCCATGACGAAGTAGGAATCGGGCGGCACCGTGGTGGGCTCGCACCCGTACGAGTACCCACAGTACCCGGGGGGGTCAGCGCGCGGGAACGACGGCTGCGTCACCCGCCGGTAGGGCTCGACGAGCGGCTCGTCGTTCACGATCACGGTGTGCCCGCGGATGAGGACGCGGTCGCCCGGGACGCCGATGATGCGCTTGATGAAGTCCCGCCGTTCGTCCTGGGGGTATTTGAACACGATGATGTCGCCCCGGCGGGGGCCACGGATCCCGGGCAGCTGCCAGCCCGTGAAGGGCACCGTCGGACCGTACAGGAATTTGTTGACGAGGATGTAATCGCCGACCAGCAGGGTGTCCATCATCGAGCCTGACGGAATCGTGAAGGCCTGGACGACGAACGTCCGGATGACGAGCGCCAGGAGGATCGCGATGGCGATCGCCTCGACGTATTCCCGGACGAGGGACTTCTGACGCTTGCCGACGCGGACGGGCGGCGAGGCCTCTTCCGTCTTCTCCTCCAGGTCCATCGTCAACTCTTCAGTACCGACAGGAACGCCTCCTGCGGCACCTCCACCTTTCCGACCTGTTTCATTCGCTTCTTGCCTTCTTTCTGCTTTTCCAACAGCTTGCGCTTGCGCGTGATGTCACCGCCATAGCACTTCGCGGTGACGTTCTTCCCCATGGCCTTGACGGTCTCGCGAGCGATCACGCGGCTGCCGATCGCCGCCTGGATGGCGACCTCGAACATCTGACGCGGGATGACGGCGCGGAGCTTCTCGACGAGCGTCTTCCCCTTCTCGTAAGCCTTGTCCCGGTGGACGATGACCGACAGCGCGTCCACGGGATCGCCGTTGAGCAGCACGTCGAGTTTGACGAGCTCGGACTCGCGAAATGCCGCGAACTCGTAGTCGAACGACGCGTAGCCTTTGGAGATCGACTTCAGCTTGTCGTAGAAATCCACGACGATCTCGGCGAGCGGGAAGTCGAACTGGATCTGGACCCGCTTGCCCAGGTACTCGAGCGAGCGGTGCTCGCCGCGCTTGTCCTGCGCGAGCTTGTAAATTGGCGCCATGAACTCGGTCGGCACGAAGACCGATCCCCGCACGTACGGCTCCTCGACGTGGTCGATCCGGTCCGGCGGCGGCAGCTTGGCGGGATTGTCGACCTCGACGACTTCTCCCGCGGTCGTCAGGACCCGGTAGCGGACGCTGGGCGCGGTGACGATCAGCGAGAGCGCGAACTCACGCTCCAGGCGCTCCTGCACGATCTCGAGGTGGAGCATGCCGAGGAATCCGCAACGAAAGCCGTAGCCGAGCGCCAGCGACGTCTCCGGCTCGAAGCTGAACGCGGAGTCGTTCAGCCGGAACTTCTCGAGCGCGTCGCGGAGGGCCTCGTAGTCGGTGTCCTCGATCGGGTAGAGGCCGGCGAACACCATCGGCTTGGCCTGGCGGTAGCCGGGAAACGCTACCGTCGCGGGGCGGAGCTGTTCCGTGATCGTCTCGCCGACGCTGGCGTCGGCGATCCGCTTGATCGACGCCGTGATGAACCCCACTTGCCCCGCCGAGAGCTCATCCACCGGGCGCATGTCGGGGGAGAACACGCCCACCTGCTGGACCTCATAGGACTTGCCGTTGGACATGAAGAGGATTCTGGCGCCGGGCCGCACGCGGCCGTCGAAGAGCCGGACGTAGACCACGACCCCCTGGTAGGAGTCGTAGAAGGAGTCGAAGACGAGCGCCCTCAGCGGGCCGGCGGGATCGCCGGTGGGCGGCGGGATCCGCTCGATGATCGCCTCGAGCACCTCGGGCACTCCGGTCCCGTGCTTGGCCGACATCGTGAGCGCCCCGTCGCCGTCAAGCCCGAGCACCTCCGTGAGCTGGCGGCGCGTGCCCTCCACGTCGGCCGAGGGGAGGTCGATCTTGTTGATGACGGGCACGATGGCGAGGTTCGCGTCGGCGGCCAGGTAGTAGTTCGCCAGCGTCTGCGCCTCGACGCCCTGCGCGGCGTCGACGATGAGCACGGCGCCCTCGCAGGCGGCCAGCGAGCGCGAGACCTCGTACGAGAAATCCACGTGGCCCGGTGTATCGATGAGGTTCAGCGTGTACTCCTGGCCGTCGCGCGCCTTGTAGAGGAGCCGGACCGTGTGGGCCTTGATCGTGATGCCGCGCTCGCGCTCGAGGTCCATCGAGTCCAGCACCTGGTCGACGGCCTTCTTGGCGTCCATCGTGCCGGTGAGCGAGAGGAGGCGGTCCGCCAAGGTCGACTTGCCGTGATCGATGTGGGCAACGATGGAGAAGTTGCGGATCCGAGCCAGCGTCATCGGCTCAGAATAGCACGTCAGCGGACGGGCCGCGTCCGGTCGGGGACGACGGCGTCGGCCTCGAGCACGACGCCGGGGGCCACGTCGACGTGGGCGCCGATGACCGCGTCGGCGCCGATGATGCAGTCGCGCAGGACGGCGCCCTCGCCGACCGCGACGCCCTCCCAGAGGATCGCTCCCTCGATGCGGGCGCCGGCGGCGATGCGGGAGCCGGCGCCGACCACCGCGAGCGGCCCCAAGCGGGCGCCGGCCCCGACGCTGACACCGGCGCCGATCACCGCCGGCGCCACGAGCGTCACGCCGGGCGCGAGCCGGGTGTCTGCGCCGACCCAGCAGCCCTCGCGCAGCGTCCCGGCCGGACGGACCGTGGTCGCCACGCGCCCGCGCAGCAGATCGAGCTGCGCTTCGCGGTACGCGGCCGGGCTGCCGATGTCGCGCCAATAGTGGTCGCCGAGCGCGGACCCGAAGACAGGGACGCCGCTCGCGAGGAGGGAGGGGAAGACCTCCCGCTCGATCGAGACCGGGCGGTCGGCCGGGATGCGCCCGAGGAGCTCCGCCTCGAGCACGTAGATCCCGGCGTTGACGAGGTTGGTCGTGACCTCCTCGGGCCTCGGCTTCTCGAGAAAGCGTCGGACGGCCCCGTCGCCGGTGGTCTCGACGAGCCCGTACGCGGTCGGGTCGTCGACCGGGATGAGGCCGATCGTGACGCCCGCCCGGCGTGCCTCGTGGACGCGCAGGATCGCCCCGAGGTCGGCGTCGGTCAGGACGTCGCCGTTGAGCACCACGAGCCGGCCGCGGGCGAGCTCGGCGGCGTTCCGGACGCCGCCGGCGGTGCCGAGCGGTGTGGCCTCGACGACGTAACGCAGCCGGACGCCCGCCGCCTCCCCGGTGCCCATCGCGGCGCGGATGTCCTCCACCCGGTACGAGCAGGACAGGATGATGTCCGTGATCCCGTGCTGCCGGAGGAGGGCGAGCTGATAGTGCAGGAACGGTCGGTCCAGCAGCGGAACGATCGGCTTGGGCCGCGTGTGCGTGAGCGGACGGAGGCGGGTACCCTGCCCGCCGGCGAGGATTACGGCCTGGACGTCCACGGCTCCGCTTCGCTGATCAGCATGACCGGGATGCCGTCGCGAATGGGGTAGGCCTTCTGGCAACGCGGGCAGATGATGCGCGTCTCCTCGAAGATCAGGTCCCCCTTGCAGGCCGGGCACGCCAGGATGGCCTTCAGCTCCTCGTCTATCATCGCGAAGCTCCTCCTCTGATGAATTCGAGCGTCTTGCGGAGCCCGAGGTCGAGCGGCGTCACCGGGGCCCAACCGAGCAGGCGCTTGGCGAGCGCGGCATCGAGCGCGCTCCGACGCTGCTCGCCCGGTTTGCCCGGCTCGTGGCGGGCGTCGGCGGTCACCCCGGCGACGGCGGTCAGCCGGCGGAAGAGGTCGTTCACGCTCGACTCGAGGCCGGTGCCGATGTTGACCGCGTCGATCGTCTGCGGCGCGCTGAGCGCCAGCACGGTGGCGTCCGCGACGTCCTCGACGTACACGTAGTCGCGCGTCTGCTCGCCGTCGCCGTTGATCACGCACGGCTTGCCCGCGACGAGGCGGCTCGAGAAGATCGCGACCACGCCCGCCTCGCCCAGCGGGTTCTGCCGCGGACCGTACACGTTCGCGTAGCGGAGCGCGACCGCCGTCGACCCCGTGAGGGCCGCCCACGCCGCGATGTAGCGCTCGGCCGCGAGCTTGGCCACCCCGTAGGGCGACGCGGGGCGCGCCGGCTGGCTCTCGGGCGTCGGGACCGTCTCGCAGTCGCCGTAAATCGCGCCGCCGCTCGACGCGAAGACGAGCCGGGCCACCGCCGCGCGCCGGCAGCATTCGAGGACGTTGAGGGTCCCGAGCACGTTCACGCTCGCGTCGAAGAGCGGGTCGGCGACGGACCGGCGGACGTCCATCTGCGCGGCGAGGTGGACGACCACGTCGGGCCGCGTCTCGGCGAAGACCGCGCGCAGGCGCGGGCTTCGGATGTCGACGGCGTGAAGCCGCGCGGCGGGGTGCGCGAGCTCCGGCCGACCGGTGCTGAGGTTGTCGACCAGGTCGATCGCGTGGCCCCCCGCCAGCAGGCGGTCGACCACGTGGGATCCGACGAAGCCGGCTCCGCCCGTGACCAGGGCCCTCATGCGGCTCGGGAGCGGCGCCCCGCGCGCGTCATGCGCGGGCGAGGCGGGTCCGGAACCAGGCGATCGTCCGCCCGAGGCCCTCGTCGACGTCGACGCGGGGCTCCCAGCCGAGCAAGGTCCGCGCCCGCCCGATGTCGGGCTGGCGCACCTTGGGGTCGTCCTCCGGCAGCGGCTCGAACACGATCTCGCTCGGCGAGCCGCTCAGCCGCCGGATCTTCTCGGCCAGCGCCAGCAGCGTCATCTCGTGCGGGTTGCCGATGTTCACCGGGACCGTGACCGGCGCCTGCATGAGTCGCCAGATGCCGTCGACCAGGTCCGAGATGTACTGGAACGAGCGCGTCTGCGAGCCGTCGCCATACACGGTGATCGGCTTGCCGGCGAGGGCCTGCGTGATGAAGGCGGGGATCGCGCGGCCGTCGTCCAGCCGCATGCGCTCGCCGTAGGTGTTGAAGATGCGCACGATGCGGGTGTCGACGCCGTGGAAGCGGTGGTAGGCCATCGTGAGGGCCTCGGCGAAGCGCTTGGCCTCGTCGTAGACGCCGCGGGGGCCGATCGGGTTGACGTTGCCCCAGTAGTCCTCGCGCTGGGGATGGACGAGCGGATCGCCGTACACCTCGGAGGTCGAGGCGAGTAGGAACGCCGCCCGCTTGGCTTTGGCCAGCCCGAGGGTCCGGTGGGTGCCGAGCGCGCCGACCTTGAGGGTCTGGATCGGCATCTCGAGGTAATCGTGCGGGGAGGCGGGGCTGGCGAAGTGCAGGACGTAGTCGAGGGCCCCCTCGACGACGAGGTACCCGGTCACGTCGTGCTTGACGAACGAGAACCGGGGGTCGGCGGAGAGGCGCTCGATGTTGTCGATGACGCCCGTGAGGAGGTTGTCCATGCAGACGACCTCGTGCCCGCGCGCGAGGAGGAACTCGCACAGATGCGAGCCGATGAAGCCGGCTCCGCCCGTGACGAGGATGCGCATGGAGGGGTTACGCCGGGAGGACGGGCTTGCGGCCGATCGAATGGTACTCGAACCCGAGGCGCCGCATCCGCTCCGGCTCCCAGACGTTGCGGCCGTCGAAGACGAGGGGCCGGCGCATCACCGACCGCAGGCGCTCCAGGTTGAGGAACTTGAACTCGTTCCACTCGGTGACGAGGGCGACCGCGTCCGCGCCGTGGGCGGCCTCGTAGGCGGAGGCGGCGTACTGCACCGCCGTCGGCAGCACGGCGCGCGCGTTGTCGATCGCGACCGGATCGTACGCGCGCACGGTGGCGCCCGCCCCGAGCAGCTGCGCGATCACCTCGACGCTCCGCGCCTCGCGCATGTCGTCGGTGTTCGGCTTGAAGGCGAGGCCGAGCACGCCCACGACCTTGTCGTCGAGCGGGGCGAGGACCTTGGCGATGTTCTCGACGAAGTGCAGCGGGCGCTCCCGATTCACCTCGACGACCGCCCGCAGGAGCCGGAAGTCGTAGCCGAGCCGGGCGGCGGTGTGCACCAGCGACTCGGCGTCCTTGGGAAAGCAGGAGCCGCCGAAGCCGAGGCCCGCCTGCAGGAACGCCGGGCCGATGCGCGCGTCGAGGCCCACGCCCTTCATCACCTGCGTCACGTCGGCCCCGGCGAGGTCGCAGACGTTGGCGATCGCGTTGATGAAGGAGATCTTGGAGGCCAGGAACGCGTTCGACGCGTACTTGATCATCTCGGCCGAGGGAACGTCGGTGATGATCATGGGTCGCTCGAGCGGCGCGTAGAGCTCGAGCAGCGTCATGGCGACCAGCTGATTGGGGGCGCCGATCACGATCCGGTCCGGGCGGAGCGTGTCCTCGATGGCCGAGCCTTCGCGGAGGAACTCCGGGTTCGACACGACGTCGAAGGGCACCCGCTTCGACTGGTGCCGCGTGATCACGTCGCGCACGAACTCGCCGGTCCCCACGGGGACCGTCGACTTGTTGACGATGACCGTGTACCGTTCCATGGCTTGGCCGATGCCCTTGGCCACGGCCTCGACGGCGCCGAGGTCGGTCTCGCCGTCCCGCTTGGAGGGCGTGCCGACCGCGATGAAGACGATCTCCGACCGCGGGACGGCGGCGCCGAGGTCCGTCGTGAAGGCGAGCCGGCGGTCCGCGGCGTTGCGCGCCACCATCTCCTCGAGCCCGGGCTCGTAGATCGGCATGCGCCCCGCGGAAAGGGCCGCGATCTTCTCGTCGTCTTTGTCGACGCAGATGACGTCGTTGCCGAGGTCGGCGAAGACCGCCCCCGTGACGAGCCCGACGTACCCGGTCCCGGCCACGCAGATGTTCATTCGGACAGGTAGCGAAAACTATAGCATCGCCGACCGCCGCGGGCAGGGGGAAAGTTGGCAGCGCCGCTCGCGGCGCGGGCGGGTGCGGCCGCCCGCTCTAGCGTCGCCCGATCGACGCGGGCCTCGTGCGGCGGCGGGCCCGCGCCCGACACGCCGGCGTCGCCCGGCTCGACTCGCGAGCCGCCCCCTATTCGTCCGGCTCGGCGGCGGCCCAGCGGAAGAAGACCCCCGTGAAGGCGGCGAGCGGCGCCATCGCGGCCGGCACCCACATGATCACGCCGCCGAGCCGCTGGTCCTCCAGCGGGGAGAGCTGAAAGACGCGGGGCGCCGCCGCGTAGAACGGATAGAGCGGCGCGGGGGCCAGCGTGACGAATGCCGCGACCACCGTCATGGGCACGCTCATCAGGAACAGGTAGAGCAGCTGGGTGCCGTACGCCGGGCGCGGGAGCACCGGGTCCGGCGAGAGGATTGGCCACCACGCGAGCACGGCCGTCGCGATGAGGGTCAGGTGCTCGACCACGTGGAGGGCGTGATGCTCGAGGGCGGCGTTGTAGAGAGCGGGCAGATGCCAGACGACGAGGGCGCCGTTGTAGAGCCCGAAGGCAACCGGGAGCCCCGTGAGCCGGCGGAGCAGCGGGAGCAGCCCCAGGCGCGGGAGCAGGGGGGAGAGCAGCCCGGGCGGGATGGCGGCCAGCAGGAGCGGCGGCGCCGCCAGGGTCAGCAGGAGGTGCTGCACCATGTGGGCGCTCAGGAGGGCGCGGTCGCTCAGGTCGTGGAGCGGCCCGTTGAGCGCGCCCGCGAGCACGATGAGCGCGCCCGCGAGGGCCAGGAGGCGGCCGGGGGCGAGCCGCCGGCCCTGCGCGCGCGCGGCCCACAGGTAGAGTCCGGCGAGGCCCGCGAGGCCCGCGAGGACCTCGGCGTGCCATTCGCCCACTACGCGCGCGCCACGCCCGCGCCGATCAGCGCGATCACGGCCAGGAAGACCGCGAGCGCGATCAGCAGGGGGCCGACGAAGATGAAGGAGAGCGTGCGGGTGTCGTAGCGGAGGTGCATGAAGAAGAGCACGACCAGGGAGAACTTCGCCAGCGACAACACGAGCAGGGTCGGGATCAGGATCGGGGTGAGGGCGCGGATGTAGATGGCGCCGACCTCGATTCCGGTGAGTGCCGTGAGGACGAGGGCGACCTTTATATAGGTGGCGACGCTCGCGTGCTCCCGGTGCCCGGGGTCGGACGTGTTCATCGGCGTCTCTCGTCGTTCCGCCACCGCGGGTCAGGGGATCAGGTAGACCAGCGTGAAGATCGCGATCCACACGATATCGACGAAGTGCCAGTAGAGGCCCGCGACCTCCACCTTGACCGCGTCGGTGGCGGCGAGCCGCCCGCGGAGCGAGAGGATCGCGAGCGTGAGCAGCCAGACGACGCCCAGCGTGACGTGCCCGCCGTGGAACCCGGTGAGGACGAAGAAGGTCGATCCGAACAGGTTCTGGTGTAGGGTCAGCCCCTCGCGGACGAACGAGGTGAACTCGAAGGCCTGGAAGCCGAGAAAGATCAGCCCGAGGAGCGCGGTCCACGCGAGCCAGAGCCGCGTCTGCCGGTCGTCGCCGCGCCGAACCGCGGCAAGGGCCAGCACCATCAGGAGGCTCGACATCAGCAGGTCGAAGGTACTCACGGTCGTCACCGGGATGTTCAGAACCTCGTGGGGCAGCGGGCCGACCACGCTCCGGCCCTTGTAGGCGAGGTAGACCGCGATCAGCGTGCCGAAGAACATGCACTCGGAGCCGAGGAAGGCCCACATGCCGAGCTTGCGGTGATCGACGCCGGTCACTCCGTCCTGGTGGGCGTGCGCCGCGTTCGCGTGGTGCTCGAGGGCGAAGCGGAAGAGGCCCAGGACCGCGACCCCCAGGCCCGCCACGACGATCCAGACGCCCACGAGGGCGCCGGCCGCGGCGACGACGAGGCCCAGGGCGACGAGGATCGGGAAGTGGGACGGGCTCGGCAGGTGCGAGGGACCCGGCGGCGGGGCGGGGACCGGGGTCGGCCGGCGCCCGTGACGGTCGCCGTGCTTCTCGCGCCAGAAGGTGTCGCGCCCGTAGACGGGCGGGACACCCGCGAAGTTCTCGACGGGCGGCGGCGAGCTGGTGCGCCACTCGAGGGTGCGACCGTCCCAGGGATCGTTCCCCGCCGTCGCCGCCGCCCGGAGGCTTGCCACGGCGACGACCAGGAGCAGGAGGAAGGAGAGGCCCAGCACGAAGGCGCCCACCGTCGAGACGAGGTTCCAGAGCGCCCAGCCGGGCTCCGGCGCGTAGGTGTAGATCCGCCGCGGCATGCCGATCGCGCCCAGATAGTGCTGGGGGAAGAAGGTCAGGTTGAAGCCGATGAAGAAGAGCCAGAACTGGAGCTTTCCCAGCCGCTCGTCGAGCCGGCGGCCGGTGATCTTGGGCCACCAGTAGTAGAGCCCGGCCAGGAGCCCCGACAGGCTGCCGCCGATCAGTACGTAGTGGAAGTGAGCCACCACGAAGTAGCTGTCGGTCTGCTGGAGGTCGACCGGCGGCGAGGCGTGCATGATCCCTGACAGCCCGCCGATCGTGAAGAGCGCGATGAAGCCGAGCGCGTAGTGCATCGCGGCGGTGAAGCGGAGGGCGCCGCCCCACAAGGTCGCCAGCCAGTTGAAGATCTTCACCCCCGTCGGGATCGCGATGAGCATCGACGACACCGCGAAGGCCGCGTCCGCCACCGGCCCCATGCCCGCCGCGAACATGTGGTGGCTCCACACCCCGAACCCGAAGAACCCGATCAGCGCGCCGGAGTAGATCACGACCGGCGCGCCGAAGAGGGGCTTCCGCGCGAACACCGGTATCACCTCGGACACGATGCCCATCGCGGGCAGGATCAGGATGTACACCTCGGGGTGGCCGAAGATCCAGAACAGGTGCTGCCACATGTGGAGGTCGCCGCCGGCGGTGACGTCGTAGAAGCGGGAGCCGAAGAAGCGGTCGAACATCAACAGGATCATCGCCACCGTGACCGTCGGAAAGGCGAGGATGCTGAGGAACTGCACGACCAGCGACATCCACACGAACACCGGCATCCGCATCAGGGTCATGCCCGGCGCCCGCAGGTTCAGGATCGTCACGATGAAGTTCACGCCGGCGAGCATCGACGACACCCCGAGCACCTGAAGCCCGAGCATCCAGAAGTCGACGCCGAGGCCCGGCGAGAACTGGGTCGACGTCAGGTTCGCGTAGCCGAACCAGCCGGCATCAGGCGGCGTGCCCACGAGCCAGGCGGCGTTCAGGAAGAGGCCGCCAAAGAGGAAGATCCAGAACGACAGCGCGTTGAGGCGCGGAAAGGCCACGTCGCGGGCCCCGATCATCAGGGGGATCAGATAGTTGAAGAAGGCGTTGCTGGCCGGCATGACCGCGAGGAAGATCATCGTGGTGCCGTGCATCGTGAAGAGCGCGTTGAAGGTCTGGGCGCCCAGCACGTGGCCGTTGGGCTGGGCGAGCTGGAGCCGCAGCAGCAGCGCCTCGAGGCCGCCCAGCAGAAAGAAGGCGAAGGCAGCCACGCCGTAGAGGATGCCGATCCGCTTGTGGTCGACGGTGGTGAGCCAGCTCCAGACGCCGGACGCGGGCCGCCGGCCGGGCCCGGCCCGTCGCGCGCCGACCCGCTCCCGCTCCGTGAGGGCGGCGACCGTCATCTACCTGAGGCTCGCGAGGTAGCCGGCGACGGCGCGCGCCTCGGCCGGGCTCAGGCCAAGCGCGGGCATCTTGGCCCCCGGCTTCACCGCGGGCGGGTCCTGGATCCAGGCGAGGAGGTTGGCGGGCGTGTTGGGCAGGAGGCCGGCCGCGAGGGTCCGGCGGCTCCCGAAGTGCGTCAGGTCGGGGCCGACGACACCCGCCGAGACACCGCGGACCGTGTGGCAGCCGACGCACGCGCTCTTCGCGAAAACCGCCGCGCCCTCCGTCGCCGCGGCGTCGGCGGCGGGCGGCGCCTGCTGGAGCCGGACCCACGCCTGCCAGGCCTCGGTTCCGTCGACGATCACGCGCAGGCGCATGTTGGCGTGCGAGACGCCGCAGAACTCGGCGCACTGGCCGAGGTACTCCCCGGGCGCCTCCGGCGTGAACGTGAGCCGGTTGAGTCGCCCGGGGATCACGTCGCGCTTGCCGCCGAGCTGCGGCACCCAGAAGCTGTGGATCACGTCGGGCCCCTCGAGGAGGAGCGCCGCCGCCCGGCCGAGCGGCAGGTGCAGCTCGTTGGCGGTCACGATGCCGAGCGCGGGATAGCTGAACTCCCACCACCACTGGTGGCCGCGGACGGTGACCTCCAGCGCGCCCTCGGGCTCGACCGCGGGCTGGGTCCGGAAGATGGTCTGGATCGTCGGGATCGCGATGACGAGCAGCACGAGCGCGGGCGCGATCGTCCAGCCGATCTCGAGCAGGCTGTGCCCGCGGATCTGGCGCGGCAGCTCGCCCGGACGGCGCTCGCGGTAGCGGACGAGCGCGTAGATCAAGAGCCCGACCACGATCACGAAGATGCCGAGCGAGATCCAGGCGATGAGCCCGTAGATCTGGTCCGTGGCGCGCCCGAAGTCGGACTTCGTCAGCACCGTGCTCATGGGTGTGCGCCACATGGCGACGACGATAGACAACAACCCCCGCCGCCGCAAGCGGAAGCGCGCCGCGGCGGCCGCCGCCTTGACTTCCACGGAGGGCGCCCCATAAAATGACACTGAATCGTCGTTCAGTCTTGCGCCGGGCCGCCGGCCAGGAGGGGTCATGGAGCTCACGCCGACGCCCGAGCAGCGATCGTTCCGCGACGAGGTCCGCGCCTGGCTCCGGGGGAACATGCCGCGCCAGTGGACCGCCCGCCTCGCGGCGTCGTCGGATGTCCCGCGGGCGGAGGCGTACGACCTACTGCGCGACTGGCAGCGGAGGCTCCACGCGGCCGGGTTCATCGGGCTCACCTGGCCCAGGGAGTACGGCGGGCGCGGGCTCACCTTCATGGAGGAGATGATCCTCGCCGAGGAGATGGCGCTCGCGAAGGCGCCGCCCGTGCTCAACATCCTCGGCATCGGCATGGCGGGCCCCACGATCATCGCCTACGGGACCGAGGAGCAGAAGAAGCGCTACCTCCCGAAGATCCTCTCCGCCGACGAGATCTGGTGCCAGGGCTACTCCGAGCCGAACGCCGGCTCCGACCTGGCGTCGCTCCAGACCCGCGCCGTCCGTGACGGTCGGGAGTACGTCGTCGACGGCCAGAAGGTCTGGACCTCGCTCGCCCACACGTCCGACTGGATGATGCTGCTGGCGCGCACCGATCCCGACGCGCCCCGGCACAAGGGCATCACGTACTTCCTCCTGGACATGCACTTGCCCGGCGTGACGGTGAAGCCCCTCCGGCAGATCACCGGCGACGCCGAGTTCAACGAGGTCTTCTTCGACGGGGTCCGGGTCCACGACTCCCAGGTGCTGGGCGGCGTGAACAACGGCTGGGCGGTCGGCATGACGACGCTCATGTACGAACGGCTCGCGCTGGGCTTCGGGCTCCAGATGCGGCTCCGGATCGCGCTCGACGGCCTCATCGAGATGGCGCGGCGGGCGGAGAAGGCCGGCCACGCCGTCACCAAGGACCCGGTCCTTCGTCAGAAGATCGCGCAGCTCTGGATCGACACCGAGTGCCTGAAGTATACGGGCGCCCGGGCGATCACGCGGCTCCTCAAGGGTGAGATGCCGGGTCCGGAGGCGTCGACCGGGAAGATGGGCTGGGTGGAGACCCACCAGCGACTCCAAGAGCTCGCCATGGAGATCCAGGGCCCCTACGCGCAGCTCGTGAAGGGCAGCGACTGGGCGGTCGAGGACGGGCTCTGGCAGCACGCGTTCTTGCGCTCGCGCGCCAACTCGATCGAGGGCGGGACGACGGAGATCCAGAAGAACATCATCGGCGAGCGCGTGCTCGGCCTGCCGAAGGGATAGGCCCGCGTGAACTTCGGCTTCAGCGAGGAGCAAGAGCTCCTCCGCGCGACCGCGCGCAAGTTCCTCGAGAACGAGTGCCCGTCCTCGACCGTCCGCAAGCTGATGGATACCCCCGAGGGCACGACCCCGGAATTCTGGGCGAAGCTGGCCGAGCAGGGGTGGCTCGGCCTCATCTTCCCCGAGGCGTACGGTGGGGTCGGCCTCGGCGTCGTTGACCTCGTGGTGCTGATGGAGGAGATGGGGCGGGTGGTCATGCCCGGGCCCTACCTCTCGACCGTGCTCCTGGGGGGGCTGGCGCTCCTCGAGGCGGGGAGCGAGGCCCAGAAGAAGCAGTGGCTCCCGAAGATCGCGGCGGGGGAGACGCGGGCGACGCTCGCGCTGACGGAACCGAACGCCCGCTGGGACGCGCAGGGGGTGACGGCGACCGCTGCCGCGACCGGCGGCGGCGCCTTCACGCTGTCGGGGACGAAGCTGTTCGTCCCTGACGCCCACGTCGCCGACCTCCTCGTCGTCGCGGCGCGGACCGGGCCGGGCGCGGTGGGCGCGGCGGCAGGGTCGGAGGACGGCGTGAGCCTCTTTCTGGTGCCGCGGCGGGCCCCGGGCCTCGAGGTGACGCTCCTGCCGACGATGGACCAGACGCGGAAGCTCTGCGAAGTGAAGCTGGCCGGTGTCCGGGTGCCGGCCGACGCGCTCCTCGGGGTCGCGGGCCAGGGCTGGCGGCCGCTCCGGCGCGTGCTCGAGCGGGCGACGGTCGCGCTCTGCGCCGAGATGTGCGGCGGCGCGCAGCGGGTGCTCGAGATGACGACCGAGTACGCGAAGATCCGCATCGCCTTTGGCAAGCCGATCGGCGCCTACCAGGGGGTGAAGCACAAGGCCGCCGACATGCTGGTGGAGGTGGAGAACGCCAAGTCGATCACCTACTACACGGCCTGGGCGGTCGACGAGAACGCGCCGGACGCGACCTTGGCCGTGTCGATGGCCAAGGCGTGCGTCAGCGACGCCTACCGGCGGGTGGCGGGCGCGGGCATCCAGCTCCACGGCGGCATCGGGTTCACTTGGGAGCACGACCTTCACCTCTACTTCAAGCGAGCCAAGAGCTCGGAGTTCACGTTCGGCGACGCCACCCACCATCGGGAGCGGGTCGCCCAATTGATAAATCTCTAGCCGCGCCCTATCATGGCCGGAATGAAGCGACTGCTCGGTCGTCTCCTCGGCCGCCGCTCCGGCTTCCCCGACCTTCCTGGGCTCCCGCCGACCCCGTCCGAGGAGATCCCGCTCCTCGTCAACCGGCTCACGACCTTGAAGTCCGAGATGGACCGCTCGCTCTACGACCTCCGGAGATGGTCGCGCGATCTCGCGCTGCGCCTCGGCCGGCGGGAGGACGAGGGGAGCCGGACAGGGAGCCTGGCGACCCTCGGCGATACCGTGGGCGGCCTCGCCCACAACTTCAACAACTCCCTGGGCGCGATCCTCGGCTACACGGAGCTGCTCCTGCGGGAGGCCCAGGACGACACGACGCGCCGCCGGCTCGCCATCGTGCGCCAGGTCGCCCTCGAGGCGGGGGCCAGCGTGCGCCAGCTCCAGGAGTTCCTCGCCCGAGAGCCGCAGGTGGCGTTCGGCCCGGTCGCGCTCCTGCCGCTCGTCTCCGAGGCGCTCGCCCTCACCGAGCCCCGCTGGCGGGACGACGCCGAGCGCGAGGGCGCCACGATCACGGTCACGCGCCAGTTTGGCGCGGCGCCGCCGGTGGACGGTAACTTCGTCGAGCTGCGGGACCTGTTCGTTCGGCTGATCCTGGATGCGGTGGCCGCGATGCCACGCGGCGGCGCGCTCGAGATCCGCGCCTGGGACGAGGAGTCGGGCTGGGTCGTGATCGAGGTCGCCGACACCGGGGCGGGGGACCGGGGGCTCGGGCCCGTGGCGGGCATCGTCGAGCGCCACGGCGGCTCGATCGGGGTCTCCCGCGACGACCGCGGGGGCACGAGCGTGCGCGTGCGGCTGCTCGCCAGCCCCTACCAGGTCATCCCGGCCGCCGCCGCGGCGGCGCCGCTCCCCGCCGAGCGGGCCCGGCGGATCCTGCTCGTGGATGACGACCGCCGGCTGCTGCGCGCCCTCGCCGACCTGCTCCAGGGGCACGGCCACGCCGTGCTCAGCGCGGCCTCCGGCGCGGAGGCGCTCGCGCTCTTCGATCCCGCCGCCGTGGACCTCGTCGTCACCGACCTCGGCATGCCCGGCATGACGGGCTGGGAGGTGGCGGCCTTGGTTAAGTCGCGGGCGCCGCACATTCCGGTGTTCCTGCTGACCGGCTGGGGCGAGACGGTCGCCGCCGATGAACGGAGCCGGTACGTCGACCGGGTCATCGCCAAGCCCGTGAGCGCGGATGCGCTGCTCGCGCCGCTGGCGGAGATCGCCCGGTCGGACGCCGGTTCCGCGGCGTGCTGAAGCACCGGCTGACCCTCCCCGTGCGGTGGAGCGAGTCCGATCCTGCCGGGATCGCGTTCTACCCCCGCTTCTTCGAATGGTTCGACGTCGCGACCGCCTCGCTCTTCGCGCGGATCGACGAGCCCTGGGAGCGCTGCTTTCGCGCCCACGACATCCTCGGCGTGCCCGTCGTCGAGGCGGGCGCGACCTTCCGCGCGCCCGTGCGGTTCGGCGACACCCTCACGATCGAGTGCGAGGTGACGGACATCACGGACAGGACCTTCCGGGTGGAGCACCGGATCTCCGTCGGCCCGACCCTCTGCGCCACCGGTTTCGAGCGGCGCGCCTGGGTGGAAGGACCCCACGTGCCCGACGGGCGGCTGCGGGCGCGGCCGATTCCCGACGCCGTTCGGCGGAAGCTCGGCGGCGGATGATGCCGCCGCGGAGGGAGCGATGGGGCTGACACGACGGCGGTTTCTCCGGGGAGTGGCGACCACGGCGGCGGGGGCGGTCCTGGGCGGGCGGGCGCGGCGGGCCCGAGCCGCGCCGGCGCCGCTCAAGATCGGGCTCTTGCTGCCGTACTCGAACGTCTACGCGGTGCTCGGCGAGAGCATCACCGACGGCCTCTCGCTCGTGTTCGAGCGGGCGGGCTGGACCGTCGCCGGCCGTCGGGTCGAGCTCATCAAGGAAGACGACGAGGTTAACCCCCAGGTCGGACTCCGCAAAGCCAAGAAGCTGATCGAGAGCGACGGCGTGGACTTCCTAGTGGGCCCGGTGTCGAGCGGCGTGCTGGCGGCGATCCGCGACACCGTGCACCAGGCCCGCCAGATCTTGATCGTCGCCAACGCCGGCAACGACGAGATCAGCCGGGACCGCTGCTCGCGATACATCTTCCGGGCCTCGTTCTCGAACTGGCAGCCGAACGCGCCGATGGGGAGCTGGGTCGCCGCCCACGTCGCCAAGGAGGCCTACCTCGTCGCCCCCAAGTACGCGGCCGGCTTCGACATGATGCGGGCGTTCAAAGAGACCTTCGTCGCGGCGGGCGGCAAGGTCGTCGGCGAGGACTACACCCCGTTCCCGGTCAACGAGGACTTCGCGCCGTTCCTGACCAAGATCAACCAGGCGGCGCCGAAGGTGGTGTACGCGTTCTTCTCCGGCTCGCAGGCGGTCAGGTTCGTCCGCCAGTACGACGAGTTCGGGCTCCGGGCGCGCTCCAAACTCTGCGGGGCGGGCTTCCTCACCGAGTCCGACGTGCTCCCCGCCCAAGGCCAGTCCGCCCTCGGGATCATCACCGGCCACTTCTACTCGACCCTGCTCGATAACCCGGCCAACAAGGCGTTCGTCCGCGCCTTCCGGGCGAAGTACGCGCGGACTCCCGACGGCTTCGCGGTGCAGGGGTACGACTCCGCCCAGGTGATCGCTCATGGGCTGACGGCCACCGGCGGCGACACCCGAGATAAGGACCGGCTGCTCGAGGCCCTGCGCGGGGTCGAATTCGACAGCCCGCGCGGCCGCTTCCGGTTCGATCCGCGGACCCAGAACGTGATCCAGCCCTTCATCTACGTCCGCGAGGTGCGGGAGGTCGACGGCGAGCTGGCCAACGTCGTCGTCGACCGGATCGCGAACGTCCGGGACCCCGGCACCGGCTGCACGCTTCCCGGGTGAGCGCCTGACCCTCCTCGCGGAGGTCTTGGCCCAGGCCCTGAACGGCCTGGAGTACGGGATGCTGCTGTTCCTGCTCTCCGTCGGGCTCACGCTGATCTTCGGCATGCTGGGGGTCGTCAATCTCGCGCACGGCTCCTTCTACGCGCTCGGCGCCTATGCCGGCATCGCGGTCGCGGTGTTCACGGGGAGCTTCTGGCTCGCCCTCTGCGTGGCGCCCCTGGTCGTCGCCGGCGTCGGCGCCGCGATCGAGCGGAGCTGCCTCCGCCCCCTCTACGCCCGCGGTCCCAACGCCCAGGTGCTCCTGACGTTCGGCTTCATCTACGTGTTCGACGACCTGCTCCGGTGGCTCTGGGGATCGCACGTCCGTTCCGTCGCGCCGCCCGCCGCGCTCGCGGGAGTGGTGGCGCTCGGCCCCGGGCGGTTCCCCGTCTACCGGATCTTCGTGATCCTGTTCGGCCTCGCGGTGGCGCTCCTGCTCTGGCTCGCGCTCGAACGGACGCGGCTCGGCGCGATCGTCCGCGCCGGCGTCTGGGACGCGGAGATGGCCGCGGGCCTCGGCGTCAACGTGGCCCGCGTGTTCACGGCGGTCTTCGCCGCCGGTGCCGGTCTCGCCGCCCTGGCCGGCGTGGTCGCGGTGCCGATCCAGGCGGCCTATCCGGGGATGGGCGTGGAGATCCTCGTGCGCACGCTCATCGTGGTCGTGATCGGCGGGCTCGGCAGCCTCGAGGGCTCCCTGGCCGGGAGCCTGATCCTCGGCCAGGCGGAGACCTTCGGGAAGGCGTGGCTGCCCGACTCCTCGATGTTCATCATCTACGGCGTGATGGCGGCCGTCCTCCTGCTGCGTCCGACGGGGCTCTTCGGCCGTGCGCTCCGCTAGACGCCTGGCCCTGGCCGGCCTCGTGGCGGTCGCCGCGCTCCCGTGGCTCGTGGGAAGCTATCCAGTCAAGCTCGCGCAGGAGATCCTGATCTGGGGCATCTTCGCGATGAGCCTCGATCTGCTGATGGGGTACGCCGGGATGCTCTCGTTCGGGCACTCCGCGTTCTTCGGGCTCGGCGGCTACGTCGCGGCGCTGGCCCTCCGGGGCTGGTCGCCGTCGCTCGTGTCGGCGCTCGTGCTGCCGGCCGCGGCCGCGGCGGCGGCGGGCCTCGTCGTCGGCTTCCTGTCGATCCGCGTGAGCGGCGTCTACTTCATCATGCTCACGCTCGCCTTCTCCCAGATGTTCTACGCCGCCGCCTTCAACGCGGAGTGGCTCGGCGCCTCCGACGGTCTCCCCGGGGTTCCACGCCCGCGCCTGATCGGGCTCGACCTCGACCGCACGGAGGTCTTCCACCTCTACATTCTGGCCTTCTTCGTCCTGGCCCTGGTCGCCCTCGCGCGCGTGGTCCGGTCGCCCTTCGGGCGGGTGCTCCGCGGCGTCGAGGACAACGAGCGGCGGATGGTCGCCCTGGGCTACGCGGTTCGCCGCTTCAAGTTGGCGGCGTTCGTCGTCGGCGCGACGATCGCGGGCGTCGCCGGCTCGCTCGAGGCGCAGTTCAACGGCTACATCTCGCCGGAAGCGCTCTTCTGGACGACCTCCGGCGAGGCGCTGCTGATGGTCAGCATCGGCGGCGCCGGGACACTCGCCGGCCCCGTGCTGGGCGCGGCCGCCTTCATCGGGCTCCAGAGCCTGCTGAGCTCCTACACCGAGCACTGGACCCTGATCCTGGGCGCCGCCTTTATCGGCTTCGTCTTATGGGCGCCGGAGGGGCTCCTCGGGCTTGCGCGCCGGGAGGCGGGAGGGTAGTCCAGTGAGCGATCCCCTCCTCCGGTGCCACGCACTCACCCGGCGCTTCGGCGCGCTCGCCGCGCTCAACGGCGTATCACTCGAGGTCGAGGCGCGCGAGCGCCGCGCGATCATCGGCCCCAACGGCGCCGGCAAGACCACCCTCTTCGACCTGATCACCGGCGAGCTGACCCCCTCGGCGGGCCACGTCGAGTTCGCGGGCAGGACGATCAGCGGTCTCCCCCCGCACGCGGTCGCCCGCCGGGGCATCTCGCGCTCCTACCAGCGAACCAACGCGTTCAGGCACCTCACGGCCGGCGAAAATCTCCGGCTGGCGGCGGCCGCGGGCGCGCGCGAGAACTTCCGCCTGCTCGCGGCGCCGCCGCCCCCGGCCTCGACCTCGGCGGCGGTGCGGGAGGTGGCCCACGCGGTCGGGCTCGGCGCGCGGCTCGACATCCTGGCCGGCCGGCTCTCCCACGGCGAGCAGCGGCAGCTCGAGCTCGGCATCGCGCTCGCCACGCGTCCACGGCTCCTGCTGCTCGACGAGCCGACCGCCGGCATGTCGCCCGCGGAGACGCAGCGGATGGTCCGGCTCCTGGCGGCGCTCCCCCGCGAGGTCACCTGCTTGATCATCGAGCACGACATGGACCTCGTGTTCACCCTCGCCGATCGCGTGAGCGTGCTGCACCACGGCGAGGTGCTGGCGGAGGGCCTGCCCGCGGCGGTCCGGGGCGACCCCCGGGTCCACGAGGTCTACCTCGGCAGCGGGGGGGAGGCCTGATGCTGGAGGTCGACGCGATCCACACCTTCTACGGCGAGAGCCACGTGCTGGACGGCGCCAGCCTCGAGGTGAGCCGGGGCCAGGTGGTCGCCCTTCTCGGGCGGAACGGCGCCGGGAAGACGACGCTTGTCCGCAGCATCATCGGCTTCGAGCGCCCACGGCGCGGGCGGATCGCCTGGGAGGGAGCGGCGATTCAGGGGCAGCCGCCGTACGCGATCGCCCGCCGGGGCGTGGGCCTCGTCCCGCAAGGGCGGCGGCTCTTCGCCCCCCTGTCCGTCGCCGAGAATCTCGTCTTCGGCGCCCGGCCCGGTCCCTGGACCGCCGACCGCGTCTACGCCCTCTTCCCGCGCCTCCGCGAGCGCGCGGAGCAAGGCGCCACGACCCTCTCGGGCGGCGAGCAGCAGATGCTGGCGATCGGCCGCGCGCTCCTGACCAACCCGCGCCTGCTCCTGCTCGACGAGCCGTCCGAGGGGCTGGCGCCCCTGATCGTCCGCGAGCTCGGCCGGGTGCTCGCGGCCCTCAAGGGCGAGGGCCTCGCGATGCTGGTCGTCGAGCAGAACCTGCCGCTTGCCCTCCGGGTGGCCGACCGCGTGAACGTTCTGAGCCGCGGGCGGGTCGTGTACCATGGCTCTCCGGGCGAGCTGGCGACGGACGAGGACGTCAAGCGCCGGTACCTCGGAATCCAATGAGCCTCGGCGGAGGGTGGGCGCGGTGAGCTGGATCGATCCGGACTTCCCGACGACCGCCACCCCGAGCGACCGGGTGGGGCGGGTCCTCGGGCTCAACCCCGGCCTGTTCACGGGCCCCGGCACCAACACCTACCTGGTCGGGGCACGCGAGCCGGTCCTGATCGACACCGGCGCCGGCGTCGCCGGCTACCCCGCCGTCCTCGACGCGTACTTGAAGGCGCGCGGTCTCGGGCGCCCCTCCCGGATCGTGCTGACGCACCGGCATCGCGATCACATGGGCGGCGTCGCCCAGCTCCGCGCGCGCTTTCCCGGCATCCCCGTCGCCAAGCTGCGCCACCGCGATCCGGCGCTGCCCGAGCCGGTGGACCACTTGGCTGACGGTCAGGCGATACCGGCCGACGGCGCGACGCTGATCCCGCTCCACACGCCGGGGCACGCCTCGGATCACCTCTGCTACTACCTGGTCGAGGAGCGGGCGCTCTTCACCGGGGACCTGATCCTCGGCGGCTCGACGACGGTGATCCCTCCCGACGACGGCGACCTCGGCGACTACCTCCGCTCGCTCGAGCGCGTTCGCGCGCTCGACGTCCGGCGGATCTATCCCGCCCACGGCCCGGTCATCGAGGATCCAGGCACGACGATCCGCGACTACGTCGAGCACCGCCACGCGCGCGAGCGGCAGATCCTCGAGCTCCTCGGGGGCGGGCCCGTCACGATTTCGGACATCGTCGAAGCGATCTACGCGGGGGTCTCCCGAGCCCTCCACGGCGCCGCCGCGATGTCGGTCGAGTCGCACCTTCGGAAGCTCCAGGGGGAGGGGCGCGTGCGCGAGCAGCCCCGGTCGGGCGACGCCTCCCGCTGGGGGCTCGTGTAGCCCTCGCGCGTGGCGGGGCGCGGGCGCGTGGCCCTCGGGGGGTCTACGCGGTGCGGGCGCGGGACGCCTCGATCAGCGCCTGGAACAGGCGACGTGCCGGCTCGTCGTGGGACGCCATCTCCTCGGGATGCCATTGCACGCCGAGGACGAAGCGCGACGGGTCCTCCAGCTCAGCCCCCTCGATGAGCCCGTCCTCGCCGTGCGCGACCGCCCGGAGCCCTCGCCCGAGCGCCTTGATCGCCTGGTGGTGGAAGCTGTTCACCCTGAGCTCGTGGACGCCGAGCACCCGGGCGAGGCGGCTCGACGGATCGACCTTCACGGCGTGTGTCGGCTGGTGGCGCGGCGCCCTCTGGCTGTGGGCGAGGGCCGTGCCGGGCTCGCTGGCGACGTCCTGGTAGAGGCTGCCGCCGCGGGCGACGTTCAGCAGCTGCACACCCCGGCAGATCGCGAGCACGGCCAGCCGTCGGTCGAGGGCCCACGCGACGAGCGCGAGCTCGAGGTCGTCGCGCGCGGGCGACACCTCGCTGGTCGTCGGATGCGCCGGCTCGTTAAAGCGCGCAGGATCAACGTCGCCGCCCCCCGTGAGGAGGACACCGTCGAGGCGTGCGAAGAGCTCGCGCCGCGCGGCGCCGTCGAGCTGGGGCGGGAGCGCGACGGGGACGCCGCCCGCCTGCTGCACCGCGCTAAGGTAGGCGGCGTTCACGTACGCGCGCTCGGGCTTCCGACCGACGGTGACCGAGGTGCTCACGCCGATCAGGGGCGCGGTCGCCATGCGGGTACCGTACCACACGCGGGCGTGCTTGACGCTCCCGGGGCTGCGTGGTTCCATTGGCGCGCATGGCGCTCGACGCCGCCCACGCCCAGCCCAGCGCCGACGCACCGACCCACACGGTCGAGGCGATCGGGGCCCGCTGGGCCGTCGCCGCGGGCCATCCGCTGGCGGCCGCGGCCGCCGCGCGCCTGCTCCAGGCCGGCGGCAACGCGATCGACGCCGGCGTCGCCGGCGGGCTCTGCCTCGGGGTCGTGCACCCCGACATGGTCAGCTTTGCGGGGGTCGCGCCCGTCCTGGTGCATCTCGCGCGGACGCGTGAGACCTGGCAGGTCTCGGGCGTGGGCCCCTACCCGCGCGCGGTCACGCTCGAGTACTTCCGCGACCGCCACCGAGGCGAGATCCCGCCGGGCGTGCCGCGGACCGTGGTGCCCGCGGCGCCGGCCGCCTGGCTCACGGCGCTCGCGCGCTGGGGCACGATGTCGTTCGCCGACGTCGTCGCCCCCGCGCTCGAATGCGCCGAGCGCGGCTTTCCGATCTCGCGCTTCACGGCCCACCAGATGGCGGGGCAGGAGGCGACCTACCGGCAGTGGCCGACGTCGGCCGCGCTCTTCCTCCGCGACGGCCGCCCGCTCCGAGCCGGCGAGATCCTCGTGCAGTCGGAGCTCGCGCAGACGATTCGCGCCATGACGCGGGCCGAGGCCGCGGCGGGGGGCGGGCGCGTCGCCGGCGTGCGGGCGGCCCGTGCCGCCTTCTACCGGGGCGACCCCGCCCGCGCCATCGCCGCCTTTCATCAGGCGAACGGCGGGCTCCTCGCCTACGACGACCTCGCGTCATTCGACGTGGAGGTGGCGCCGGCGCTCCGGACGACCTTTCACGCGTACGAGGTCGCCGCCTGCGGCTTCTGGTGCCAAGGCCCGGTGCTCCTGCAGATGCTGAACCTGCTCGAGGGCGACGATCTACGGGGGCTCGGCCACAACTCGCCCGCGTACCTGCACCGGCTCGTCGAGACGATCAAGCTCGCGTTCGCCGACCGTGAGGCCTACTACGGTGATCCGCTCTACGTGAAGGTTCCGGCGGAGGGGCTCCTCTCGAAAGCCTACGCCCGCGCGCGGCGGGCGCTGATCCGCGAGGGCCTGGCGTGGCCGACGATGCCGCCCGCGGGCGATCCCGACAGGACGGCACCCGTCCGCGCCGGCGCCCGGCAGGACGGCCCGACGCCCGCCTCCGTGCCGCCGGCTCACTCCCTCGACACGAGTTACGTCGCCGTCGTGGACGCGGACGGCAACGCCTTCTCGGCGACTCCGAGCGACTTCAGCGTCGACGGCCCCGTCGTGCCGGGGGTCGGGTGCGTGGTCTCGCCGCGCGGGTCGCAGGGCTGGCTCGATCCCGCCCACCCGAGCGTGGTCGCGCCGGGCAAGCGGCCGCGGCTGACGCCGGCGCCGGCGATGGCGTTCCGCGACGGCGCGCTCCTCATGCCCTTCGGCACGCCCGGGGGCGATGTCCAACAGCAGGCCATGCTCCAGGTCTTCCTCAACGTGGCGGTCTTCGGGCTGTCGATCCAGGACGCCATCGAGGCGCCGCGGGTCGCCTCCCGCAGCTTCCCCGACTCCTTTTGGCCCCACCCGATCGCGCCCGGCAAGCTCGAGGTCGAAGGCCGCATCCCGGCGGCGACGCGGGCGGCCCTCGGAGCCCTCGGCCACGAGGTGAGCGTGTGGCCGGACTGGGAGTGGCGGGCCGGGGGCGTCTGCGGGGTGCTCGTCGACCGGACCGGCGCCCGCCGCGCCGGGGTGGATCCCCGCCGCGGCTGTCACGCGATCGCCTGGTAGGGCCCGCCGGCGCGACCCCACGCGCTTCGGCGCGGGGCCGCACTCCGCGCTACACTGGACCGCCGTCAGGCGTGGGGAGAGTCGCACTACCCTCATCGGACCAGGGAGAGAGAACCATGAAGATGTACGTGGCAGGCCAGTGGATCACCAAGCCCCAGCAGATCGAGGTGCGCAACCCGTACGACAACTCCGTCGTCGACACCGTGCCGCGCGCCGACCTCGCCGACGTCGAGCGGGCGCTCCAGTCCGCCGAGCGCGGCGCCCGGACGATGGCGAAACTCACGGGCTACGACCGCTACAAGATCCTGATGAAGGCGGCCGAGGTGATGGCCCGGCGCCAGGAAGAGCTCGGGCAGACGATCTCGAAGGAGGAGGGCAAGGTCATCGCGGAAGGCCGGCTCGAGGCCAACCGCGCCATCGAGACCATCACCGGCTCCGCGGAGGAGGCCAAGCGCCTGCACGGCGAGACGGTCCCCCTCGACGGGGCGCCGGGCGGGGGCGGAAAGTTCGGCGTCACCATCCGCGTCCCCTGCGGCGTCGTCGTCGCGATCAGCCCCTTCAACTTCCCGCTCAACCTGGTCTGCCACAAGGTGGGGCCGGCCATCGCGGGTGGCAACGCCGTCATCGTGAAGCCCGCCAGCGACACGCCGCTCTCGGCGCTCAAGCTCACCGAGATCCTGCTCGAGGCGGGCCTGCCGCCCGAGGCGATCAACACGCTGACCGGCTCCGGCGGCGAGATCGGGGACCGGCTCGTGGCCGACAAGCGGGTCCGGAAGATCACCTTCACCGGTAGCCGCGACGTCGGCGAGCATATCTGCCGTACGGCCGGGATCAAGCGGGTCACGATGGAGCTCGGCAGCAACTCGCCGGTCATCGTGATGCCGGACGCGAACCTCGAGAAGGTGGCGGCGGCCGTCGCCGCGACCGGGTACGCCAACGCGGGGCAGGTGTGCATCTCGACCCAGCGCGTGCTCGCCGCGGGGCGGATCTACGCCGACTTCCTCGAGGCGCTGCGGGGGCGGGTGGCGGCGCTCACGGTCGGCAACCAGCTCGACGAGTCCGTGAAGGTCGGCCCGATGGTCCGCGAGCGCGAGGCCGTCCGCGTGGAGGAGTGGGTGCGGGAGGCGGTGGCGAGCGGCGCGCGCCTCGTGACCGGCGGCCGACGCGAAGGCGCGATCTACGAGCCCACGATCGTCGCCGACGTGAAGCCCAACATGCGGATCTCGTACGACGAGTTGTTCGGGCCCGCCGTCGCGGTGACGCCGTTCGACGACCTCGACCAAGCCATCGCGATGGCCAACGACACCAACTACGGGCTCTCGGCGGGGATCTTCACCGAGAGCCTGGAGAGCGCGATGAAGTTTGCGCGCGAGGTCCAGTCGGGCAACCTGCACGTCAACTGGGGGCCGCAGTGGCGCGCGGACCTGATGCCGTACGGAGGCCTGAAGGAGTCGGGATTCGGCAAGGAGGGCCCGGCCTACGCGATCCAGGAGATGACAGAGCTCAAGATGGTGGTCTTCCACCTGTCGGGTTAGGTGGCGTGCGGTCGATGGCCAACGACGAGCTGTGCTGGATGCCGGCCGCGGACCTCGCGGCCGGCATCGCCCGCAGGAAGATCTCGCCGGTCGAGGTGGTGGATGCCGTCCTCGCCCGCATCGAGGCGCTCGAGCGCCTGAATGCCTACGTGACGGTGGACGCCGAAGGCGCACGCCACGCCGCCCGCGCCGCGGAGCGCGCGGTCATGCGGAAGGGCGCCCGGCTCGGACCGCTCCACGGCGTGCCGTTCTCGGTGAAGGACCTGGTCGTCACCAAGGGCGTCCGGACCACGTTTGGCACGCCGATCTACAAGGACAACGTGCCGACCGAGGACGCGCCGATGGTGGCGCGCCTCAAGGCCGCCGGCGCCGTCATGATCGGCAAGACCAACACGCCCACGTTTGGCTGGATCGGCGCCACCCACAACCTGCTCATCGGGGTGACGCGGAACCCGTGGAACCTCGAGCGCACGCCGGGCGGCTCGTCCGGCGGCGCGGCCGCGGCGGTGGCGGCCGGCCTCGCGCCCCTCGCCGTCGGGACCGACGGCGGCGGTTCCATCCGCATCCCCGCCTCGTTCAGCGGGATCTACGGCCTCAAGCCGACGTTCGGGCGCATTCCGGTCCACCCGCCGAGCGCGGCCTGGAGCCTCTCGCACATCGGGCCGATGGCCCGCACCGTGAGGGACGCCGCGCTCATGCTCCAGGTCTCCGCCGGCCCCGACGAGCGCGACGCGAGTTCGCTGCCTGCGCCCGGGGTCGACTACGCGAAGGCGCTCCGGGGGGGCGTCAAGGGCCGGCGCGTCGCCTACAGCGACACGCTCGGGTACGCGGAGGTCGTCGATCCCGAGGTGCGAGAGGCGTGCGGCAAGGCCGCGCGCGTCTTCCGCGAGCTCGGCTGCCGGGTCGAGGAGATCGACCCCGGCTGGCCATCGCCGTTCGCCGCGTGGCGGGCGATCTTCGCCGGAGGGATCGCGACGCGGCTGGCGCCCTACGCGGGCGAGCGGGACAAGATCGACGCGGGGCTCCTGCGCATCGTCGACGAGGCGCTGAAGAGCCCGCCGACCGCGTTCGTGCAGGCGTTCTTCGACCGCCATGCCTGGCTCGCGCACCCCCGCCGGCTCTTCGAGAGCTACGATCTCCTGCTCACCCCGACGCTCGCGCGCCCGGCGTTCGCGGTCGGTCTCGACAACGCCACCGAGATCGCCGGGCGGCCGGTGCCCGAGTGGGCCTGGAGCCCGTTCACCTACCCGTTCAATCTCACGGGGCAGCCCGCCGCGTCGGTCCCGTGCGGGTTCACGAAGGGTGGGCTGCCCATCGGGCTGCAGGTCGTCGGCCGGCGGTTCGACGACGCCACCGTGCTCCGGGCGTCCGCCGCCTTTGAGGCGGCGCGGCCGTGGGCCCAGAATCGGCCCCCGCTCCCGTGACGACCGCCGACTTCCGCCGCGCGCGGAGCTGCTACCGCCACCTCGCGGGCGAGCGCGGCGTCGCCCTCCTCGAGAACCTGCTCGCCCGCGGGTGGGTGGCCCGGGAGCGCCGGGACTACGTGCTGACGACCCTCGGACACCTCGAGCTCACCCGTCGCGGGTTCGCGGTGGCGCCGGCGATGCGGGGACGTGGCTGCACGGACCTGACCGAGCGGCGGGATCACCTCGCGGGCCCGCTGGGTCGCGCGCTGCTCGACGCCCTGGTAGCCCACGGCCGGGTGGCCCGCCGCCGGGGGTACCGCGCGCTCGTCGTCCGCCGGCGCATCCTCTAGCCAGGGCGTGGGCTCACCGGGCGGCGGCGCCCCCGGGTGGGAGCCTCAGGGACCGGCGAGACCGGAAGCTCTTCGCTCGCCTCCAGACCCACGCCCTGCTGCCCCGTCCGCCGCAGCGCGGCCGCGCAGGTCCGCCGCTCCCCCGTCTCCAGCTGCACCTCGACACGGTACACCCTGCCGGATCTCAGCGTGCCCGACGGAAGCCAGTTGACACACACCCACAGGCCGTGCGTGCTCGCATCGGCGGCGCGCCCGCCGATCGAGCTCAGGTCGTTGAGCCACAGGCGGACGACCCAGGTGACGGCGCGGCGCACTGCGTGTCGGCGTTCCTCCATGTGGCCGCGACTATAAGAGGGCCACGGGGACGACGGTCAAAAGTTCGCGCCCGGCAGGAGCTGTGAGATCCTTAGGAATAGCTCGATCGCCGGTGCGGCGTTGGCGCCCTGTCCGCGAGCGAGGAGGGAAGATTGACGCGGCTTCTGTTCGTCGTCTCTCGGGACCACCCTGGCCACTACGACCATCTCAAACGGACGTTCGCTGACGACGCGCACGTCGAGGTCATCCTCGACCGCCGACGTGGCGCGCAGCGGCGGCGCGATCTCGAGCCCCCCCCCGCCGGGCGACGAACCGAACGCCGACTGACACCGACCGCCGGTGACCTGCACCAGCTCGGCTGGACGCTCGTGCGCCCGGGTCCGCCCCGTGCCAACTGACACGGTGTCTTCGAGGGCTCGACCGTGACGAAATCCGGCCTGATCGAGGCGCTGGCGGGGCTGGCGAGCCTCACCCAGAAGGAAGCCGAGACCGTCGTCGACACCGTCTTCGACCGGATCGCGGAGGCGCTCGCCAAGGGCGACAAGGTCGAGCTCCGGGGATTTGGGAGCTTCCGGGTCCGGCACCGGCGGCCGCGGATCGGACGGAACCCGAAGAAGCAGACGACGGTCGAGGTCCCCGCCAAGGTAGTCCCGTTCTTCAGGGTCGGGAAGGAACTCGCCGCGGCGGTCAACAAGCTGCAGTAGCGTCCCGGTCCAGGTCTCGGTCGCGCCAGAGGTGCTTCGTGCGGGTGAGCGCGCCGCCTGCCCGTGCTCGCCCGCCGGGGACGACGCGGACCGTTCCTGGCGGCGTCGCCTTGGCGCCGGCGCGAGCCCGCCGCGGCACGCCGGGCGCGGCTCAAGGGCGACCTCGTCGAGCGCCGTCCGACCCGGCCGTTCGCCTGAGGACAGAGGCCTTACGCCCACGGGGGAGGACAGGCCCGCATGGCTCGACGACGGGAGACACCCCAGACGGTCATTCACGCCCGCACCGACCCGATCCGCATCGTGCCGTTGCACGTGCCGGCGGCCCTCGCCGCAGCTCCGTCGGCGCCGCCGCCGCAGCTCTCCTACCGCGGCGGTCCGCTGCTCACGAACGTCGAGGTCTTCACGGTGTTCTGGGGAGCGGCCTGGCAGCAACAACCGCAGAGCGGGCTCTCTCAGAACCTGAACCAGTTCTTCGACGTCATCCTCACGAGCGCCCTGATCGATCAGCTGGACGAGTACAGCGTCCCGGGGAAGACGATAGGGCATGGTGAGCACGTCGGAACGACCATCATCACGGCCCCGGTGCTGGGGCACTCGGTGTCGGATGGCGCGGTCCAGCACATGCTCCAGCAGGAGATCTTGACGAGCACGGCGTTCCCCAAGCCGAACCCCAACATGCTGTATTTCGTCTACCTGCCCCCGGGGGTGGCCGTGGTTCAGGGGGGGGCGCGGTCGTGCCAGGCGTTCTGCGGCTACCACAACGATGTCAACGGGCAGATCGTGTACGCGGTCATGCCGTTTCCCGACTGTCCAGGCTGCGCCGGCGGTCTTTCGACGCTCGACGCGCTGACCTCGACGAGTTCGCACGAGCTCTGCGAGGCCATCACCGATCCGATTCCGGGCCAGGGCTGGTACGACGATGTTCACGGGGAGATCGGCGACATCTGCGCCTGGAAGACCAAGCGGGTCGGCGCGTACACGGTCCAGCAAGAGTGGTCGAACCAGGCCAACGCCTGCGGGTAGAACCCGCGCTGGAATCGGACTGGGCCGCGCCGGTCCGTGTCTTCGCCACGACCCCCGAGTTGCAGGCGGCCGCCCCGGCGGTGGTTGGCCTCGCGGGCTGACCCGCCCCCGGCCGGCCGCCCGCCCCTGAGTCTCGGCCGTCATCAGAACCGGCTCCCAGCCAACCGCACCCACGCGCCGGACCGGAGGCCTGGCCGCCGGGCGCATCGGCGCCGCGCAGGGTACTCCCGGCCTCGGCGCGGCGTTCGTCGCTCGCCGGGCCCGTGGCCGCCGGAGGCCTCAAGGGCACGACGGCATGGGCCGCCTCCCCCGCCATTTGCTAGACTGGCCCCGCGGCGACCCGCGGTCGGCCGCGCCCCGGGGGCGGGGCGCGCGAACGTCCCGGTCGCGGTCTGCTCTCAGGCGTCCTGAGGAAGGGGAGTCTGCGGATGCTCCGCTCCAGGCGGCTCGTACCAGCGGCCGTGCTTTTGCTCGCCGCCTGCGAGACCGTGCCCTACACGGGACGCTCTCAGCTGAACCTCCTGCCGGAGGGCAGCGAACTCCAGATGGGGCGCCAGGCCTACGCGGAGGTCCTCCGCCAGAGCACGATCAACCGCGACCCCGTCGCCAACGGCCAGCTCGAGGGCGCGGGACGCCGGATCGCCGCTGCCACCGGTCGCACCGACTTTCAGTGGCGGTTCACGCTGATCGAGAGCCAGGAGGCCAATGCCTTCTGCCTGCCGGGGGGCCAGGTCGCGGTCTACACGGGGATCCTGCCGATCACGCGCGACGACGCGGGGCTCGCGGTGGTCCTCGGCCACGAGATCTCCCACGCGATCGCCCACCATGGCGCGGAACGCCTCAGCCAGTCGTTACTCATCCAGACGGGGCTGGCCGCCACGCAGATTGCGCTCGCGAGCCGTGATCCGGCAACGACGCGGCAGGTGACGTCGCTGCTCGGCGCGGGCGCCGCCGTCGGGGTGATGCTCCCGTGGAGCCGGGCCCAGGAGTCGGAGGCCGACCACCTCGGCCTGATCTTCATGGCCAAGGCCGGCTACGATCCGCATGCGGCGGTCGCCTTCTGGCAGCGGATGATGCAGGCGGCGAAGGGGCGGCGCCCGCCCGAGTTCCTGTCGGATCACCCCTCGGATGAGACCCGGGTCCGCCAGATCGAGGCCTGGATCCCGGAGGCGATGGGGTACTACCGGCCCGCGAGCTAGGCCCCTCGACGCCCTGGCGACCGCCCCCCCGCTTGACCCAAGCCGCGGTGGGAAGGAAGCCCACCCGACCCCACCAGTCGTTCTGGCTCGACGCAGCGAATCCCCTTTAAAAATTTACGGTTTTTCCTTGACTCGGTTTCTTTCCCTGTGTAATGCTCACCCATCAAGTGGGGCGAAGTGGGATGAAGTGGTGGGACCACGCGAGCGCCTAATGTTTCGAGGACGCTACTTACACACGATCGACCCAAAGGGGCGGCTCAGCATCCCGGCGAAGTTCCGGGATGCGCTCAAGGACGGCTACGACGACCGGCTCGTCGTCGTACCGAACGAGAGCTGCCTCGAGGTGCACCCGCTCGAGGAATGGCAACGCATCGAGCAGAAGCTCGGCGAGAAGTCGCTGTTCGATCCGGACGTGCGGAAGCTCGGACGGCTCTACATTTCGCGCGCGAAGGACACCGCGCTCGATCGCGCGGGCCGGATCCTGATTCCGCCGGACGTGCGCGAGCAAGCGGGGCTCGCGAAGGAGGTCACGCTCGTCGGCGGTGGCCGCCGGCACTTCGAGGTGTGGGACCGTACGCGCTTCGACGAGTTCGAGCGGATCAATCAGGACGAGCTGTCGTCGGTATTCGACAAGCTGTCGAGCCTGGGAGTGTAGCGGTTCACGTCCCGGTGCTGCTCGACGAGGTGCTCTTTCTTTTGCGCCCCCGTCGCGGGGGCTGGGTGATCGACGGAACGGTGGGCATGGGCGGACACGCCGAGGCGATGCTGGAACGGACGCCGGTCGAGGTGCGGCTT
>QHRX01000089.1 GCA_003221455.1 Candidatus Rokuibacteriota bacterium
GGAAGCCTGCGGCCGCGACCCCCCACGAGTGACCCATTCGCATAGCGGGCCGATCTTCGCTCACCACAGCTCGCCGAGTCCACCGGCGGCTGCCATGTGCCTATGAGCTGGTCGCGGCCAGGACCGCCGCCGGTCCACAGCCCGGCTCCTGGTCGAGGGAGCCCTCCGTGACGGACTTCAGCCAGGCTGACCAGCTGCTCTTCGTCGCTCAAACGGCGTTCCGAGACAGGACCGCCGAGGTAGGGTTCGATCGCAAGGGCGTTTCGGCGAACGAGCCCCCGCAGGACCGCCCCGAGCGCGGTGAGGTCGGAGTCACGCCGTGCCCTCCCCGGCCGTACGCCTCGTCGGTGCGCCGCTGTCGTAGCGAGCGCGGAAGGCCGTGTGGATCTGGTCGAGGAGGCGCGGCTTTGGCGCGCCGACCGATCAGGAGAGCAGCGGAGGTCGCTGATCCTGCGCCGAGCACGGACCTCGCGCGGGCGCGTCTGGCCGACCTGCAGATTGCCAAGATCGGACCCAGACGACGAAGAACGGTTCTCGGCGTGTGATCGCCCTCGCTGACGGGTTCACCGAGCTCGCCGCGCCTGCTCGAAGCTCCTCGGGCAGTCAAATCGTTCCTGGGAGGGCGAAACGTCCGGGCGCTCACGTCGCCGAAGGTCATCCCACGGCCCCTCTCCGCGCCCGATCCCATGCCGCGTCGGAGGCGAGCGTATTTGGCCCGCGCATTTTCAGTGCCGAGATGCGAAGATACCCGGCTGATGAGGTGTTCGGCCGTGTGGACGGCAAGTCTACGGAGTCCTGCCGACGGTAGCCGTTGGCCACTCGCGGGCGACCCGGTCCGCGCTGTGGAATCGTGGATTCCGGTCCTATGACGCCGCTGCTGCAGCGAATTTCGCTCGGGGTGGGGGTTGCGCTCCTCGCCTCCGCCGCCTGGTCGTCGAGATCCGTGGGGGCTGTCGCCGAGCCGACACCCGGGGAGAAGATCGACGGCAGTGTCCAGGACAGGACGCCCGAAGGCCTCGGCATCGAGGTGAAAAGGCGGGACCCGACGGTAGCGCCCCGAGCCTTACGCGGCATTGGCGTCGGGCCCAGGCGCCAGGCGACCCCTTCAAAAGATGCGGCACCGGCCGCGGCGGCGGGCGCGACGTCCGTACCGGCACCGTCCGAATCTCCCCTGGCGTCGGCGGAATCCATGACGGTGTCGACGGACACGGCGGCGGCGGGATTGCCCGCACCAGCACCGACGCGGGGAGAACCTGAACCTGCGGCACCTGCCGCTTCGCTCGCAGAGCCGGCGTCCGCGGCGACACCCGCGCCCGAGCCCTCCGCCAGCGCCGAGCCGGCGGGCCCTGAGCCCGCACAGCGGCGCGCGGTGACGCCGGTCGAAACCCTCCCCGCGACCACGCCGACACCAGCGCCGCCGGCCCCGCCGCCGCCGGCCATCATGGCTCAGGAGCCTGCGGCGGCGCCGCCGGGGGCAACGACCGCGGCCGGCGACTACAAGATCGGGCCCGAGGATATCCTCGACATCGCCGTGTGGAATAACACGGCGATCAGCCGGACCGTCCCGGTGCGGCCCGACGGAAAGATCTCGCTCCCGCTCCTCCACGACGTCCAGGCGGCCGGCCTCACCCCGATGGAGCTCCGGGAGGTGCTGGTGAAGAGGCTGGCTGACTACATGCCGACGCCCGAGGTGTCCGTGATCGTCCGGGAGGTGCACAGCTTCAAGGTCTCGGTGCTCGGCGAGGTGAAGAAGCCCGGCCAGTTCGAGCTGAAGAGCAGTAGCACGGTACTCGACGTGATCGCCCTCGCCGGCGGGTTCACCGAGTTCGCCGCCCGCTCGCGCATCGTGATCCTTCGTCAGGCTGGGGCGACCGTCAAGCGGGTCCCGTTCAACTACAACAACGCGCTCTCCCCCGGCGCGCGGCCGGAGGACTTATTCCTCCGGCCCGGCGACGTCGTCGTGGTCCCGTGATCCAGGCGTAACCCGGGGACGCCCGGTTCGACGCCGGTGGTCTCAGGCCTCGACCCCGCGCTGCCCATTGGGGATCCGGCGAAGACCCCTCGATCGCGATCCCACCGGGCGCCGGCGGACAGCCGTCGACGAGGATAAGGTCTTCGAGCGGGCGGGACCGGGGGGTGAGCCTGCGCGGGTCCCCGGGATGCCGGAGATCAACCCGTAGTACTACGAGAGCCTTCAGCCAGCAGCTGCTGCGGACCGTCCGTGCGACCGCCCCGGGGAGCCCGACCGACCCTGACGTCGCCCTCCAAAGGAGTGGAGGCGCTCGCTGCGCGCCAGCCGACTCAGGCGATCGCGGCGCCTCGCCGGCCGGCGACGATCGTCGCCGGATGTTCAGGTGAAGCGGCGTCGGAGACCCGGGGGCAGCTTCTGCGCGATGTCGCGAACCGCCCGCTTGATAGGCGGAGGGAGCACCCCCCTTACAAACGCCTCCATGCGCCCGCGGCGTCGCCACCGGATCCTCCGATCCAGGAGCCGCCGCTGCTCGGCCGTGAGGCGCCACCCGGATGCCCCACAGTTCTCAACGACGTGCGCCGTGGAATTGCCCTTGGGGATCGCCACCACGCCGTCCGCGCAGAGACACCAATTGAGAGCTACCTGCGCCATCGTCCGTCCCGTCAGGCGCGCCATGTCGGCGAGGGCACCGTCCGGGTCGCAGTCGAGAACACTCTGAAAGGTGCGGCCGAGCGGACTGTAGGCGATCACCGTGAGACCGCTGGCTTGGCAATATTTCAGCAGGTCGGCCTCGATCGTGCGGTCCACCACGTTGTACCGAACCTGATTCGAGACGATCGGGTATTTGCGGGCCGCCTTCCGGGCTCGCTCAAGTTGAGCGACCGAGAAATTGCTGACACCAATGAAGCGCACCTTGCCGGCATCCACGAGGCGCTCCATGGCGGCGAGGGTTTCCTCGACCGGTACCGCGTCGTTTGGCCGATGCAGTTGGTAGAGATCGATCCGATCGATCCTCAATCGCTTGAGGCTGGCGTCGGCCGCCTTGAGGACGTCATCAAACCGAAAATGCTCCGGAGAGACTTTGGTCGCGACGAACACGCGGTCGCGAATTCCCGCGACGGCGTGGCCGACCACTGGTTCGGTGCCGTAGGACTCGGCCGTGTCGATGAACAGCGCTCCGGCGTCCAACCCCCTGCGGAGCGGTTCCACCCCGGCGCGGTACTCCCACGTTCCGAGACCGACCTCGGGGATCGAGACGCCAGCGTTTGACAGGGGCTTAGAGGTCATTCAGAGTCGACGGCGCAGCGATGTCTGGCGTGCAGCCTGGCTGGGTCGATAGGGCGCGGCTCGTCCCACCCTTCAAGGTCAGAAGACGGGTCTGCAGGGCCAGGGCCCTGTCCGAACTTCCGCCAGAACGCCTTTCCCTGCTCCCTGAGCGCTTGCGACACGTCCGCGTCGAGGGGATTCGACCCGCGACGTCCTGCCTCGCCCGTCCCGCCCCGTCTCGGGTCCCTCTCTTCCGGCCCTGAGCGTATGCCGCTTCGGCCTGACACGCAAGCGCGTCACGGCCCAGCGAGCGTTCATCCAACCACGAGGGCTTTGCCCGAGACCGATCAGCCTGAGCACCTGCGTCGCACCACCCTCCTGAAGAGCTCACAACCACGCACACCAGCCCCCCCAGCAGCCGGCGGGGCAACTGCGACGCGCCCCGTCCGCTCCAGTGCTCGACGGTCTGCCACGCCGCCCGTCGCGCCCGACGAGCGGAACGAGCTCCAGGTCTCTTGGGTCGGAGTCTCGTCTGTCAGCCGCCCGAGACACTACAGCCGAACGAGTCGACATCCTCCCGGAAGCTTCGAGGACACGCGCAGACGGTCGAGCTCCCTCAGCAGGTATTTTGCCAGATGCCGCAGCGACTCGGCGTGCGGCCGCAACTCCTCGGGCGTCTCCCGCTTGTCGGCGAGTACCCCGAGCAGCTTCAGGCTGCGCTCGATCGGACCCTCCGCCGCCGCGTGAGCCATCGTGACCCCGCCTATCTCGATCGACCGTCCGTCTGGTCCAAGGCACGGGGGCCGCTGCGCGATGCCGAGCTGGCCGTTCACGACGAACAGCGCCAATCCATCCGGGTCGATCCACTCGGCGCTGGAGAGCGGATCGGCCTCCGTCATCAGAAGCAGCCCGCTCTGCTCCTTGATCGTCCGCGACACTTGTTCGGCGTAGGACACCCACTGGCGCGTGTAGGCGTCGACCTCGGACCGGAACAGCTCCCACCGTCGAAAGAACCGGATGTAGTGTCGGCACTTCGCATCGGTGTAGAGCAGCAGGTCCAGCTCACCGGCCTCAGGGGGCCTCGTCCCACAGAGCTGGACCTGCCCGGCGTTGGTGAACAGGGTCACGGGACGTTCCGCGCCCTCCCGCACCGGGGCCGCCACTGGCGCGATCGTGACTGGCCCAAGTTTGCCGCTCAGCAAGGGGAGATAAAATCCTTCGAGCTCTTTGCGGAGGGGGCGAAAGACCTCCGCCTTGATGGCCGCGAGGTGCTCGCGTCGGACCCGGCGCCACTCTTGAAGCCAGGTCGCGAGAAGGGCGCCGAGAGACGCCGCGGCCAGAATCGGCAGGATCGCGACGATCGCAGACCCCACCCTCTGAAACCAGCCGAGTTCTCTGAGCCACTCGAGCATCGCGGCGAGTCTCACTTATGCAGGCACTTGTTCGAGATCCATCAAGCCGACCAGCAGGGTCTTGGAGACTGTCGCGGAGGTGCAAGGTCGATGCCAGCGTAGGACGCGGAGAGACGATTCCCGAAAGTCTCGATCGTCCTTCGTTCCTGTCTGACGCCGGGTGACTCGGGATGTCGAAGGGGGTAGGCGCCCGGACGCAGAACGGCAGCTCCAGGCGGAAAAATGTCAGGGACGGTCAAGGGCGGGAGAGGGCTCGTCCCGCTGAACGGCTCGACGAGCGCCAGGCTTTACTCTCCGAGCGTCGACAGCGGCTTTGGCGTGGCCGTCCTGGTCGCCAAGCTCACCCGCGGCTCCCTATACCCCTGACACGGCCAGTCCATCGGGTGGACCAGCCAGTCGGAGGCGAGCCCGCCCCGAAGAGGGTCGTGGCGCCCAGCAGGAGGGACGACGGGAGGGAACCGGGAGCGGTCCTGGCGGGGTGTCTGAGCTCTTGGGATTCTCGGCCTCGCGCGGGCTTAGCGTCGCGATCACTTGTCGGCCGGCCTGGTGGCGGAAGGGGGCAAGCGGTCCTCAGCTGGCTCAGCAGAGGCTCGTCAAGCGCCTCGAGTTCGTAGCGGCCAGGCAAGGGAGAACCGCTTTCTCTCCTTCCCGTTCTCTGCGCTGATCGACCAACTCTAAGACACGCCGGGAAATGTACGCTCCTCCGTCAGCGGTGCCGTCGGCCTGACGACCGGTACGGCCCTCCCTCGGCCCTGGGCACAGAGCCGGCGGGATCAGCGCACGCCGCGTCACGAATCTTCCGGCAACTGGCCGCGGCGAGCCTCGGGCCCCCCTCTAGACGGAGTCTTCGTGCGAGCTTCCTCGTCCCTTGGTCCTTCCTTTGAGAACGCGCGCCACAATGTCCAGCGAATGTCGGATTGGCTCGTCCGCGACGTTCTCCGCTCATATCCGAGCGCCTTTTCATGGACTTTCGGCGGTGGCACCTGCATTGCACTCACAACATTTGCGTAGTCCAGCGAGGAGGAGTGATGGAGCACTTAGTCGAGGCGTATGGCCCCATGCTGCTCTTCCTCCTCATCTTCCTCGAGTCGGCGGGCGCGCCGGTGCCCGGCGAGACCGCGCTCATCGCGGCCAGCCTGCTTGCCTCGCGAGGCCAGCTCAGGATCGGCTCCATCATCGTCGTCGCCGCGACGGCAGCGATCGTCGGCGACAGTGCCGGATACTGGATTGGTCGTTGGGGAGGGCGCCGCCTCCTGCGCCGCTGGCCTCTTCTGGCGAGCTATGCAGACAGGTTTCTCCCACGCGCCGAGCGGTTTTTCGCGCGCCACGGCGGGAAGACGGTTTTCCTCGCACGATTCATCACGGGGCTTCGCGTCGCCGGCGCCTGGATCGCGGGCGCGACGCGCATGAACTGGTGGCGTTTCCTCTGCTGGAACGCGGCCGGGGGGCTCACGTGGGCCGCGGGCACCGGCTTCCTCGTGTACTACCTCGGCCGGGCGGCGAGCGACATTCTTGGCCACCACTACGGCGTGATCCTCGGAGCGGTGGGGATCGCGGCGACGCTCGGCGGATTCCATCTCCTCTTCCGTATGCGGGTTCGCGTGGTCGCTGACTGACGGGTCCTACGGCGCCGACGTGCGGCGCCCGAGGCGGCCCGCCACGTGACACGGCTATACCGGCACGGATTCCGTGGAGAACAGGCTTCGTCGCCCCGTCGCCCTACGGCGATTGACTCGAGACGACGCGCGACCCGAGCGAGTCCGTCGCGCCCTCGGTGACCCGTGGGAACCAGATCCTGAACGTGGTGCCCAGTCCCGGCTCACTCTCGACGACGATCTCGCCCCCGGTTTGCTTGACGATCCCGTAGACGACCGACAGGCCCAGTCCCGTACCGCGGCCGGGTGCCTTCGTGGTGAAGAACGGCTCAAACAGCCGGCCGAGGACGTGCGCATCCATGCCGGTCCCGGTGTCCCGCACCGTCAGCATCACGTAGGGCCCCACAGGACTCTCGCTGCCCCCGCGAACACCCGGGTGGCGCCGTTCGACGTTTGCCGTCTCGATCACGAGCCGGCCCCCCTGCGGCATGGCGTCGCGGGCATTGAGCGCCAGGTTCACCAGAACCTGCTCGAGCTTTCCCGGGTCCGCCGTGACGAGTGCGGGGGTTGCCTCGAGCCGCATCACGACTTCGACGTCCTCGCCGAGCAAGCGGTGAAGCATCGGTCCGACGCCCTCGATCGTGAGATTCACGTCGAATCGAACCGCCTGAAGTGCTTGCTTCTGGCCGAACGCCAGGAGCTGCCGCGTCAACTGTGCGGCTCCGGCCGCGGCCTGGTCGATGAGCTCGATGTCCCTCCTCACCGGATCGTCGGAGGAGAGACGATTCAACGCGACCTGGCAACTCGCGGTGATGACGGTCAAGAGGTTGTTGAAATCGTGTGCGACGCCTCCGGCCAAGCGCCCGACCGCCTCCATCCTTTGCGCCTGGGCGAGCTGCTCCTGCGTTCGCAGCAACTCCTCGTAGGCGCGCAGGCTTTCCCGATACAGACGGGAGGATTCGAGCCCAAGCGCTGCCTGATCGGCAAAGGCCTGTGCCAATCGGACTTCGCGTTCGTCGAACGTCCGACCGGCCCAGTCGAGAATCCCGAGCACGCCGATCACCCTGTCCTGGATCCGGAGCGGCACCGCCAGCATCGCGCGGTGGGGAGCGTGGACGATGCTCAATCGCGCCTCGACCGTGAGGGTCATCCTCGAGTCAGTGAGGAGGTCGCGCATGACGACTGCCCGACGCCCCTGCAGGGCAAGGCGTGGTGCGCCGATCCCCTGGGTAAGGACCAGGCGGCTGAGGTCAGAGTTCATCTCGCCCGACACCGCCAGCGTGACCAAGTCGGACGATCCCGGCTCGAGACCATACAACGCGGCGTTTTCGCTCTCGAGGAGGGCTCGAAGCTCATCCGCGACCCGTTGGCCGACCTCGGTGGCGTTTAAGGATTTCGCGAGAAGGCGCCCGACTTCGGCGAGGGCCCTCGCCGAGTCCTGAGCCCGCTTGCGCTCGGTGATGTCGCGGGTCTCCTGCACGAACCCGCGTAACGTCCCGGTCGGATCGCGCACCGCCACGGTCACGACACGGGCCCAGAACCTCGACCCGTCCCACCGAACCCGCCAGCCCTCCACTTCGAGCCGTCCATCTTTCGCTGCTTGTCCCAGTTCTTCGTCGGGCGTGCCTCGCTTGGCGTCTTCGCGGGGGGAGAGGCGGGAGACGTGCTGGCCAACGACCTCTTCCGGCAGATACCCGTGGAGGCTTGTCGCTCCGCTGTTCCAGGTAACAATCTGCCCGGCCGGGCTCAGCATGAAGCCTGCATACTCCGGAGTTCCGTCGGCGAGGAGACCAAGGCGCGCCGCCGCGGCGGCGATCTCTCGCGACTCGACTCGCGAGTGGCTTTCGGCCCGCGTCACTGCGTCCCCCTCGATGACTTTGGCCTGCGGCAATGGTTCACTGGGTCCCGTGAATGGCAACGCCGCGACGCTCTGAGATCGCTTCGCTTCCGCACTGCTCGGAGGCCGCTGCCGCCTCCCGGCTGTGACATGCGCCTGCGCACAGGGGCAGCAGACCCGTCGTCGTCAGCGCCCGGACGCCGCGTTTGCCCTGCCGACCCTCTACGAGGCGTTGAAGCGCCGGGGGTGAGCTACGCGATCCGCCTCCCGGCCGATGACGGTCCTGGCGCAGGCTCTCGAGGACCTGCTCAGCCACCCCCCGCAAGAAACGCTACGGGGCGTGGGGGGGCGGCCCGGGTGCTGAGCGATTGTGGCCTGGTCCGTCGCCCCTCAAAGCGACGATGTGGGGTAGGAGGGGCAGGTCGCGGCACAGGCACCGCACGAGCGGACACGAGATGTCTATCACCCACCCACTCCCAGCGTCGCGAACTGGCTTGCCACCGCGCTCACCGAGTTGGTGACGACGACTCGGTAGGTCGATCCATTGTCCGCGGGCATGGCCCCCGGCGTCGTATAGCTCGACGCCGTCGCCCCCGCAATGTTCGTCGCGCTGCCCCCCCCTATACTCTTCTGCCACTGATACCTCAGCGGCGCCGTGCCCGTAGCCACCACTGTAAAGGTCGCCGCTTCGCCCGGCGCCACCGTCTGGCTCGCCGGCTGTGTCGTGATCGTCGGCCCCTTGGCCACCGTCAGCGTCGCCGCACTGCTCGTCACCGCGCTCACCGGGTTGGTGACGACGACTCGATAGATCGATCCGCTGTCCCCGGCCGTGGTCGCCGGCGTCGTATAGCTCGCCGCCGACGCCCCCGAGATGCGTACCCCATTCCTATACCACTGAAACGCCAGCGGCGCCGTGCCCGTGGCCCCCGCCGTGAAGGTCGCCGCCTGGCCTGTCGCCACCGTCTGGTTCAACGGCTGGGTGGTGATCGTCGGAGGCGTGTTGCCGGACAGAATCGTCAGCGTCGCCGTCGCGCTGGTTACCGAGCCCACGGTGTTGGTCACCACGACTCGATAGCTCGGGTCTCCCGCCGTGGTCGCCGGCGTCGTGTAGGTCGCTCCGGTCGCCCCCGTGATGGCGGCCCACCCCGTCCCCGGGTTCTTCTGCCACTGATAGGTCAACGGCGCCGTCCCGCTCGCCCCCACCGTGAACACCGCCGCCTGCCCCACGTTCACCGTCTGGTTCGCCGGCTGCGCC